>CAJMLW010000005.1 GCA_905214495.1 uncultured bacterium | reverse complement strand
CTTGCGCAAAACATCAACGCAAATTGACTACATCTATCAAACGTGCACGTGCAATCGCTTTATTGCCATTCACTGCAGAATAATTGATGAATCAAGGCGGTATAACCATTTGGTTGTGCCGCCTTTTTGCTATTATGATACACTATAGCGCAGTTAGTGGCACAACACAAATTTAGTTACAGAAAGTCTCGTGGTTTTAATAAAATATTACTTGAGGCTGAAAAGAAAGGAATCTCATGCACTTAATTAATGTAAAATCTCCAGCCGATTTAAAAGGCTTATCTATTGCTGAATTAACAGATTTAGCAGCTCAGTCTCGTCATGCAATTGTGATGAAGGTATCAGAGCACGGCGGTCATTGTGGTCCACCTTTGGGCGCGGTTGAAATGATTATGGCCTTGCATTATGTGTTTAATTCTCCGGTAGATAAAATTGTATATGATGTATCTCATCAGTCCTATGTGCATAAGATGGTCACAGGTCGTGCCTTAGCATTTTTGGATTATAATCATTATGATGATGTAACAGGTTATACAGATCCTACTGAAAGTGACCATGACTTCTTTAATGTTGGACATACCTCTACATCTATTTCCTTGGCGTCTGGTTTAGCGACGGCTCGTAATTTAAAAGGGGACTCTGAAAATATTATCGCTATTATTGGCGATGGCTCCTTATCTGGTGGAGAATCCTTTGAAGGTTTCGATTATGCAGCTACGTTAGACAGTAATATGATTATCATCGTCAACGATAATGACCAATCCATTGCAGAAAATCATGGCGGTTTATATCGTGGTCTTCGTGAGCTACGCGAAACTAATGGTGAAAGTTCCAATAATATTTTCAAGGCTATTGGTTTAGACTATCGTTTTGTAGCAAAGGGTAATGATTTAGAAACATTGATTAACGTATTCCAAGATGTGAAAGATATTGACCATCCAATTGTATTACATATCGTTACTCAAAAAGGCAAGGGGTATACCATTGCAGAGCAAAATAAAGAAAAGTTCCACTGGACTATGCCATTTGACTTAGAAACAGGTAAGCTAAAAGCGAAAGATAATGGTCCAACGTATGTTGGTACGATTGCGAACTACTTGATGGAGCAAATCAAAGTAGATCCAACAGTGGTAGCTATTTGTGCAGGTACACCAGGTGGCTTTGGATTTAATTCCGAATGGCGCAAAGCGGCAGGCAAACAATATATTGACGTAGGCATTGCAGAAGAGCATGCCATTGCAATGAGTTCTGGTATTGCTAAAAATGGCGGTAAACCAGTATTTAATGTGTATAGTACATTTTTACAACGTACCTATGACCAATTAGTACAAGATCTTTGCGTCAATAATAATAGTGCCGTTATTATTAATCACCAGGCCTCTGTATATGGCATGAACGATGTCACTCATTTGGGGTTCTTTGATATACCAATGCTTACAAGCATTCCTAATTTGGTATACTTAGCTCCTACCAATAATGAAGAGTTGTTGGCTATGACTGAGTATGCCGTGCATCAACATGAGCATCCGGTAGCAATTCGTGTTCCTGTTGGTGAGTTTATTAGCACAGGTGTTGCAGATACAACGAATTATAGTCTATTAAATAAATCTGAAGTGACTCGTTGTGGCGAAGGCATTGCTTTATTAGGCTTAGGTAATTTCTATCATCTCGCTAATCAAGTAGCTGATGAATTGGCTAAAATAGGCATTAATGCAACCGTAGTAAATCCTAAATTTGCTTCTGGCCTAGATGAAGAACTACTAAAAGATTTGAAAGTAAATCACTCTGTAGTATTTACTTTGGAAGATGGTGTAGTAGAAGGTGGTTGGGGCCAACGCGTGGCCAGCTTCTATGGACCATCTGCAATGCGTGTTAAGAATTATGGCATTGCTAAGGAGTTCCATGATCGCTATGATGCGGCGGAGCTTTTGCAAGAAAACGGTGTTTCTGTAGAACAGATTGTAAATGATTCCAAAAGTATGTTGTGTTAAACAAGGATTGTATCATAATATTTATAAAAAATATTTATAAGTGATGACGTTAAGTAGTAGCTTCTATTAATTAGCATAGAAGCTACTATTTTTCTATATATGATGAGTCGTTTATAAATAAAATATTTTATAGTTTTTTATTAATATGACTATAAATAATAGATGAAGTAGTATATAATAATAACAGATTGACTCATTATGATGTATAATACAGTTTAATTAATTTAGAAAATTGTATTGGTTAGTATATGAACGTAAATGTGCTTTTGTTGGTGTGTAAAGGGAGATTTGGAAACATTGAAAAAGATTTTAACTTTGGCCGTGGCTTTGGCTGTAGTCAGCAGTGGTTATCTGTGTGAGGTAAATGGCGCCGCAGAACCGATAACCAAAAAAGCGCCTTCCATCTCAGAATTTAATATATATATACCAAAAGAGCTCAATGAACGTCAAAAAGATCTTGTTGAAATCGGACGTTATACAGCTAGCGGAGATCTTGGATCGTTAAGAGAAACGATTATTTCTGCTATTGAACGCGGTACTTTGACACCTCAAGAGGTAAGTATTGCTATTCGTCAGTTGTATTCTGCAGCGGGTTTAAAGCAAATGAATGCGGCTCTTGCTACATTTGAACAACTTCGTGAAGAACGCCCCGAGTTTGGTGTAGATTATGATAAACTCGTGCCAAAGCGAGTGGGATTAAGTGCTCTACTAGGTAATGGCTCTAATAGTACAAATATGGCTGCCAAAATTAAAGCTGATGAAGCGTCAACAGCTGTAAAATATAATACATTTCGTATTAAAAAGCCAAAACCACAAAATAGAAACAGATCACGTCTAGGCAAACTTGATCGTGAACTTGTAGCAGCAGCGGCATTAGGTACTCGTGTTGGTAAATCAAATGCGGTGTTTGCTACATCTAAGAAAAGCTTAACAGAGCTTGGTTTAAGCCCACAACAAATTGAATACTTAGAAAATATGCTATCTAATTAATGATGAGCCCTTGTCTTTTCATAATGACAGGGGCTTTTTTATATTACTAATTGACGTAAAGTAAAGCATTTTTCTATAATAATAAGGATAGATAACAATTAGTTATGTAATATAGTACTTTCAAAATAGACATATAAGGAGTAACGATGCGTCTTCGTAGAAAACCGTGGATTGATGAGGCTATCCACGAGTATGATTCACATATTATTTTATCAGGACAAGAGACTTATAAAGGCAAATGGAGAGAGGCTTTTTTGCATCCGGAACGACCATTATACATGGAACTAGGCACTGGTAAGGGGCGATTTATTGCAGGCATGTCTGAAGCATATCCAGATGCAAATTTTGTTGGTTTTGAGGTTCAAATCGGTGTAATTTACTATGCAGCACAAAAGATTTTCGAAGCTCAACGGGATAATGCAAAAGTATCTTTGTTTGATATTGCAGGGATTGAAGAAATTGTAGCCCCTGGAGAAGTAGATCGATTCTATATCAATTTCTGTGATCCATGGCCTAAGGCTAAACATGCTAAGCGTCGCTTAACATATCATACATTCCTTGATCGCTATGCACGTTTGTTAAAAGATAATGGCGAAGTACACTTTAAAACCGATAATGAAGACTTGTTTATATTCTCTCTAGAGGAGTTCAAAAATTGTGGGTGGGAACTCAAGAATGTCACCTATGATTTACATAGTACAGATTTACCGAATGTAAAAACGGAATATGAAGAGAAATTTAGCGCAAAGGGACAACCTATTTTCCGATTAGAAGCAGTGAAACCGACTGTTACTAAGGAGGCATAATATGGTGCAAAAAGGGGAAAAGAAGGGGCACTTTTGGGAGAAAGTGTTTAAGAACGACCTACAAGGCATGTTATTGCCTATAGCGCTTATGGCCTTGATTGGTAGCATTAATATCTTTAGTGCCACCTATGTTGGGTCGATTACAACAGATACTGGATTGTTGGGCTATGCACCGAGACATTTAGGTTATTTATTGGCTTCTGCTATTTTGGGTGTCCTTTTGTATCGATTTGATTATCGTCGATTACAAAATACTAAATTACTGACCTGGATAATGGGATTGACCGCAGTATCCTTAGTGGCTATATATTTGGTCGGTGTAGAGGTCAATGGTGCGCGCCGGTGGATTTCTCTTGGCCTATTCTCGTTTCAGCCATCAGAGTTTGCTAAATTGGCTGCACTCATGTGGACAGCAGCTAAATTGGCGGATAAACCGTGGATAAAACCCAAATTTACATCTATGATTAAACCTAAGAAGGGTTTGTCTCAGAAAGAGGTAGCATTAGGTTATATTTTTGAACGCGTAAGATATATGGGCTATATGTTGCTTTGGCCAATCATATTTGCTTTGCTCACTATTAAACAGCCGGATATGGGGACTGCCGTATTGATTATAGGTTTCTCCTACCTATTAATATTCTTATCTGGCTTTGAGAAAAGTATATTTGGCTTATCTTTGATGGGGGCTATTGTCGTAGGTATTTATGCTGCTCGTAGTAGTTCGTATCGGTGGGAACGCGTTGTATCCTGGTTTGATCCCTGGTCCTATGCACAGGATAAAGGCTATCAAACTGTACAAGGTTTGTTAGCCGTAGGCTCAGGTGGGTTCTTTGGTCAAGGCCTTCTGAATGGTACGTCAAAGTATTTCTATCTACCTGAAGCGCATACGGACTTTGCCTTCGCTGTTTGGGCACAGGAAATGGGCTTTTTAGGCGCTATTGCGGTCGTATTCTTAATGGCCCTGTTTACGTATTTTGGATTTCGAATTGCTAATAGGGCACGCGATGCTTTTGGTAGATGGTTAGCCATTGGGATTACGATTCTCATCAGTGGTCAAGCATTCTTCAATATCGCCATGGTTTGTGGTATGTTGCCTGTAACAGGTGTGCCATTGCCGTTCGTTAGCTATGGTGGTTCTTCGTTGATGATGAACTGTTTGGCTATTGCTATTTTAGCAAGTATTGCGAGACGTGGCGTAGAAGGTGTTAAACCAGTAGGTACAAAGGAAATGTTACCTTCGTTGCGCGAGGAAACGCAGAGTCGATTTAGACCGAATAGAACGGTTGAACCTAAATTACCGGGACGTTTTGTACCACCAAGTAAACGATAATATATGTGTTGTGTATGAGGGAAAATTATGAACGATTTTATTGATATTCAAGAACGCCCATCATTGGGTAAATTATTGCCACTTAGCTTTCAACATTTATTTGCCATGTTTGGCTCTACCGTACTTGTACCGTATTTGTTGAAAGTCGATCCAGCAACGGCATTATTTATGAATGGTATTGGTACATTGCTGTACTTATTTGTATGTAAAGGCAAGATTCCAGCCTATTTAGGCTCTAGTTTTGCTTTTATTGCTCCTGTTAGTGCGGTATTGGCTGCAGGATTGGGTTATGAAGCAGCTAAAGGCGCTTTTGTCGTATTTGGCTTATCCTTTGTTATTTTATCGTTCTTAGTTCGCTATATTGGTATCGGTTGGATTGATAAATTATTCCCACCAGCTGCGATGGGGGCTATCGTTGCTATCATTGGTCTTGAACTAGCTCCAGTCGCTATGGGTATGGCTGGACTTATCGGTGATCAAAATCTTGGAATGTCTCATGAACAGGCTATCATAGTATCTATGTTCTCCTTGATTGTGACCTTATTAGGAACCGTCGTATTCCGAGGGTTCCTTGCTGTCATTCCTGTGCTTATCGGCGTAGTAGCAGGTTATATCTTATCTGCTATCATGGGCGTTGTCGATTTCTCCGCTGTTGAAGCAGCACCATGGTTCTCGTTACCGCAGTTTTATGGTATGCCTGAATTTGATATCAATGCCATCGTCATGATTATGCCCGCATTGTTTGTAGTATTTGCGGAACACGTAGGTCACCTTGTTGTTACTAGTAATATCGTATCAAAAGATCTTATGAAAGACCCTGGCTTAGAACGTTCTTTATTAGGTGATGGCCTTGCCAATATTCTTTCTGGTTTCTTTGGTGCTACACCAAATACAACGTATGGTGAAAATATCGGTGTACTAGCGATTACTCGGTGCTTTAGCGTATGGGTTATCGGCGGTGCAGCTATATTGGCTATGATTATTTCCTTCGTGGGCAAGGTAGCCGCTCTTATCCATGCCATTCCGGTTCCTGTTATGGGTGGTGTATCGATTCTATTGTTCGGTATCATCGCTGCTTCTGGGTTACGTATGCTCGTAGAACGCAAGGTAGACTATACAAATCCTGTTAACATGATTCTTACATCTGTTATTCTTGTTGTAGGCCTTAGTGGTGCACAGCTCGTAATTGGTCCTGTTGTTTTAAAAGGCATGGGTTTGGCAACTGTTGTAGGCATGGGGATGAGTATCATACTTCTTATCTTACAAAAAACAGGTATTGGTAATGATCAATTAAAGAAAACAGATGTATAATTGATTATACATTTGAAGATATAGCGAGACTTATAATTAACGCGTAGCTTTTTGGCTACGCGTTTTTGCATGGTGGGATTTTATATACCATAGAAGAGTGTCTATTGGAAAAATATAAATGTCTATTGTATAATATATTGTATGAAATGTTTTGTGAAAGGAGGTTTATATGGATTATATTTTTTTGCTTATTATAGGCATTGTATTGATGGCGATTGAATTAGTTATACCTGGTGGTATTGCGGGCCTTATCGGGTACTGTTTGTTTATGTGGGGCGTGTTTATCGGCCTTGGTAGTACCGATGTAGCCTTATATGCAGTGCTTGGTATCACGATTGTATTAGTCGTAGTATTATTAACCTTCTTTAATCACTTTTCAAAAACCTGGATTGGCAAGCTTTTTACCTTAGGGCAACGATCTACCACAAAAGCTGGATATGTATCTAATGATGTATTAGATGACTTAGTTGGTAAAGAAGGCGTAGCTCATACTACTCTGCGTCCTGCAGGTATTGCTAAGATTGATGGTAATTTAGTAGATGTTGTAACCGAAGGGGACTTCATCGATGCCGGTTCACCTATTGTGGTATTTCGTGTTGTGGGCGGCCGCAATATAGTTAGAAAGCGCGATTAAGCTTTCATCACATCGTCGTATATAATGGAGGTTATTATGGATGTAGGTATTTTAATCTTGATTCCCATTCTACTGATTGGGATTATGGTGTTTTTGTATGTTGTGCCATTAGGCCTTTGGGTATCTGCGTTGGCAGCCGGTGTTAACGTAGGGATTTTCACATTGGTTGGTATGCGTTTACGTCGTGTAAACCCATCTCAAATCGTAATGCCTTTAATTAAGGCGAATAAAGCCGGCCTTGAGGTTAATGTAAATCAATTGGAAGCACATTATCTTGCTGGTGGTGACGTTGATCGCGTTGTAGATGCTTTGATTGCTGCTGAACGCGCATCTATTCCGTTGACATTTGAACGTTCTGCCGCTATCGACCTCGCAGGTCGTGATGTATTGGAAGCGGTTCAAATGTCCGTTAATCCTAAGGTTATTGAAACACCGATTATTTCTGCAGTGGCAAAAAATGGTATTGAACTTAAGGTTCGTGCTCGCGTAACGGTACGTGCTAATATTGACCGCCTTGTTGGTGGTGCTGGTGAAGCGACAATCATCGCCCGTGTTGGTGAAGGTATCGTAACAACGGTAGGTTCTTCTGAAGAGCATACAGATGTATTGGAAAATCCAGATCACATTTCTCGTACTGTATTGGGCAAAGGCCTTGATGCCGGGACTGCCTTTGAAATCTTATCTATCGATATTGCTGACGTAGACGTGGGACGTAATATTGGGGCCCAATTGCAAACTGACCAAGCTGAAGCGGATAAGAAAATCGCTCAAGCTCGTGCCGAAGAACGCCGTGCTATGGCGGTTGCTACAGAACAAGAAATGCGTGCTAAAACACAAGATATGCAAGCTAAGGTTGTGGAAGCACAAGCTGAAGTTCCTAAAGCATTGGCAGAAGCCTTCAGAAATGGTAATCTCGGCGTTATGGATTACTACAATATGAACAATATTATTGCAGACACTAAGATGCGTGAGAATTTAGCAGATGGTGAATAGGAGTAGCTATGGACTCTATTTTGTCTACAGTACTATCGGCCTTTACGCATAATCCTATATTTGTTCTAGCTATAATTGCTTATATCGTGTTCTCCTTTTTGAAAAGCTCAAAGACTGAAGATGCTGATGAGTATGAAACCTCAGGTGCTGAAAAGACTTGGGAGGATATGGAGCGTGAATACGGTATTTCTATTGAACGTAAAATAGAAGAACCTTCGGTTAATGCTACATCTAATGATGCTGTCTATCAGTCGTCTAATACTCAGATTTCTTATAATCAATCTGCAGAACAACCTAAAAAAGAGCAAACTAAACAACGAGAAGAACATAAAGTATCTACTAGTAAAACGGTTGCAGTTTCTACATTGACTGAGCGCCTAGCAGAATTTAAGCGCCAAAAAGCAATGGAAGAAGTAAAGATTCCTCTTGTTGATGTAGAGACTCATACGAAGCCTGTAACGAAGAAGGCTCGCAAGTCACGTCATGATATTAAAGAAGGCATGAAATGGGCTTTTATACTAGAAAAACCAAAGGCATTGCGGCATAGGGCTCGATAATGTATATATGTTCCTAATAAAGACAAGGGTTCCCAATGGTCACAGGGGTGACTATTGGGAACCCTTTTTCTATTGCAAAGCGTATAGTTGAACTTTCATAATATATGTAATAGGTATGAGGATAAAGTTCACCTAAATTATATGAAAGGAGCGATTATATGTATCGTAGCGTACGAAATATTCCAAAACAATTATTAGAGAATCTATATGTCAAAGAAAAATGGACCTTACGAGATATTGCCGATTATATTGGGTGTAGTGTAGATACAATTGTAAGGCGTATGCAGATGTATAAGATTGCACGACGTGAAACGCGTAAAGATATCAATCGTACAACCTTGGTAAATTTATATGAAGTGAGTCATACGAGTATTGAAGCTTTGGCCCGTCGTTTTAATGTATCCACTGCGACCATATCTAATCGATTACATGAGTATGGACTGCTGTGTACTCATGACCATTCTATACATAGTGTAGACCCAGATCGTATTAAAAAGGCTTATGAAAGTGGTAATAGTACAACTCGTATTGCCGATATGATGGGGCTTTCACGATGGAAGGTATTACATATCTTACATCACATGGGTGTCAATATACGCGGTGGGCGGCGTAGGGTGATGCCTATCGATGAAATGAGCTATTTGTATAGCTATCATGGGTTGAGTACAAAGGATATAGGTGTTGCTTATCAGTTACAAGCCAATACAGTCGCCTTATATTTACGAGAATCTGGTGTTGCATTGCGTGGTAAACGGTTAGAGGTAGATACGAATGAGATTAGTAGATTACGGATGGAAGGATTATCCATTGCAGCTATCGCACGACAACTCGAATGTTCCACATCTGTTATAAGAAACCGATTAAAGCAGCAACAATCTTAGCAAAGACGTAGTATTGTATGGTGTCGTATGGTAAATCTGTATAAACCTCAACCCATTCGGTATAGAAATTTGTAGTTAATTACTATATACTTAGATTTATATGATGATGGGAGGTTTATTATGTTCGAATATTTAATATTATTATTACCATTTTTATTGCTAGGGTTCATCGCCGCCGGCCTATCTAGAATATCTGGTGTGGCGTTATCCATGATTATCGTACCAACCTTGTTGATTTGGGGGGCTACACCACTAGATGTGGTTGCGTTTATGCTCCTCTTTGTAGTGTATAATAATTTCACATCTGAAACACAAGATGTACGCCTTGATTACAAGAATCTCGTATTATTTCCTAAATGGCGCTTGTTAATTCCTTTAGTTTTGACGGTAGTTGGTATCTTTATTAATCCAGCTATTGGTATTGCTGTCTTTATGGCTTGCTTTGTATTGGAATTGCTAGCAACTGTGTTCAAACGCATTCCTGAACAGGAACGTCCTGCTGTTCATCGCGTTATTGTACTTTCCGTTCTCAGTGCTATTGTAACAGCTATTGGCGCCTATGTAGGTCCTACTATTAGTGGGGATTACTATTTTGGCTTAGTTGGTTTAGCCATCTTGGCCATTACTGCCTTTGCTTGGTATGCAGGTCGTAATCGGAATGCATTTAAAGGCATTTGGGAATTTATCTGGGTTGACTTTGGTATTTTACTTGGCTTGTTCGGTATTGAAAGTTCTAACTATCCATTTGGGTTAACACGTGACTACAAGAGTCCTATGGAACGTATGTTGCCAATGATTACTGTAGTAGGTGGTTATGCAGGATTGATGGTCATCTTTGGCGTATATGGCATGTTCTCATTGCCATCCTTTATTACAGCTATTGGTGCGGCTATTGGCATACGCATGTTTGGTTTGTATGAATTCCCTAAACGCGGCACCTTCTCCTACTTAGCAATTGGATTTGCTATTGCTGCTGTTGTATGTTTATATCTCGTATCTCCTATACCAACAGGATTTGATGCGGTCAATACGATTATGACCCAACCTATGGTTCAATAAACGGTGAGTTTTATCATAGTATCAATCATCTAAACTTGTTAATGTGAGAGTAGATAGTTAACATAAACAATAAGGAGATGTGTATCGTGAAAGATAATACTACTGTTGAAGTAAATTCTAATGAAGTTGTAGAGACGAGACCATTTCCGCCATTCTTACCGAAGAATGCAACGGTTATGATGATGGGAACATTTCCACCAACATCTGAAAAGCGAGCCATGGAATTTCATTATCCGAATTTTCAAAATGATATGTGGCGTGTTTTCGGTTTGGTGTTCTTTGATGATAAAGAACATTTTAGAAAAGGGGAAGAAAAAGCATTTGATGCGGAAAAGATTAAAGCTTTTTTATCTCAAATTGGTATAGCTTCTTGTCCAACGGTATTGAAAGCTATTCGTGAGCATGGTAATGCATCTGATGCGTTTTTAAAGGTGGTTGAGCCCGTTCCTCTCGCTGACGTATTAGCACAAATACCAGATTGTACTCATATTGGTACAACAGGTGGAAAGGCCACAGAAATCTTACTTAGTTTATTACCTGAAAAGGTAAAACTACCTAAAACAGGAGAGACGATTCCTTTTGTTTATGAAGGTCGAGAACTTTCTTTGACGCGTTTGCCATCTACCTCTAGAGCCTATCCGTTGAGTCTTGTGAAGAAGGCGGAGGCTTATAAAGCATTTTTTAAAGCTTGTGGATTAGAAACAAAATAATTGAATAATAGTAGGATACCTTTGATGGTCTATTCTAATTGGTAAATTAGAGTAGAACCTATCAAAGGTGTTTTTGTTATTAAAAAATTACGTAAATAGGTGATATGGTAATTCGCTTATTGTATATAAATCTATGAGATCAGTCATAATTAAAAGTGATAACAAAAATAACTTTTTAATTCTTGTTTTTTATGATGAGAGGTCTATAATTAACCAATGTCATTATATGGTTGACAATTATTTTAGAAATAGGAGTTGATACTATGGATAAGGCTAAGGAGGCCTTATGGACAAGATCATTTGTCCTCGATACTTTGATTAATTTCTTAGTATTTTTGATTTATTATTTATTAATTGTTATTATTGCCGTAGTGGCAAAAGATAACCTTCACGCTACAGCCAGTCAAGCAGGCTTAGCTGTTGGTATATATATTATCGGTACCGTCGTGGCACGATTGTTAGCGGGACGCTTTATTAGTGTCTTAGGTTGCCGAAAGATGCTTTACTTAGGTTTGTTTATTTATTTGGCTTCAACGGCCATGTACTTCTACACACCTAACTTGTTAATGCTCGATAGCGTTCGATTCTTAAATGGTTTTGCTTACGGTATTACATCAACTGCAACAAGTACGATTATTGCTGCTATTATACCTCAATCTCGTCGTGGCGAAGGGATTAATTACTACGGTTTATCTACATCCCTTGCTGCTGCAGTAGGTCCATTTTTAGGTATTTTAATGCTTCACAGTCTTGGCTATGATTTTATAATTGCATTCTGTGTTGCACTTATCGTTATTTGTGGCATTGGCGCCGTAATTATGAAGTTTAAGGAGCCTAAGCTTGATATCGATTCTGAAGCTCATAAGGGCATTAAGATTTCCGATTATATTGAAACTCGTATGAATTCTATTAGCCTTGTTTCTGTGCTTGTAGGTTTTGCATACTCTGGTGTTATCGGCTTTATGGCAGCCTATACAAAAGACTTAGATCTTATTATGGCAGGTACATTCTTCTTCGTTGTCTATGCCGTAGTAATCACTATTACAAGACCTTTACTTGGTATTCTATTTGATATGAGAGGGGAAAACTTCGTTTTATATCCTTGTTTCGTATCTTTAGCACTTGGTATTTTCTTACTATCCATTGCTCACTCTACATGGCTTGTACTTTTATCCGCCGTATTCGTCGGACTTGGCTATGGTACATTCATGTCTAATGGTCAAGCGGTAACTGTTAAAATTGTACCGGTACACCGCATTGGTGTTGCTACATCAACATACTTTATCGCCTTGGATGTGGGCCTTGGCTTTGGTCCATATATCTTAGGTGCCATTAAGGAGGTAGTCGGTTATACAAGCATGTTCCATGTAACTGTTGTAGTAGCCCTTGTTGCCTTAGTTGCTTATTATTTATTCTATGGCCGTTATGTAGGCACAGATAAAGATCTTTCCATGAAAGCACGTGCTGAAGAAGAACAAATTAGAAATCGTAAACGCAATGGTAAACTTGCATAAAATGATGTTTGACATTAGGTATACAATTTTATAGAGTAATAAAAAATGACTATTCGAGCAGTTGCTCAGATAGTCATTTTGCTATCTTATAGTATTATTTTTCTATATTTACAATGTTGACGATAACTTCAACAGCTTTTTTCATATCGTCGATACATGCAAATTCATGACGACCATGGAGGTTTTCTACACCGGTAAAGATATTTGGTGTTGGAATACCCATGAAGGAAATTTTAGAACCATCGGTACCACCTCGGATAGGATCGCAGATAGGTGTAATACCTGCTTTTTCCATGGCCGCTTTGGCTACGTTTACACATTCCATATTATCTTTGATGATGTCATACATATTGTAATATTGATCTTTGACAGATACTTCGCAAACTTCACGGCCATAGATTTCATTTAATGTTTGACCGGCTTGTAGGAAGAATGCTTTTTTAGCTTCGAACAATTCTTTGTCATGGTCGCGGATAATATAGTTCATCTCACCTCTATCCACTTGTGTTTCCATGCTCATAAGCATAAAGAAACCTTGACGACCACAGGTGTGTTCAGGAACAGCGGCTCCTGGTAATAGTGCATCAAATTGCATAGCCAGTTTAGCACAGTTAATCATGATACCCTTTGCTGTACCCGTGTGAACCGATACGCCTTTGAGCGTTACAGTACCGCCAGCCGCATTGAATGTTTCATACTCAAGTTGACCTAGGCTTTCACCATCAATCGTATAGGCAAAATCAACAGGGAATTGTTTCACATCAAAGTGATCTGCGCCAGTACCAATTTCTTCATCAGGGCCAAAGGCACACATGATTTTACCATGTTTGATTTCTGGGTGAGCCACAAGATAGGAGAGGGCTTCCATAATTTCACAGATGCCTGCCTTATCATCGCCACCTAGCAATGTAAGACCATCAGTTACGACTAAGGATTTGCCAATATAGTTTTTTAAATTAGGAAAATCATCGCGACGTGTGAAAATTTGATGCTCTTCATTGAGGCAAATATCGTTGCCATCATAGTTTTCAATAATGCGTGGCTTAATATTTTCTGCGTTATAGTCAGCCGTATCCATATGGGCGATAAAACCAATGGAAGTGGCCTTTGCATCTGTGTTAGCATTTAATGTACCGATGACAAATCCGTTTTCTCGATTGTAGATGACCTCATCAAGACCAATTGCTTTCAAGTCAGGAACGAGTACATTGGTAGCAAAATCGATTTGTGTTTGCGTACTAGGAATCGTTGTACTTTCCTCGTTAGACCGTGTATTTATGCTTGTATAGTGTACAAAACGTTCAACCATTGGTTCCATAATAAGCCTCCTTGAGAGAATATATTGAATATATAATTAGTTGATACCATAGTTAGACTTAATTAGTCCTATATATTTTAATTGTAGACTAGTAGTACATAAAATGCAAAGTCTATTGATGCATGATGTGTAAAAATATTCGTATTATGCATATAAAGCAATTGAATCGTATATAACGCCGTGATAGTATAAAGATGGATAGATATACGTTTGTATTTTTTATGAGGAGGTTTTACTATGTCGGACGAAACTCGTTCTATTCCGCCCGTAGAACCGGTACTTGATCCTAAAAAGGACTACGAAGAAATTAATTCATACGTAGTATTTTGGGGCCTGTTCTATGCAGCAATCTTTACACTGGCGGTTGGTTATCTATGCTTGAAAATCGGTCAAACAGTAGATGCCTTTGCTCCAGTATCTGTACTTGCCATGGGTACAGCAGTTATTTTGAAACGAAAAAATGCGTTTGCTGAAACCGTACATATTCAAGCAATCGCCAGCTCTAGTACAAATACATTAGCTGGGGCTATGTTCTTCTTACCAGCCCTGTATATTTGGGGTGTAACAGATGTAACCTTTGCACAAATGGCAATTCCAATTATTCTCGGTGGCGTACTTGGTGTTCTCTTATGCGTTATGTTCCGTCGCTACTTTGTAGAAGAAATGCATTATGTGTATCCGTTCCCGAGCGGTCGCGCTGCAGCTGAAGTATTGATGAGTAACGAAGGCAGTAAAGCGAAATTGATGTTGGGTTCTGGCCTTATTGCTCTTGTATATGACTTTATTCTAAATAGCCTTGGCTGGTGGGAAGAGGTCATTCGTACAGCTACATTTAAATGGGGTGCTGCCTTAGCAGACCAAACTAAATTGACGGCTGCTGTAGATACCGATGCAGCATTGCTAGGCCTTGGGTATTTTACAGGCCTTCGCTATGCAGCGATTATTGCGGCTGGTTCATTCTTCTCTTGGTTTGTATGTATTCCGGTTGTGTATTTCTTAGCGCCAGAACATGTGATGCACATCAATGGTCAATCCGTATTCTTAGCAGATGCGCCAATTCGTAAGGTATTCCTTGATTATGTGCGTCATATCGGCATCGGTATGCTCGCTATGGCCGGCATTATTGGCCTTTTGAGCATGTCTAAGGTGGTTGGCGGCGTTGTTAAAAAAGCAGTTTTAGATATATTCACATCCAAAACTGCAGAGGTTAATTTGCTCCGTACGCAACGCGACGTTCCTACATCTTGGATTGGTGCAGGCATCTTGTTATGTACCGTTTTATTTGCCGTATACTTCCACTTTATGTATTCTGAAAGCCTCGCTCAAACAGGCGTAGCCTTCTTAATTGTTTTAATCATGTCCTTCTTACTTGCTGTAGTAGGTATTAGCTCCATTGCCTATACTGGTACAGAACCGGTATCCGGTATGACAATCTTTATGATTATCATTTCTGCTGTATGCTTAACAGCTGCTGGTATGACTGGTAAAGTCGGTATGATTGCAGTCCTCATGATGGCATCCTTTATCGGTACAACCATCGGTATGGCCGGTAACTTTATGTCCGAACTTAAGGTAGCGCACATGACAGGTGCTACACCTAAAAAAATGGAACAATGGCAAATTGTTGGTACCATTCTCTGTGCTGTACTTTCTGTAGGTGTCATGATCTTATTAAATGGTGCCTATGGTTTCGTAGGGGACCATGCATTGAATGCTCCTCAAGCGAATGCAATGGCTGCCATCATTGAACCAATGATGACTGGTGGTAGTGCACAATGGCCTTTATACATGGCAGGCGCATTGTTTGCAATCATCTTATGGATGGTGAAAGTTCCACCGTTGGCATTTGCGTTAGGAACATATCTACCTATGGAAATCAACACCCCATTACTAGTTGGTGGTTTGATTGCATACTTTGTACAAAATAGTACAAACGATAAAGCGTTGGCAGACCTTCGATTCTCCAAAGGTAGTACAATTGCATCCGGTCTTGTAGCCGGTGGTGCTATTGGTTCCTTGTTCAGTGCCGTACTTCGTATTGCAGGTATTGATGTATTTGCTCAAGAATGGGTAGAAACACCAGAAGCAACATACCTAAGTATTGTAATGTACTTGTTACTCTGTGCATTCTTGTACAAGGTAGCTATGTACATTAAAGATAAAAAAATAGCTAAATAATATGAATCTCATCTAATGGGATTACGAATAACGCTCTCTATGAATATAATTCGTAGAGAGCGTTTTCTATATGGGGATGACTTGGGGATTGTCTTTGATATATAGATATAATCTATATCAAATAAAACATATTTATATAGTAGGAATTATTGACCTAAGATATATAGGGTGATATGATATGTTTATGCTGTTTCATTTCAGAGTTAATCTATAATTGATAGATTAGCAAAAATTAAGTCTAATGGTAAATATGCAGCGATTTATAAAAATTGGTTTGGTAAAGAACCACCTTCAGAAGATTTGAAATAGGTGATAGAATGGCTAAACGAAAAGCATTTTTGAAGATTGTAAAGGAAAATGGACCTCTTGTACTAGATGGTGCATTCGGTACAGAATTAGAGCGTTATGGATGTAACATTCATGATGAGTTGTGGTCATCTAAGATGCTTATTGAAAATCCAGAAATCATCAAAAAAGTTCACATTTCCTATTTGGCGGCCGGAGCAGATATTATTGAAAGTTCCGGTTATCAAGCAACTGTAGCCGGGTTTAAAGCTCATGGGTATGGTACAGAAGAAGCACTAGATTTGGTGAAGTTATCCGTTCGTTTAGCCGTGCAAGCACGTAATGAATTTTTAGAAGCTAAAGCGAATGATGCGCTTGCATTGCGTGGTATTACATTAGGTGAACAATTGCCAGATGGCAGTGTCCGTTACTTCTCTGAAGGGGCCTTACCAAAACCATTAGTAGCCGCTTCTGTCGGACCTTATGGTGCCTTTCTGGCCGATGGCTCTGAATATCGTGGTGATTATGGTGTACAAACCGAATATTTGGAAGTATTCCATATTCCTCGTATAGCATTATTCTGCGAAGAAAATCCCGATGTGTTAGCTTGTGAAACGGTGCCGTGCTATGATGAGGCTATTGCCATTGCCCGTACTTTGTGTGATCCACTTACGACAAAAGGAATTCCTGCATGGATTTCCTTTTCCTGCAAAGATGAACATCATATCTCAAGCGGAGAGACCATCATTAAATGCGCTGAAATGATCGATAAGGTGCGTCAAGTGACGGGGATAGGGATTAACTGTACAGCGCCGGAATATGTAGAATCCTTGATTAAAGATATTAGGTCTGTCACAAATAAGCCAATTGCTGTATATCCAAATCTTGGTGAAACTTATGATGGAGAAACTAAAACATGGTCAGGCGGACAACAAAGCTTCATTGATTATATTGATATATGGCGCAAAGCTGGTGCGAATATAATTGGTGGATGTTGCCGAACAAATCCTGATATCATTCAAGAAGTAGCAAAACAAATACATGTAAAATAAATGAGAGGGACTGTATAAGTACAGTCCCTTTTACTTTAGTGAAATGATATAATGTATATAAATAATTGATATTTATTCGCAACATGATATAGTTAATATAAGGAGGTGTGTGCAGATAAAACAGAGATTTACAAAAATAGCGTGGAAGTTTATATTGCCTGTATTAGTTATCGTTATATGGTTTATACTGAGCTCTCTAAACATCTGGTCCACCTATATCTTACCAACACCGTATAGGGTTTGGTCCGAGTTTATAGATTGTATTGTATCAGGACTCATATGGAAACATGTAGGAATGAGCTTGTTGCGGGTTGTACAGGGCTTTTTATTGGCAACTATTATTTCTATACCACTCGCCATTGTATTGACGGCTAGTCACCGCATGCGCACGCTTTCATCAGGTATGATTGAATTCTTTCGACATGTTCCGCCATTAGCGTTGTTACCACTATTAATTTTATGGTTAGGGATTGGTGAAAGCTCTAAAATTGCCATTGTTTTTCTTGCAACAGTGTATCCTATTTTTCTAAATGCTCTCATGGGCTTTAGTGAGGTAGACAGAAAGCTCGTTGAAATGGCACATCAATACGGCTTATCTAAGAAACAAATTTTTCTACATGTTACTATCCCTTATGCCATACCTTATATTATCAGTGGCCTTCGTATCGGCTTAGGCTATAGTTGGCGATCCTTAATTGGTGCTGAAATGATTGCCGCATCTTCAGGCATCGGGTATTGGATTCTAGATGCACAAACAATGGCCCGTTCGGATATCGTCATTGTTGGTATCATCGTAATCGGTTTGTGCGGCATTATCTCTGATGCTCTGTTTAAATGGATTACCAATAGAATGCTGTCGAGATATATGACTGGTGGTGATGTATATGGCTCCTAGTTTACATATTAATAATCTTAGCAAACTGTATAGGGGCGAACACAATGTCTTAGTTGGACTACACCCCTTAGAGGCAACATTATCATTGCAGAAATTAATCTGTGTTGTAGGTAAAAGTGGTTCTGGTAAAACAACATTGTTACGGTTGTTGTCAGGGCTTGAAGCATCTACGAGCGGCACGTTTTTTGTTGATGATATGAATCTTGATGCGGTACAACAATCTATGGCTTTTGTATTTCAAGAACCACGATTGTTGCCATGGCTTACGGTGCGCGAGAATATGGCTTTCTCAAAATATGGTGGAATTACGGTTGATGAGTCAACGATTGATTACTATATGAAACAATTAGGATTACAGCAATATGGCTTATTTTATCCAGCTCAATTATCAGGCGGGCTTGCACAACGGGTAGCATTAGGACGTGCTTTTTGCAGTAAAAAGAATATTCTCTTAATGGATGAACCATTTGGCGCACTTGATTATTTTACAAGACAACAATTACAGCGTGATTTATATGAATTGTATGTAAAAGAATCTATGTCTATAGTGATGACTACACATGATTTACAAGAGGCATCACTTCTAGGGGATATTGTTATCGTCATTAATTCAAATGGTAATCATGAGATTGTAGAAAACCCCATTGTAAAAGATGCGCGATGGGATGAGGATGTACATGTTTTGGAACGACGTTTTACATTTATTGAAAAATTACAGTCCATGATTGCCAACGATTGATGAGCATATATGAATTTATGAAAGGAGTTTATATGAAGTATTCTATTCGGAAAATACTTACCCTTTGTTTATGTTTAATTACTGGGCTATTTGTAATGGTTGGTTGTGGTTCTGAACAATCAAAACAAGAACCAAAGGATTTACATTTAACCTATGTAAAATCACCTCTAAATATTCCGTCCATCATTGAAAAACAAAATGGTATTATGGAGAAGGCTTTCAAAGAAAAGAATATAGGTGTTACTTATTCGGAAATTACAGAAGGGCCTAAGCAAACAGCAGCGTTAGAATCCGGCGATATTGATATTGCTACCGTATTGGGGGGCACATCTGCGATTTTAGCAAAGGCGAATGGTGCCGATATCAAGATTATCGGTATGTATAGCCGTGCGCCAAAAGCATTTGTGTTGATTACTAAAAATCCTGATATTCAATCTGTTAAGGATTTGGAGGGGAAGAAGGTGATGGGTCCTAAAGGAACGATTCTACATCAATTGTTATTAACTGCATTGGATAAGAATGGTATGACTGCTAATGATGTAGAGTTCATAAATGGAGGCATTCCACAAGCGGCCAGTGCACTCGATTCTGGTGATGTAGATGTAGCCATGGTAGCGGGCCCTGTAGCGTTAAAAGCTATTCAACAAGGTGCTCGCGTTGTTGTAAGTGGTGAAGGCTATATTGATGGCTCCATTGTTATTGCAACAAGTGGTAAGTTTGCCAAAGAACATCCTGAGTTGATCAAACAATATATGGATACACATAATCAAACCGTTCAAGCTTATGAAAAAGATCCAAATTCTTACTATGATATTGTGGCGAAAGAAACGGGCTTAACGGAAGCCGATGTGGCTACAATGGCCCCTTGGTATAACTTTGATACGATAATCGCCGATTCAGATATTAAAAGTTTGGAAGCATCACAGGATTATTTAATCTCTATAGGTATGATTCCTAGTGATAAAAAGGTAGATATTCAATCCATGATTTTACGTTAATAATAAAGCGTATAGCTAATTATTATTAGTTGATATACCGGTACAAAATACCGGTACAAATGAAAACCCGCTTAATGCATACGTCATTAAGCGGATTTTTTGTATAAAAAAGAAGGTTATCCATCGGATAACCTTCTTATATATGGCGGAGAGACAGGGATTTGAACCCTGGGTACGGTATAACCGCACACATGATTTCCAATCATGCTCCTTCAGCCGCTCGGACACCTCTCCATGTATTCTGTTGTGCAACAGGTACTTGTATAGTATATGAAAAAGTTAGATTTATGTCAAGACTAAAATGGTAGAATTATTATAGTTTCATAAGAGTTTTAAAAAGCCGCCCCGAAGGGCGGCTTTTAGCAAGTATATTATAATACTTCTTTGATTTCTTGTGCATCGATAGATGCTTTGATATCGTCTGCCATTTTTTCGATTGATGGAATATCTTCTTCTTTCAAAGAGGATTTGATATCAAGAGGTTGGGATACGATTTCAATATCTTTGAAGTCGTTTTCGAAATGAGCAACCATTGTTTTCATTGCAGCAGAAGCCCAGGAATGGTTTCCGATGATGGATACCTTATGATTTTGGAAGTTAAGCGCTTTTAACTCGTGAATGAAGTTTTCCATAGTAAGGTATAGGTTCAAGTTATAAGTTGGTGCAATTGTTACCAAGTTTGTATATTTCCAAGCATCAGCGATGATGTAGGAAGCATTAGTTTTGGAAACATCGTAGATTTTAATATCTGTAACACCCCGTTTAGACAATTGTTTAGCCAATTGTTGAGCGATGTCACGAGTGTTGCCATACATGGAACCAAAGGCGATAACAACACCTTTTTTCTCAGCTGTGTAGCTGGACCAGTGTAAGTATTTGTGCAAGATATATTCAACCGTTTCAGGTGTCCGCCAGATTGGACCATGAAGTGGAGCAATGCGTTTGATTTCAAGGCCGGAAACCTTGCGAATTGCGTTTTGTACTTGAGGACCGTATTTACCAACGATGTTTGTGTAGTAACGACGAGCTTCATCTTCATAGGTTGCTACGAAATCAGTTTGGTCAGCAAAGATGTTGCCATTGATTGTACCAAATGTACCGAATGCATCAGCAGAGAACAATGTACCTGTAGATTTTTCATAGGTACAAGTTACTTCTGGCCAGTGAACCATAGGCATTGTGTAGGATACAAGAGTATGTTTACCTAAGCAAATTTCGTCGCCTTCTTTTACTGTGTAATATTGATCAGGCTTTGGTGTGCGGTAGAATTGTTCGAACATGCGGAATGTTGTTGCATTACCAACCATTTTACAATTTGGATAGCGTTCCAATGTTTCTAACAATGTTTGACAGTGGTCAGGTTCCATATGGTTTACGATGATGTAATCAAGATCACGACCATTTAAAAGGTGGGATAAGTTGTCAAAGTATTCTTCGCGAATTTCTGCATCAACAGAGTCTACAACGCAAGTTTTTTCATCATCGATGAAATAGCTATTGTAGCTTACACCATTTGGAATAGGGAATAAGTTTTCAAAACGTTCAGTTGTCCAGTCATTACTACCAATCCAGTAGATATTATGGGTCATTTTTTGAGCACAATGCATAGTAATATCCTTTCCTTACACATATGTATATACATAACTAACCTCATCCATGTGATGACGGTTTAATTAATTATGTTGACATCTTATAATACAGTTTTTTTCGAAAAAAATCAATATATCGATATATGTCAATGTGTTATAACTGTGATAACTTTCACATATTAGAATGTGTATTGTGAAAGTTTGTAAATATAGCCCATTCCGAAGAATGGGCCATATAGATTATTTAAAGTATTTTACGCCGGATGTGAAGATTGGCATTTCTAAGTTGCCTGGAATATTTTTACTAATATCTGCACCACAGCGTTCGGAGTGTGCCATTTTACCAAATACGCGGCCATCAGGGCTATAAATGCCTTCGATAGCAGCTACGGATTGGTTAGGATTAAAGCGCCCATCCATGGATGCAATGCCATCAAAGTCAATATATTGTGTAGCAATTTGACCAGTTTTATTGAATTCCAATACTTGTTGTGGGGAGGCAATAAAGCGACCTTCACCATGAGAAATAGGAACTGTATAAATTTCGCCAGCCTTAGCTTCACACATCCAAGGAGATTTTGTAGAAATAACCTTAGTGTTGGCCATACGGGATACGTGGCGCCCAATGGTATTGTATGTCAAGGTAGGGTGATCTGCCGTTAATGTTTCAATATGGCCACCAGGCAATAGACCTAATTTAATCAATGCTTGGAAACCGTTACAGATACCGAGAACTAGACCATCTTGTTTATAAAGTAGGTTTTCGAGGCCGTCTGCAAGATATGGGTTGCGGAATAGGGTGGCCATGAATTTACCAGACCCATCTGGTTCGTCGCCGCCGCTAAATCCACCAGGGAACATAAGAATTTGAGACTCTGCTAATTTAGCTTTGATTACGTCAATAGATTCTTTTAATTGTTCTGGCGTTTGATTGCGAATCAGTACGATGTCTGCAATAGCACCAGCTCGTTCAAAAGCACGAGCGGAATCGAATTCACAGTTAGTGCCAGGGAATACAGGGATAAGTACCTTTGGTTTAGCACCTAAGGAGGTACTACGAGGTTTTGCGTGTTGATCGTGAATGTAAGCTACCGCTTCACCAGTACCGGATTTTGCTTCCAATGGGAATATATCAGCTAACGGTTTTTCGTATGCTTTTTCGATTTCATCAAGTGTTACAGATTGGTCGTTCCATTCGATGACAGGTTTGTCTTGGGTAACTGCAATAACGCGAACGTCGGACAATTCAAGTAAATGGTTAACCGCTGTAATATCTACTTCTACGATGAAAGAACCAATAGCTGGTTGGAAAATAGCTCGTTCTGCATATTTGTCGAACTTAACGCCAATTTTATTGCCGAGAGCCATTTTGGAAACTGCTTCAGGGATGCCACCTTGGTCTACTACATAGGCAGAGTATATGCGGCCTTTTTCAATTTCCTCTTGTAAGATATCACAATTTTCTTTGAAGTGATCCCAGTCAGGTGTATCGTTGTACGTACGAGGTACATCAAAGTATACGAGTCGATGGTTAGGACCTTTTAAATCTTGGCTTACAATATTTTTAACAGGAGCTGTTACCGCTGCGAAGGATACGAGGGTAGGAGGCACTGTTAAATCCATAAATGTACCACTCATAGAATCTTTGCCGCCAATGGCACCAATCTCAAGTTCTTTTTGCGCTTTGTAAGCACCTAGAAGTGCTGCTACCGGTTTACCCCAAGATTCTTTGGAGTGTAAACGTTCAAAGTATTCTTGTAAAGTAAGGTATGCATCTTGACGACGACCACCGAGTGCCACAAGTTTTGCAACGGATAAAAGCACGGCATATTGTGCGCCATGGTATGGACTCCAAGCGGACAATTCAGGTACAAAGCCATGTGTCATGATACTAGCAGTTGTTGTTTCACCGTGAAGAACTGGTAATTTTGCCACCATACCTTGGGTAGGTGTTTTTTGATATTTACCACCAAATGGCATGAGCACTGTATTGGCCCCAACTGTGCTATCAAAGCGTTCTGCGAGTCCTTGTTGAGAAGCAGTGTTTAATGTAGATACTGCATTGAGCCATTGTTCTTTAAAGTTGTCGGCACTTGCAGAACCACGGCGGAAATATGATTTTTCTGTAGGAGCTGTCACTACGGCTTCTTGTTGTTGACTAGCACCATTTGTATTTAAGAAGTCACGACTGATATCGACAATAGTCTCTCCGCGCCATGTCATGATGAGACGATTTGTATCTGTTACATCAGCAACGATTGTACACTCAAGGTTTTCTTCATCGCAATACTTCATAAATGCATCCACATCAGCTGGTGCAATGACGCAAGCCATACGTTCTTGGGATTCGGAAATAGCGAGTTCTGTACCATCGAGACCGTCGTATTTTTTAGGTACTAAGTCAAGGTTGATGGTAACGCCATCTGTTAGTTCGCCGATGGCTACGGAAACACCGCCAGCACCAAAGTCATTACAACGTTTAATGAGTGTTGTTACCTCAGGACGACGGAATAGGCGTTGAATTTTACGTTCTATAAGGGCATTGCCTTTTTGAACCTCTGCACCACATGTAGCGAGAGATTCTAATGTATGTTCCTTAGAAGAACCTGTAGCACCACCGCAGCCATCACGACCTGTTTTACCACCGAGTAGTACGATGATATCACCTGGTGTTGGTACTTCGCGTCGCACTTGATTGCGCGGAGCAGCACCGATAACGGCGCCAATTTCCATGCGTTTTGCCACATAACCTGGATGATAGTATTCTTTAACTTCGCCAGTAGCAAGGCCGATTTGGTTACCATAGGAGGAATAGCCACGTGCGGCTTCAACAGTAATTTTCTTTTGTGGTAGTTTGCCTTCTAGTGTATCGGCTAGTGGTGTATAAGGGTCTCCGCTACCAGTGATGCGCATAGCTTGATATACGTAAGAACGGCCACTAAGAGGATCGCGGATACAACCGCCAAGACATGTAGCCGCGCCACCAAAAGGTTCGATTTCAGTTGGGTGATTGTGAGTTTCGTTTTTGAATAGCAAGAGCCATTCTTCTTCTTTACCATCTACATCAACGGGAACGATGATGGTACATGCATTGATTTCTTCCGATTCATCAAGATTAGTAAGACCGCCTGCATGACGCAATTCTTTTACAGCTAATTTGGCCATATCCATGAGAGAACGAGCTTTCACCTTAGTTGTATATAACAAATTGCGACCTTCAGTATATTCTTCTAGTGCTTCCTTGATTGGTTCTGTGAAACGACTCTCTTCGATAGTAATATCCGTTAACTCTGTCATAAATGTAGTATGGCGGCAATGGTCGGACCAATATGTATCGAATAAGCGAATTTCTGTAATCGTTGGATTGCGTTTTTCTACATTCTTGTATTGCTTTTGAATTAATTTGATATCTGCCAATGTCATAGCGAGTCCATATTCGCTAATCATATCTTGTAGTGCATCGTCTGACATTTCTGTAAAACCGTCGATGATAGCTACATCTTCTGGCTCTTCTAGTTTAAGTGCCAAGGTATCAGGTAACTCTAGACTTGCTTCTCTAGAATCAACAGGATTGATGTAATATTGTTTGATTGATTCTTTTTCTTCGTCTGTAAAAGTACCTTCTATGACAAATACTCTTGCACAACGAACGGTATGACCTGTTGTAAGTGTGAGCATAGAAATACATTGCTCTGCACTGTCTGCACGTTGATCGTATTGTCCTGGTACATATTCGATAGCAAAGACAAATGCATTTGCTGGAATATCTAATGTTTCTGCTACTAAATCAACAGGTGGTTCAGAAAAAATCAAATGTTTAGCTTTTTGTAATGCGTCATCGCTAAGATTTTCTACATCATAACGTTCATAGATTTGTACGGCTGTAGCTGGTACATGTAATTCTTGCTGTAATGTAGCTAATACATGTGCTGCTTCATTAGCGAAAGCATCACGTTTTCTTACAAATAGTCGTTGAATAGCCATATAGCCTCCTGTAATATGCAGAATAAATGAGTTCTGGTGTTGACAAGATTAGTATAGTCGGTCTAGACTTATAAGTAAAGATAATCTTACTTATATAAAAATTAATGCTACTTATAAATATGAAGTTTTCATGAAGGTCATAAGACCAAAATTTCATAAACTGTAACAATAGTATCTTGTTTTGCGTAAAAAGTAGAATATTAATAATGTATTACTATACTATTAGTATATAACAGAGGAGGATAAAATGGCAGTATCAGCAGATCTATATAGATCATTTTTAGGAGTTGGGTTGTATTTGTCATTTTCTCGCGCTGCAAAAGAGTTAGGTGTTTCGCAGTCCGCAATTAGTCAAAGTATCAAACAATTAGAAGGTGAATTAAAAATGCCTTTATTTGTGCGCACTACCAAATCGGTAGCATTTACGCCAGAAGGCAAGGAATTATTCGATACAGTAGCCAAAGCATTTTCCATACTAGATAATGGGATTACGCAATTACAAGAACGGGTGAATCAAGCTTACGAAAGCTTGAATATTGCTGCTACAGATACGCTATGTCGTCATTTTTTGTTGCCCTACTTTCATAAATGGCAATTGCAAGAAAATCAAATTGGATTGCATATCATAAACAGACCGTCCCCAGATTGTGTGGAAATGGTCATTAATAAAGAAGTACAGTTAGCTGTGGTCAATGACTATGAAGGTTTACGTAGCAATACACAGTTAGAAGTTACTACCTTGGCGAGCATCCAAGATATCTTTGTGGGCGGTCATGAATATAAAGGGGCAGGATTCTTTGATCAAGGCCGCTTGCTCAGTGAGCCTATGTTGTTACTACAAAAGGGAACAGCTAGTCGTACCTTCTTTGATGAAGTAACGCATGGCGCTTGTAGTAAACCGCGTTTTGAATTGAGTAGTGTAGACGTTCTCCTCGACCTTGTAGAAATTAACATGGGAATCTCTATGTTGCCAAGTAATGTGGTACAAGAAAAAATGCAAGAAGGTACTGTCGTAAAAATTGATACAGATATTCCGGTGCCAACGCGAGATATCGTACTTGTTCGGTCACGTCTCGTTCCACAATCTGAAGGCGCTGCTAGATTTACCAATTTATTGACTAATCGTGAAGATAAACGGGACAAAGTTTTATAAATATGAATTACAAACACACTTTATTCTTTTTTTCAATAAAGTGTGTTTTTTTGTTGACCCTAAGCGTTGATTTACGTTAAAATTTAAGGATAGTTATGCGGAGGTAAAACGAAATGGAATTATTAAAACAACGCATTCGTGAAGAAGGTATTGTCTTAAACAATCGTGTATTAAAAGTTGATGGTTTTTTGAATCACCAAATTGATCCACATTTATTTAAAGCTATTGGTAAAGAAATTGCTGACCGCTATCGTGATGCTGGTGTTCAACGTATTGTTACCATTGAAGCATCTGGTATTGCCTTGGCATTGATGGCTGCTCTTGAACTAGACGTGCCGTTAGTATTTGCTCGTAAGAAAAAATCTATTCTTATGGTCGATGATGTATATCATTCTGTTGTATATTCTTATACAAAAGAAGAAAATTATGATATTACAATTTCTAAAAAATTCTTGCCAGCAGGCGAAAAAGTTTTAATTATTGATGACTTTTTGGCCTCTGGTGAAGCAGCTATGGGGCTTGCTAAACTTGTAAAAGATGCAGGCGATGAAGTGGTTGGTATGGCAATTGCTATTGAAAAGTCTTTCCAACCAGGTCGTGAACGCTTAGAAAATGCTGGTTTCCGTGTTGAATCCTTAGTGCGCATCAAAGAATTTAAAGATAATAAATGTGTTTTTATAGAGGACTAGTCCTATAGTTTTTTGCGGAGAGAGGTAGAAATAATGAACGTAAAAGCTGAGAAATTTGATGTACTAGTAGCGGACATTGAAAAATCTGGCAATAAATGGTTTACAAAGGATGTTATTGAAGGCGATGAATACAATACGGTTGTATACCATGGTCGTTTAGAAATTCATGGTAATTCTTTACCTGTTTTTATCGTGTTGGATGATTCTGTATTCTCTTATATTCGTGTTGCAGTTACAACAACGAGCATTACAGATGCAGCCATTAAAAAAGTATTGCCTAAATTGAATGAGCTTAACCAACAATTTAAAGTAACAAAATATTATGTAAATGATGAGGACAGCAATATTTACACTGATATTTCTGTGCCATCTACAGCTGAAACATTTGAACCGGCAGTATTGGTTAATCTTATGTTAGAGGTTATTAAACCGCACTTAGATGAAGTTCATCCAGAAATTTTGAAAATTGTAGGACAAGCAAAATAAGAGGTTAGTATGAATCCTAAAGCATTAGCCTTTGATAAATTTATGAAGGCAGAAGAAGTAACGGCTTTTGAGCGCAAAGATTTTGATGATGAAGACGGTACAGTCGTATATCGATCCTATATTAAATCACCACTTTGGGATATGCCGATGTTTGTGATCTTAGATAATAGTATTTACAGTGTTATCCGTTTAGTGCTTGGCCCTGAAAAGGTAACAGCGCAGAATATGGCGGCTATTAATGCATTGATCAATCGTGAGAATGCAATGTATAAAAACTATAAATTCTATATTGATGAACAAGATTCTACATTGTATTTAGATTGCGTCTACATGTGTGCTAATGATGAGTTTATACCAGAGTTGATGTATGCTTTAATGACGTCGATTGTGGATTATATTCCTGAGGCCGTTGGCGATTTAAAAGCTGCTTTTGAAAGCAATGTACAATAAAATATGATATTCCTTATAAGATAGTATATCGTGTGAATAGGGAATAGAATACAAGGGACTTCCATACCTATGTGTGGAAGTCTTTTTTATTATCAATGTACATTCGTACATAATAATTATTATTCGTATAATACTGTGTAATTTTTAATATAATTATTATATAGTTCGGAACATAATGAACAATTATAAAAACTAATATAATTATTATTCGAAAAATAATTGACCGATACAAATTGGTCTGATACAATTTAGATACAGATAAGGAGGCGTTATCATGAAGAGACATATGAACCTAACATCCGTTACTATTATGACTATTTCTGCTAACGCTATTAGTGCGTAAACTCGGCCTTTTTAGGTCGAGTTTTTTTATTAAGGAGGAACAATGAAGGTTGGCATTATCATGGGCAGTAAATCTGACCTAGACACGATGAAAAAAGCATATGCTATATTAGATGAATTCAATATTCCTTATGAAATGGTGATCGCTTCTGCGCATCGTACACCAGAGGCTGTTAAGTCTTTTGTGGAACGCCTTGAAGCAGAAGAGGCTATCGCTTTTATCGCAGGTGCAGGCGCTGCAGCCCATCTACCTGGAGTGGTGGCAAGTTTTACAACCGTACCGGTTATCGGTATTCCTCTTAATGCGACAGCATTAAAGGGCATTGATTCCCTCTTGGCAATCGTACAAATGCCGTCTGGTATGCCAGTAGCAACAATGGCCGTAGATGGTGCAAAAAATGCTGCATTATTTGCAGTACAAATCGGTGCTACTTTCAACAAGGAACTAAAAGAAAAATATATTGCCTATCGCAAAGATATGGCTGACAAGGTTTTAGCAGATAATGCTGCATTACAAGCAGAATTAAATAAATAATTATTACATAGGAGGATTACTATCATGGCTAATATCGATTTGGAAAAATTAACACTTTTATACGAAGGCAAAGCAAAACAAGTGTATCAAACAGATGACAAGGAAACATATATTGTTCACTACAAAGATGATGCCACTGCATTTAATGGTGAAAAACATGATACTATCCTTGGTAAAGGCGTATTGAATAATAAAATTTCCTCATTCTTCTTTGAATTATTGAAAAAAGAAGGCGTTCCAACACATTTCGTTCGTCGTGAAGATGACCGTAACCAAACAGTATTGACGTTGAACATTGTTCCTCTAGAAGTTATCGTTCGTAATATTGCTGCTGGTTCTATGGCTAAACGTTTTGGCATTGAAGAAGGTACGCCTCTTAAACATCCAATTCTTGAATTCTGCTACAAAAATGATGAACTTGGCGATCCATTTGCCAACGAATCCCAAATCACAGCTCTTGGCTGGGCTACGCAAGAACAATTGGATAGAATTTCCGAAATTACTATGAAGGTTAACGATATCCTTAAAAACTTCTTGGCTACTAAGAATGTAACATTAGTCGATTTTAAACTTGAATTTGGTACACATAATGGAGAAGTATTGCTTGGTGACGAAATTTCTCCTGATACATGTCGTTTCTGGGATGCAACAACAGGTGAAAAACTCGACAAAGACCGTTTCCGTCGCGACCTTGGCAATATCGAAGAAGCTTATAAAGAAATGCTATTCCGCTTAACGGGCGAACGTGCATAACCTGGGGGTTATTGATGAACTACGATCCAATTTTTGACAAATGGCATGAAGAATGTGGCGTCTTTGGTGTGTTTGACCGCACTGTTGACGTTGCACGATATGTATACTGGGGATTGTTTGCCCTTCAACACCGCGGTCAAGAAAGTGCAGGTATCGCTATTACCGATGGTAATGAAGTGGCTCTAAAAAAAGGTATGGGTTTATTGACTGAGGCGATCAAGGAATTACCAACATTAAAAAGCCATATGGGGACTGGTCATGTTCGGTATTCTACAACCGGTTCTAATAACCCACGTAATATTCAACCTCTCGTAATCCATTATCAAGGTGGCCAAATTGCAGTAGCCCATAATGGCAATTTGACGAATGCTCTAGGCATCCGTCGTCAACTTGAAGCAGATGGTTCCATTTTTCAAACAACTATGGATTCAGAGGTTATCGTTAACTTAATTGCTCGTTCTAAGGCTGATACGCAAGAGGAACGCATTGCTGATGCGGCACGTCAAATCGAAGGGGCCTTTTCCTTGGTTATTACAACTAATGACTCTCTCGTTGGGGTTCGCGATCCTCAAGGCTTTAGACCGCTTTGCTTAGGTAAGACTGAACACGGTTATGTTTTATCTAGTGAAAGCTGCGCTTTTGATGCTATAAAAGCCGAATTTATTCGGGATATTGACCCAGGTGAGATGGTTATTATCGATGATCGTGGTGTGCGCAGCACAATCTATGCAGAACCTCAAAAAATTGATAAAAAACTTTGTGTCTTTGAATATATTTACTTTGCACGCTCCGATAGTAAAATCGATGGCCAATCTGTATATGAAACACGACTCAATATGGGACGTGAACTATATAATGAAACTAAATATGATGCAGATATCGTCATGTCTATTCCAGACTCTGGCACGACGGCTGCTCTTGGATATGCTCGTGCATCGGGCATTCCGTTCGCAGAAGGGTTGATTAAAAATCGATACAGTGGACGTACATTTATCAAACCTAATCAAGAAGAACGAGAATTAGCTGTGCGCATGAAGCTAAATGCTATGCCAGAGGTTGTAGGTGGTAAACGCATTGTATTAATCGATGATTCTATCGTGCGTGGTACCACAAGCGGCCTTATCGTTAAGATGTTAAAAGAGGCAGGCGCTAAGGAAATCTATATGTGCGTTAGCTCGCCGGCTATCGAATATTCTTGTCACTATGGTATTGATACATCGGTTCGTAAAGAATTGATTGCAGCCACACATACAATTGAAGAAATTAGAGATTATATTAAGGCAGATAAATTGCATTATCTATCAAAAGAAGGCTTGTGCCGCGCTGTTAGCGGCGTGCCAGAAGCGGATTTATGTTTCGCTTGTTTCAATGGTGATTACAGGGTAGATGTGCCTACAGAACAAGAGGAAGGGGTCAAATATGTGCTCGAATAAAACAGGATTAACCTATCGTGATGCAGGTGTAGATATCGATGCCGGTAATAAAGCCGTAGAGTTGATGAAAGAATCCGTAAAAAGAACATACACAGCAGGTGTTGTAGGTGATTTAGGCGGCTTTGGTGGCCTTTACTCCTTAGCAGGTCATTCCATGGAAGAACCAATGCTTGTATCTGGCACAGACGGGGTTGGCACAAAATTGCGCCTCGCTATCATGATGGATAAACATGATACGATTGGCCAAGACTGTGTTGCTATGAGTGTAAATGATATTCTTGTGCAAGGGGCAATACCTTTATTCTTTTTAGACTATGTAGCCGTTGGTAAACTTAATCCGGTACAAGTCGCTGATATCGTACGCGGCGTCGCTAATGCTTGTGAAGAATCTGGATGTGCTCTTCTTGGCGGGGAAACAGCTGAGATGGCTGGTTTCTATGGTGAAGGTGACTATGATGTGGCAGGTTTTGCCGTAGGTATTGTAGATCGCCCTAAACTAATTACAGGTGAACATATTATAGCTGGTGACGTTATTCTTGGTTTGCCATCCTCCGGTGTTCATTCCAATGGGTTCTCCTTGGTTCGTAAAATCGTTTTCGACCATAAGGGTTTCTCCATAGATCAAGAAATTCCAGAATTCGGTAAAACCCTTGGCGAAGAACTATTAACACCAACACGCTTGTATCCTAAAGCTGTATTGCCGTTGATTAAAGAAAATTATATCAAAGGTATAGTTCATATCACAGGCGGTGGTTTCTATGAAAACATTCCACGTGTACTACCAAATGGCGTAACCGCTGAGATAGATTGTGATACATGGCCACGCCTTCCTGTGTTTACAAAATTGCAAGAATGGGGCAATGTGGATTGGCATGAAATGTACCGTACGTTTAACATGGGTATCGGTATGATTCTCATCGTCGATGCCGATGACGTAGATACTGTAAAAGCTAATCTTGAAAGCCGAAATGAAGCTGTATATGAAATTGGTCGTATCGTTGCAGGCGAAGGTCCTGTTGTCGTAAAAGGGGCGGTATTTAATGACTAATTCCGTATCTAAAAAGCGTCTTGCTCTATTTGCCAGTGGTAGAGGCTCAAATGGCGAAGCTTTGTACAAGGCGATGCAAGAGGGCCTTATTAATGGCGAGTTTGTCGTTATTATTACAGACCATGCAGATGCTGGTATTGTAGAACGCTCTAAAGGCTGGGGTATTCCACTCATTGCCATTGAACGTAGTCAGTTTGATTCAAAGCAAGACTTTGAACAAGCTCAATTGGATGCTCTTGAGCCGTATTGTGTCGATGGAATTGTATTGGCCGGCTACATGCGTATTGTAGGGGCCGGCCTTATTGCTCGCTATGAGCATAAGATTTTAAATATTCATCCTGCTCTATTGCCATCCTTTCCAGGGCTTCATGGCCATCAACAGGCTATTGATGCGGGCGTAAAAGTAACTGGTTGTACCGTTCATTTTGTAGATGCCGGTATGGATACAGGTCCTATCATCATACAAAATACAGTTCCTGTATACCCTGATGATACAGAGGATACTTTGTCTGAACGATTATTGCCCGTAGAACATGCGACCTATCGTGAAGCACTTCGCTTGTTCTGTGAAGATAAATTGCGCATAGAAGGACGCATTGTACATTATATTTAGGAGGAACGATGATTCAAAACGCATTACTTAGTGTTTCTGATAAAACAGGTATTGTTGACTTTGCCAAAGGTCTTGTAGAGTTAGGGGTAACCATCTATTCTACAGGTGGCACGTTGAAAGCTATTACTGATGCAGGCGTTCCTGCAAAGGCTGTAGAATCTCTTACTGGTTTTCCTGAAATGATGGATGGTCGTGTAAAGACGTTACATCCAAAGGTACATGGTGGCATTTTAGCGATTCGTGATAATGCAGAGCATCAAGCCGTTATGGAAGAACACGGTATTTTACCAATCGATTTAGTGGTAGTAAATTTATATCCTTTCCGTGAAACGATTGCAAAACCAAATGTTGCATTAGAAGATGCTATTGAAAATATCGATATTGGGGGCCCAACTATGGTGCGCTCTGCGGCTAAAAATAATGCGTATGTAGGCATAGTAGTTAACCCTGATCACTATGATGAAATTTTAGAAATGCTTAGAACAAATGGTGCATTGACGCAAGACTATCGTTTTGCACTTGCTAAAGAAGCCTTTGCTCATACAGCCGCTTATGATACGGCTATTGCTAATTATATGAGTGGTGTAATTGGAGAAGGCCCTACACCTTCTGAATATTTAAGTGCTTATGAAAAGGTTATGGACCTTCGGTATGGCGAAAACCCTCATCAAAAGGCAGCTTTTTATAAAGAAATTGGCAAGGCTCACGGCATGGGGGCATTAAAACAACTACACGGTAAGGCATTATCTTATAACAATATCGTCGATATGGAAGCTGCGTGGAATATGGTATGGGAATTTACTGATCCTGCGGCATGCATTATTAAACATACTAATCCATGTGGTGCTGCAACGGCATCCACATTGCATGATGCGTATGTCAATGCCTATGAAGCAGATTCCGTATCTGCTTTTGGCGGTATTGTTGCGTTAAATCGCGAAGTTGATGGGGCTACGGCAGAAGAAATGAGCAAAATTTTCTTAGAAGTCATCATGGCGCCAGCTTTCACAAAGGAAGCTTTAAATATCTTGGAAGCAAAGAAAAATATTCGCCTCATCGAGTTATCTAAGCCTGAATCCGGCCAAGTAACTGTAAAAAAGGTGTCTGGCGGTATGCTCGTACAAACAGAAGATGACATCGTAGAAGATCGTGCTAATTATAAGGTTGTTACAAAGGCGCAACCTACAGAAGCACAATGGAAAGCGCTTGAATTTGCATGGAAGCTTGTAAAACACGTAAAATCTAATGCTATCTTAATTTCTAATGAGAAACGAACACTAGGTGTTGGTGCCGGTCAAATGAACCGCGTTGGTTCCGCTAAAATTGCCCTTGAACAAGCTGGAGAGGCTGCAAAAGGGGCCGTTCTTGCATCTGATGCGTTCTTCCCATTTGGCGATACCGTAGAAACAGCGGCGAAACATGGGATAGCTGCTATTATCCAACCAGGTGGTTCTATCCGTGATGAAGAATCCATTAAGGCTGCTGATGAAGCGGGTATTGCTATGGTATTTACAGGCATTCGTCATTTTAAACATTAGAGGTAACTATGAAAGTTTGCGTAATCGGTAATGGCGGACGCGAACACGCTATTGCGTGGCGTTTATCGATCAGTCCGAGTGTAGAAAAGGTATACGCCGTTCCAGGTAGTGCGGCTATGAAAAATTGTGCTGAACTAGTAGGCATTGATTGGTGTCATACGGATCATCTTATCCGTTTTTTGAAAGATAATAAGGTGGACCTTGTTGTTGTAGGCCCTGAAGCGCCTCTTGTGGCAGGTCTTGCAGATGCGTTGCATGAAGCAGGAATCCCCGTGTTTGGGCCTTCCAAGGCGGCTGCTCAATTGGAAGGTTCTAAGGTCTTTGCTAAAGATCTTATGAAAAAATATAATATCCCTACAGCTGCTTACGGTGTATTCTCCAATGCAGATGAAGCAAAACAATTCATCGCCAAAACCGGAGCACCTATTGTAGTAAAAGCAGATGGTTTAGCAGCCGGTAAGGGTGTTGTTGTAGCTATGACTACTGACGAAGCTAATGCAGCCGTTGATGACATGCTAAGTGGTAACCGCTTTGGCGAGGCTGGTAGTACCGTTGTTATTGAGGAATTCATGGCAGGTGAAGAAGTGAGCCTTCTTGCCTTTGTGGATGGTAAAACAGTAGTTCCTATGATTGCGTCTCAAGATCATAAACGTATCTTTGATGGTGATAAGGGTCCTAATACAGGCGGTATGGGAACCTATGCACCAGCACCTGTGCTAACTGATGCATTGCGGGATGAAGCCATGAAGACCATTTTAGAACCTATGGTAGCAGCCATGGCAAAGGAAGGTATGCCATATGTGGGCTGTCTTTATGCAGGCCTTATGATTACCAATGAAGGTTCGAAGGTGGTAGAATTTAATGCTCGCTTTGGGGACCCAGAAACACAAGTGGTATTACCATTGTTGGAAGGTGATTTGGGCCAAATTATGATGGCCTGTGCTACAAGTACATTACAACCTAATATGGTGAAATGGAAAGACTCTTCTGCGGCCTGTGTCATTCTCGCTTCAAAAGGCTATCCAGAAACCTCGTCTAAAGGCGATATCATCTTAGGTGAACTTGTACAATATGATACATCCATCATTTTCCATTCTGGTACGAAGTTAGAAGGTGACCATTATGTCACGAATGGTGGTCGTGTTCTTGGCGTTGTAGGACTTGGTAAGGACCTACAAACTGCTTTGAATCGTGCCTATGAGCGTGTGGATCATATTACCTTTAAGGGTATGCAATATCGTAAGGATATTGGTGCAAAAGCTTTCAAATAATACATAATCCCCTATACTATATGCGTATGCATATGGTGTAGGGGATTTTTATTGTCTATAATTTAGCAGGTACCCGTGATATAATAATATCGATATATATAGAAACACCAATGTAGATGTCATTCGGTGATGTAATAGAGTCTGTTTTCCTTGTAATAGCGATATACCATTATGATTTATAATAAAGAACCGTTACAACTGAATAGTCCTATAGCCTTTTGGCTTAATTTCCCCAATGAGGAACGCATTTTTTGGGTGGACCGGCAAAGTGATCGTATTGTTGTAGGCGCTAAACGTCTAGCTACAGTTAAAGATGATGAGGACCGCCATAATTATGCGTACGTATTTTATGGGGATACTTTTTTTGACACATCAAAGGATCCTAAGTGGTCGGGAATGGGGCATGAAATGATTGCGTTCACCCATTACTACATCGTAGAAAATGGGGAATCCTTTTATTTGCATGCTGGTGAAAGCGTTAGCATAGAAGATATAGAAGTGCCTCATGTTCGTCATAATTTCCGTGAAACTAGTGATAATAAATCTGATTGGGATAATTTGATGAATGCTATTTCGGATGGCATTAGTCATGGGGAGATGACAAAGGTGGTCGCATCCCGTGAGGTGCAATTCACAAGTGATACACCGTTTAATGTGGCGAGTATCTTGGCCAATTTGGTTGAAAAGAATCCGAACTGTTTTATCTTTGGTTATGAAAAGGATGGGCGTACCTTTGTAGGGGCTTCTCCAGAAATTTTGGTGCGTCATCGTGGTAATGAAATCCTTAGTTATGCACTAGCTGGAACCGCACCAAAGGATGGCCCTAATGCGTGGACTAAGGAACAGTTGCTAAGTGATAAGAAAAATCTCTTTGAACATAATATCGTCCGTGACCGTATCGTGAACACGATGAAGCAAATCACTCCAGACGTTACGGTGGGTGAAACTGGCATTATGGAGCTAGCTCATCTCTATCATTTACGTACCATTATTACTGCAAAAGATAGCACAAAATCTCTCGTAGAATGGGCAAAATTACTACATCCAACACCGGCTCTTGGTGGTGAACCACGAGAGAAGGCGATGGCTCTCTTAGAAACATACGAAGTTCATGAGCGCGGTATGTACGCTGCACCATTTGGTTTTATGAAGGATATAGGGGATGGCATTGTTGTCGTTGCCATTCGTTCTGCCTTGATTATGGATAATATTCTCTATGCCTATGCAGGATGTGGTGTTGTAGCTGATTCTGATGCGGATGAAGAATATATAGAGACTAATAATAAAATGCGTACTATTCTAGATGCATTGTAAATGGTAAAGATTTAGTGCGAAAAAATATGATGAGGAATATATCCTCATCTATATGACGGAGAAATTACATGAATGAATATATCGCCGCCTTGGTGGATGAATTCGCCCAATTAGGCATCACATATGCCGTGTTTAGCCCTGGTTCGCGCTCTACAACGATGGCCATGCTATTTAGGGAACACGGTGTTTTTGAAACCTATATGAATATTGACGAAAGGTCCGCAGGATTTATGGCCTTAGGCATCGCAAAGGCCCATAGAAAGCCTGTAATTCTCGTGTGCACGTCGGGCTCAGCGGTAGCACATTATATGCCGGCTGTACTAGAAGCACAATATAGCGGTGTACCCTTGATTATTTTATCTGCAGATAGGCCTCACACATTGCAACATGTAGGGGCTCCACAAACGGTAGATCAACAAAAACTATTCGGAATAGCCGTTAATTATTACGAAGAATTAGCTGTACCACAACAGGACCATTACTATACATATCCACGCCTTGTAGCCCGGAAGGCTTATATGAAGTCTATGGATGTGAAAAGGGGACCGGTGCATATTAATGTACCGCTCTTTGAGCCATTGGTACCGGAGTTAGATAGGAAATATTTTGAATGTGGCAGGCACCCATTTTCTGTTGTTCCGGCTGCTATTCAGCCAGGTGATGCATGCACTATCTATGACCTCCTTGCGAATAAAAAAGTGCTTATCTTAGCAGGGCCAAGTACGAATCTTGAGGATGCCAATGCCATTCTTGGTCTATCTAATATATTCAATGCGCCAATATTAGGTGATCCATTGTCCAATATGCGTCGTGTTTATGATGAACGAGTCATTACATCTTATGATGCATTGCTTTCACAAGCGGTGTATCGAGATACATTGCGACCAGATTGCATTTTACAGATTGGTCAGATGGTCGTATCTAAACGCGTTCAGCAGTGGGTGGCATCAATGCAACATACACTAATCATATCTGTTAGCCCTACAATGGACTATACGAACCCTGCAGGAAACACGACACTCTTTGTACAATCGACGCCACAAGGTTTGGTTGATGCACTGAAAATACAGATTCCTGAGCTTCATGTAATGGCAAATGAGGTCCATGCAGAAGTCGCTGATGAGGAACTCGATACAGCTGATAATGGCTATTTGGCTACGTGGATTGATGCAGACGGTGTAGGCCGTAAACAACTCGATACAGTAGCTAGGGAACCAGAGTTATTTGAAGGATATACGATTCATCTCTTACAAGAATTGTTGCCGAAGAATAGCCAACTTGTGGTTGCCAACAGTATGAGTATTCGAGATATGGATTATTTCTGGTCAGACAATCGTCACAGTGCTATTATTTATGGTAACCGTGGCGTTAATGGTATCGATGGTACTGTTTCTACCGCCCTTGGCATCGCTACAAATGGCATGCCTACCGTATTACTTACGGGGGACTTGACCTTCTTTCACGATTTGAATGGCCTCGCCGTGGCGAAGACGCATCCCTTAAATGTAACCATCATTGTTCACAATAATGATGGGGGTGGCATTTTTGAATATTTGCCGCAAAAGGGAACGCCGCATTTTGATTACTTATTTAGTACCGCACAAGGCCTAGACTATAGTGGCCTTGCGACCCTATATGGTATCGACTTTGTGCGTGTGGCAAGCAATAATGAATTGAAAAATGCGTTACAAAACTATGTAGGAACAGCAGGTGTTCACGTTATTGAAATCCCCACATCTAAAGAACGAAGTCGGGAATTACATGCGCTATATACGACGATTCCTACAAATAAGGAGGACCGACTATGAGCCAATATGCTTGCAGTATTATAGATAACTCCCTATACAATCCCGCACTTCGCATGTATGTCGATCTTGGTGAGTATCGATATGGGGTGACGCTAGCTGGCGCTGGTAAACCGCTTGTGTGTTTACATGGTTTTTCTGAGTCTGGTTATACCTGGGATGGTATCGTTGTGCCAGGCTATCAATTTATCCGTATCGATACGATTGGACATGGAGATTCGGATATTCCAGAGGATGAGACTGCTTTTTCTATTCCTACTATGCTCAACGATTTGCATACGGTGATTTCTGCCGTGGCTGGTGAAAGCTATTCTCTCATGGGATACTCCATGGGGGCACGATTAGCTTTACTATATGCTTTTGAGTATAGTTCTGAAATTGAAAACCTCATCTTAGAAAGTGGTTCATTTGGGATTGAATCAGAGGTAGAGCGACAAGCGCGTAAAGCTGCTGATGAACAATTAGCACTAGCTATAGAAGATAATGATGGAGAGTGGTTTGCTGCTAAATGGGCTGACATTTCTATTTTTGAAAGTCAACATCAGCTTTCACCAGTTGTACAAGATAAGTTGTTTCAACGTCGGGCCCAAAATAGTCCCTATGCATTAGCGGCTACATTGCGAGGTTCAGGACAAGGCGTTATGCCCTATATGGGTCATCGATTACAAGAATTATCCATGCCATCTTTATATATTAGTGGCGCACTAGATACAAAATATACTACAATAGGAGAAGAACTGTTTAGTAATGTACCAAACTGTGAACATGTCATCGTCAATGGGGCGGGACATAATGTACATTTAGAAAAGCCGGGCCCGTTTATGACGGCCTTAGCAGATTTTTTATATAAGGAAAGGTAACATCCATGAGCAAATTTGATTGGAAAGTATTGGATCGTAATTATGAAGATGTAATTTACGAAACCTATAATGGTATTGCAAAAATCACGATTAATCGCCCAGAGGTGCGCAATGCATTTCGCCCTAAAACCGTAATTGAGCTTATTGATGCATTCACAATTGCTCGCGACGATGCAGAAATCGGCGTTATTATCTTGACTGGTGCTAACCACGGCCAAGGTGAAGATAAAGAGGCATTCTGCTCTGGCGGTGACCAACGTGTGCGCGGCAATGGTGGTTATGTAGGCGATGACAATATTCCTCGTCTTAACGTACTTGACTTGCAACATTTAATCCGCATCATTCCAAAACCTGTTATCGCTATGGTAAATGGTTTTGCCATCGGTGGTGGACATGTATTGCACATCGTATGCGATCTTACCATCGCTTCTGAAAATGCAAAATTTGGTCAAACAGGTCCTCGTGTAGGTTCCTTCGATGCTGGTTATGGTGCTGGCTACTTAGCACGCATGATTGGTCACAAACGCGCTCGTGAAGTATGGTTCCTTTGCCGTCAATACACGGCTGCGCAAGCTTATGAAATGGGCATGGTTAACTGCGTGGTACCATTCGACAAATTGGAAGAAGAAACGGTTCAATGGTGTAATGAAATTTTGGCATTGTCCCCAATGGCATTGCGCATGTTAAAAGCATCCTTCAACGCAGATACTGATGGCCTTGCAGGTTTACAACAATTTGCAGGCGATGCAACATTGATGTACTATACAACAGATGAAGCTAAAGAAGGCCGTGATGCGTTCAAAGAAAAACGCAAACCAGACTTCAAACAATTCCCTAAATTCCCTTAATCGGAATATGGTTATCAGTCCTTATGTATGGACCTGAACCCTTTACATAATAAGCAGTGCGCCTCTATATGAGGCGCCTTTCTTATACGTATATGTTTTATAGTATTATGGCTAGCTAAGAGGTGAGATGATGGAATGGTTACGATATGGAAAACAGTACTATCCGAATCGTATATGTATGAATAATTACACCTATCAGGATATATATAGTGCTGTTGTGAACGTGGCGACGCGATTACAAACACTGTCAGATACACGTATCGCTATAGTGTCGGATAACTCCGTAACAATGGCCGTTTATCTCTTAGCAGCCATGCTAGTCCGTAAGGAGGTACTCTTATTAAATGTTCATCTTACAGCGCGTGAAATAGAAAATCAGTTATGCCAGCTGCATATTACAACTGTGTTACACAGTGCTAAGCGACGGACACAAGTCCCAGCATCCGTAATAGCCATTGAGTTTGAATCCGTGGAAGCTATGCTGCATGATATAGCAGAGGATACCTTTGATTGGACCTTTGCTGAGCATGACATAGCTGCTATCATGAATACCAGTGCTACAACAGGGCAGTTTAAATCAGTGCCACTTCGTTGGGGCCAAATTAATGCTCATGTACAAGCATCACAAGAGGTGCTAGGTAGGTCTGAACAGGACAATTGGCTCATGGTATTGCCGTTGTTTCATGTAAGCGGATTATCCATCTTGATGAGATCTTTGTATAATGGCACGGCTATGACCATTATGGAATCCTATGACGAAGAACAAGTACTGCAATATATTCATGATGGGCGCATTAATATGATGTCTCTGGTGCCTACCATCTTAAAGAATTTAGAACCGCGCATTACTCACCATCAATTGCGTGTTATCTTATTGGGCGGTGAGTTTATACCAAGACCTCTAGTTGATGCATGTGTGGCGAAACAACTTCCGATTTATAAAACATATGGCATGACAGAAACCTTTAGTCAAAGCGTGACCATGCCTGTATTATCCAATCTAAACAAACTCGATTCGGTAGGTAAACCCTTGCCGAGGATGACCGTACATATCGTAAATCCTGATGTCGACGGGGTCGGGGAAATCCATTTGAATGGGCCCATGGTTATGAGTGGTTATATCAATCGCGAGCCGATTCATGGCGATTTTAATACCGATGATATGGGGTATGTAGATGAAGATGGGTTTTTATACATCTTAAATCGCCGTACAGATTTGATTATTTCTGGAGGCGAGAATATCTATCCGAAGGAAATTGAAGATACTGTGTATGCTATGCAAGGCGTGAAGGAATGTGCGGTTATTCCTGTAGGCGATACGAAATGGGGGCAGGTGCCCGCACTATTTGTTGCTTTTGATGATATAGATGCATTAGGTGCCGATTTGAAAATGATCGTGCGAGACTATATTTCTAGTAAACTAGCCAAATACAAGGTGCCTAAATACATTACAATTATGGATGCATTGCCACGTAATGGGACAGGTAAGATTATGCGTAAGTCGTTGGCCTCCCATCTCGATATGACTGCGTCAAATGGAGGTTCTCATGAATGATGTATTGAACTTTAAATCCATAACGACGTATCGTGTGGCTTTGCCGTTAAAGTTTGAATTTAAAACGGCTAAGGGTACTGTTCGTGTTCGTGAAAGTATCATCGTTCGTATCGAGGATCAACAAGGCTATGTTGGATACGGGGAATGTGTGGCTTTCACAGACCCTTTTTATACGGCGGAAACTGTTGATTCCGCATGGAAACAATTGGTAGATACCTATATTCTAGAGTTGCGCTTGATGCGGCCAAAACCATTAATGGCCTATATTCGGCAGTTACAATTTTGGTTAAAGCGCGACAATATGCCAATGACGATAGCAGGCCTTGAAAATGCATTAATTAATTTGGACTGCAACCGAAAAGGCGTAAACTCTGTGTCGTATATCATGGGGCAGTATTTAGAATCAACTATTTCAAATGGCATCGTCATTGGCGACGTGCCCATGAATGAACTATTGGGCATTGTGGAACAGCATGTATCCAATGGTTGTAAACGAATTAAACTCAAAGTATCGCCTCGTGATGGTTATGAACGGACACGACTTGTACGTGAAGCCTATCCAGAATTAGCCTTAGCTGTTGATGCTAACCAAAGTTATACTTATGACCAATTAGATATGGTGGCTGCCTATAATGATTTGCATTTGCTCTGTATAGAGGAACCCTTTAGTATGACGAATTTGATTGCCTATAAAGCGTGGAAGGACTCGTTGCTTAATTGGCCGATTACAAGTCCTATTTGTCTAGATGAGTCAATTTTGTCCTATGATGATTTATCTTATGCAATCGAGCATAGATTAATTGATGTGCTTAATGTAAAAGTAGGTCGTCTGGGTGGACTCATACAGACGCGTGCCGCTATTTTACGATGCCGTGAAGCAGGTATTCCATACTGGATTGGTAGCATGGTTGAATCGGGCATTTCAAAGATATTACATGTTCAACTGGCAGCTCTAGGTGATACATATATGGCAGGGGATTTATCTGATTCTAGTCGCTATTTTGAACATGACCTTATCAATCCAGCAATTTTATTTACCGATGGGTCCATGCAGGTGCCTAATGGTGCTGGTCTTGGCGTTGATGTATTGGATAATCGTATTGAAGAATATACATTGGAGAAACGAACACTATGACAATGATAGACGCATTACAAATTGATTGTGTAGAGCTAACCGGACCTGCCAGTGGGCAAGGGGTGATGCATGTAACTAGTTATCATGCGCAACCACAAGGCTACCTCAATGGTGGCGCTACCTTGGCCTTTGGCGAAATTCTATCAGGTATGCTCAGTAATCAACTGATTCGAGATGATCAATTTGCTGTAGGACAATCGGTAACTGCAAATCATATGCGACCTATGAAGGCAGACGGCGATTTGATTGCTAAAGGACAGCTACTCTTACAAGGGAAAACATCTCATGTTTGGCGATTTGATATGTATGATGAAAGCTATCGTTTGATATCTCAGGTTATCGTAACCTGTGCGATAGTACCTAAAAATCGATAAGAAAAAAAGACCTCTTTTGGTAAGCTGATACGGAAAAGAGGTAGATGATAGCAAAATTCGACTTTGGCCCTGCGAAGCCCGAAGGGCGTAGACAGACCCGGCCGGTGGAGAATTTTGCTATCATCTACCTCTACAAACGTATTTGCTACGAAAGAGGTCTTTATTTTCTTGTGATTTTATAGAGTGCTTCGATATCTGGGATATCATAGATAGCCCAAGTTCCATCTCCGATGTGCTTTATAAGTACTCGGATGGGAGCTGTTTGGTTTGTTTTTGTGTTTTGTATCGTTACGGTTACCGTGGCGGTATCACCATCATCTTCAGAGGTAATGTTTTTTATCTCCAAATGTTGTTGTTTGAATAATTCACCCCGTTGGATGCGGTCTACCATAGAGAAGGTATTGGATGTATCTTCGCTTTCAGTATTTGAATCACTACTATTTTGTGATTTGAAACTATCTGGATCCTCTACATATTTACGAATTACATCATCAAGAAGGGCTGGACCGAATGTTTTCGTTGCTGCTACTGCGGCCTTGCCTAATGGTGAGGATGTATCCACATAAGTGTTGCCCTCACGGGTGACGATGTTCTTAACCAAGGATGTTGTATCGATGTGCTCCAATACCGTGTCCGCATCTTTGTTTTCTACGGCTTCTCGGATAGTTTGGAACGTATAGACTGGTGTATGAGGGATATACCATAAGAAATACCACATAGCACTCAGTGCGGCTATGATGGCAATAATGATTGCTATTGTTAATGTTTTTGATTTCATAATGTTGCTCCGATGTATATTACATATATTATAAAATAAAGCTATAGAATACATTGATAAATAGGGCTCTATAGATTTTCGTCATATAATCGTCAAAAATAATTAACCAAAAATATTTGCCACGTTATCCGCAGCATTTTTTCTCATTTCATCTGAATAATGGATGTATGTTTTAATAACTGTATTTATATTATCTCCAAGTAAACTAGCAACAGTCTGTATGTCTACATTATTGCCTAATAATGTAGTAGCGTATGTATGTCTAAACATATGAATTGATTTTCCGGGAAGGAACCGTTGAATCAGTTCATTTAATTGACTGCTTCGACTAGTGCGAAACGGAAATAATCTATCTGATCCGTTACATTGATGCTGTTTTAATAAATTAGAAAGTATAGGCGGAATAGGAATTATACGAATACTATTTTTACTTTTTGGTAATTTAAAGTCATATTTATTACGTTCACATTGTGCCCATTGCTTAGAAATTGATATAGTATTATTGTCAAAGTCTATATCAGACCATTGTAATGCTATAATCTCACCATACCTTGCGCCTGTATATCTTGCTATATTGCATAACAAATAATACGTTGGGTGACTATGTTCAATATTATGTAAAAGCATGTCCATATCTTCTATTGGAATTGTTGTGATTGATCGTGTACTTTGTTTACGATATCTCTTAATGGCGGCACATGGATTATTGCGAATTAACCGATATGGATTGATAGCATAATTAAAAACGGCACGTAGTAATACAATACACAAATTTTTACTTGCCGCTGATTTTGACAAATTAGAAATCAATGTAAAAATATCGGAATGGGTAATATCACGCATTCTTCTGTCATGTAAGGGCTCACAATATTTCTCCATGATATTATTGTAGATCAGTACTGAATTGGCGGATATATTAATCTTTTCCCGAATATAAATCTGATAAAACTGAATAAGCGTTATATCTTTTAGACTGTCATCAAGTGGATTGGTGACAGTCTTTTTTAATTCATCAATAATTTTTTGTCCATAGAGCTTTGCTTCTCTTTGAGTAGCAAAACCCTGTTTGGATTTTTGTCTCCATTTTATACCGTCTTTATAGCTGACAATTATTTGGTAATTGCCATCTTTTTTGCGAACCGTCATATTGTATTGCATGGTTACACATCCTTACTATTAACCACGTGATAAAAGAATTCCTCATCTATATCTTCATCTAATTCTCTATCATGAGCGATCCGTTCTATTAAATTGATATGTTCCTTAGAATGAAAGTCATCGTGTTTAATATGTCCTAATTCGTGTAGTACACTAACTCGTTGAGCGTCAAAAGGTTTATTTAAATTTACAAAGATAGTATGACTGCCATCATCATTTAGACATACTACTGCTGTTTGCGTTTTCTTTAATTGCGTATAAACCAAATTAATAGACATAACTATACCCCTCCCCTTGATAGAATTAGTTATCGTGACAATATATATAATCTTACATCACTAGCTAAACTATTAATTTTATAAACAATATCAGATAGTTTTAGATTTATAGAATCAATATCTGTTGAATTATTTTGAACGTCGTCGCTCAAAGCTTGCAAATTATCATTAAAAAATGAGATTTTACTTTCTACCTCGTCTATACGTTTAGATAACTTATCAGAATCATTATTAAAAGAAATATTAGAAACAGCATTAGAAAGAGTATCAACTCTTTGTGTGAGCGTAACAATATAAATTCCTTGTGCCAAAACCGCAATAATTAATATTATAAATAAAGCTATTTGTTTCTTATTCATTTTATTTCCCCTCACGTTTCTTTAATTTACCGATTAAATCAACTACAAAATCAATATCTTCCTTACTCATGTCCTCGGCAGCATCAAATAAGATACGCATGCCGGGGTTATTTTTTAGTTTATTGGCATATTCAGATACTTCAGGGTCAGTATAATAAGTTTCTGATTCTTCTACATATGGGTATAGATCAGGAGAATTATCATATATAACATTTCCTAGCAGATAATCTATAGATACATTTAGGTATTGGGCTACTTGTTGTAATTTATCAACGCTCGGGGACGATTTATCCCAACGAGATATGGTCCCTCGACCAAAGTTCAAATCACTTTCAATTTTTTGTAGAGTAGTATTCCGATGCTTTGCCAAAATGCTTATTCTTTCCTTGATTGTCATAGGTCTACCTCTTTTTGAAAATAATCAAATAAACCTATTGACATTCTGATAATATTCAGATAATATAATATCGAGGTTGAAAATTTTCAGAAAAATAGGCTTGTATTTGTGGAAAAATATTTGATGCCTACATTGTAGAATATTTTCACCTATTTGTAAATGAAAATATTCAGATAAAGAAAGAGAGGTGAATTATGATATTAGAACGCATCCAAAATCTTTGTAACGAACGAAATACTAATATCGCTCAATTAGAAAAAGAATTGAGGTTTGGGAAAAGCACCATTCGCCGATGGAATACTTCTTCACCGTCGGTTGATAATTTGCAGAAAGTCGCAGATTATTTCAAAGTTTCTGTAGATTCGTTATTAAAAAACTAAAAAGGAGAAGTAATGCTAGTACAAAATAAAAAAGACCTGTTAGTAGCTAACAAGGTCTATGGAAACACATCAACTGTATTCGGCTGGGCAGGTCGAAATACTGAGTATGCCGAATACTGGCGAAAGATCATTAAAGATTATTTCGCAAAACGGCATACAAGCAAATTATGTAGAAAATCTATCCACGGCAAAATAAGAGAATGCCGTGAAGCAGATAGAATGGCAAAAGTAGAATCAAGGATTACAGTATGGAACCCATAGTCTACACAATTAAAGATGTTGCAGAACTGCTCCAATGTAGTGAAAGTAGCGTTAACAATCTTAGGGAACGTGGCATCCTACGTGAAGTAAAAGGACTTCCGGGCGTCCGCTTCAACAAAAAAGAAGTTGAGGCGATTGTAGGGATTGTAGACGAATACAGTCCACTACAATACAGGAAGTTAGAAAAGGAGCGTGATAGCTTACTTAAAGAAAACGAAAAACTTAAAAATACTATAAGAAAAATAACCAGTGATTTACTGGTTATGGTAGGAGGGGAGTTAAAGCTATGATTACTGCTTTAAAATGGACGGCTTTTATATGGATTATTGGATCCATGGGGAGCCTTGAAATCGATAGAATTGGGTTTATTCAATTCTTATTGCAAATCATTACAGGCGGACTTGTTTGGGTGTGCGCCGATGTATATGAAAAAGAAAACGCCCGTTAACCGGCAAGCTAAACGGGCGTAGGTAAATAACACCTATAGAAATTATAACACGGAGGACAAATGAAGCGCATTGAAATCTTAATAGATGAAGCTAATCCAGATAAAAAGATAGGTATTAGTTATAACCAAGACAGTTTTGAAAATAATGAAGAAGTATTAGCAGTACTTCTTGGTTCAATAATTGGATTTGTTAAAGAAAATGTACCAAATAATAACAAAGTTTTATATCTTCAAGTTTGCATCGGAACCATGCAAACATATCAAAAGCAAATTATCTTTGACGAACGTTATAAAGATATGGATAGTAAAGATCCATTTTATGACATCATTCAAATTTTAAAAAGTAAGGAGTAAATAAATGAATGAAAAACAACAAGTCTTAAATCTAACCAATATTTGTGATGGAAAGCTAGAAGCTGAATTTGAGGAGATGTACAAAGATGCATTACGAAAAATCTCAAAAGGTCAGAAAGCTAAAATCACCATCAATATTGAAATGTTACGTGTTCCAGATACTGATACCATCGTAGAACTTGGTTACAATATTAAATCAACATTACCAGCTATCTCACGTCGTGCTATCGGATCTTATGCGGACGACTTTACAGTAAAAGTTGATGTCAACGAAAAGCCGCAATTAGAAGTTCTAACATTTAATTCAACTACTGAAAAGAGAGGTTAACACAATGGAAGAAAAATTTAACTTAAATGTACAAACAGAAAATGGTGAAGTAATTATTCGTCATGGTGAAGCTAATGACGTATTTCAATATAACGGATTTAGATATGAACTTAGTAGCGCTGAATCATTTGTTAAAGGTGTAAAAGCTAAGGGGAACCCTAAAACATCTGTTATTACATATTCAGATAAAAATGTTGTAGCAGTAACAGACTGCACTGTAACAGATCGTACGCAAGACAAAATTGTATATGCATTTCAAAAAAGTGAACAGTTTAAAGAATGGAACTCCATCTTTGGTCTAAGTTTAACGCAAAAAGAAATGCTTGATTTACTCCGAATTCATGAACATGAAATCGAAGATTACGAAAAGCTTTTAATTGCTGTTAGAAATTTCAAATACGTAACACAAACGGAAGGCGATTTTACTCGAACTGATGATGATAACTATGTTATGAGCATCAAAGTAAAAGAAGCTGAAGGTACTTTAAAGATGCCTCGCTTTATCTTTGTAAACATGGTCATTCTTAATGAAAGTCAATTTACTCAAAAAATTGAAGTGCAATTAGACATCATTAAACCTAAAGATGAAGGGGATAAATTATCATTCAAGTTATCTTGTCCAATCATGAATCGTTACATTAAAGATGCTATCAAATCTGAAACAGATTCCATTAAATCTGAATTAACCAATTACTTATTATTGTCTGGTACTCAAGAATAAGGAGCAAATGCATGGGAGAATCAATCAAAATTAATTCTTTTGAATTAGAAAATGTAAAGCGTGTTAAAGCTGTATCTTATGAACCATCACCTAATGGATTAACCATTATTGGTGGAAAAAATGGACAGGGGAAAACATCTATCCTTGATGCCATTGCTTGGACATTAGGCGGTGCAAAATTTGAACCATCTAGTGCGGTACGTGATGGAAGCTACAACCCACCTAAATTAGAAGTGAAATTATCTAATGGGTTAGTTGTTACACGTAGTGGTAATAGCAGCACATTAAAAGTCGTTGATCCAGAAGGCAAAAAATCTGGTCAACGTATTTTAGATGGATTCATTGGACAATTAGCCTTAGATCTTCCTAAGTTCATGGAAATGAACGACAAAGAAAAAGCTAACGAACTACTTCAATTATTGGGCGTAGAAGACGAATTAAATAAACTCGAAGGTAAACACCAAGAGGTATATGCAAAACGTCATTCTATAGGGCAAATTGCCACTCAGAAAGATAAGTACGCTAAAGAGTTAGTTGGTTATGATGATGTGCCACTTGAACCGATTAGCGCATCGGAACTTATCCAACAACAACAAGCCATCTTATTAAAGAATGCGGAAAACCAAAAGAAACGTAACAATGTTTCTGCTATTCAAGCTCAAATGGTCACCATCAACAACTTAGTTGATGAAACGCAAAAGAAGCTTGAAGATCTGCAAGCTAAGCAAGCGCAATTAGCTGAAGATTATGATATTGCAACAACGGCAGCTAAAGACCTTGAGGATGAATCTACGGCTGAACTCGAGGAGCAAATCAAAAATGTAGATGCCATTAATCAAAAGGTACGTGCTAATCAAGAACGTGCAAGAGCATTACAGGAAGCTGCTGATTATAAAGCAGATTATGATAACTTGACTGGTGAACTTGAAGCCATCAGGGAAGATAAAAATAAACTGCTTGAATCTGTACAAATGCCATTATCAGGATTATCCATTCAAGATGGCGTCCTTATCTACAATGATCGTCAATGGGACTGCATGTCCGGTGCTGAACAACTCAAAGTAGCTACGGCCATTGTTAGAGCCTTAAATCCTAAGTGCGGATTTGTACTTATGGATAAACTCGAACAAATGGATGTAGACACTATGAAAGAATTTGGGGCTTGGCTTGAATCGGAAGGCCTTCAAGTCATTGCGACTCGTGTTACTAATAACCAAGATGAATGCTCCATCATTATTGAAGATGGACACATCAAAGGTGAATAGTACAGTAATGTGGCAATACCAGTTAATAAAACTAAAAATGAATGGGGTGATTTTTAATGAATATTACGACAGGTAAACGAAAACGAGCTCAGAAGGTCGTTGTGTATGGTACTGAGGGCATTGGTAAAACAACCTTTGCCAGTCACTTTCCATCACCTGTGTTTATTGATACAGAGGGCAGCACAGACCATTTAGATGTGGCTCGCACAGATAAGCCTACATCGTGGCAAATACTAATTTCCTTTGTAAAGGAATTTGCAACAATGCCGGGTTTTTATCGAACCTTAGTCATTGATACGATTGACTGGGCGGAACAGTTATGTGTTGAGTACATCTGTGCTAAACATAATAAATCGGGGATTGAAGACTTTGGGTATGGCAACGGATATGTATTTGTCCGTGAGGAAATGGGCCGTTTCTTAAATCTACTTGATGAAGTTATCAACGCAGGTATGAACGTAGTACTTACTGCTCATGCTCAAATTCGTAAGTTTGAACAGCCAGATGAATTAGGCGCATATGATCGCTTTGAATTGAAACTTGGCAAAAAGACAGGAAGTCAAACCTCTCCACTTATTAAAGAATGGGCGGATATGGTACTCTTTGCCAATTATAAAAACGAAATCATCACTACTCAAACAAATAAAAAGAAAGCAACCAATGGGAAGAGGTTAATGTATGCAACACATAACCCTGCATGGGATGCTAAAAATCGCCATGGATTACCAGATATGATGCCATTTGAATATAGTCAAATCGCTCATGTTATTCCTGATGATATTCTACCAACTGCTGCAGCACAAGAATTAGCGCAAGCCGCTAATAATGAATATGCTCCAGAAGTAATGAATGCTACCAAGGAACAAATTGGGGAAGTTACTACAACACAACCTGTAAGACCACCACAGGAAGCTGTTGATACCAACAAAAACGAAACACCATTAGTTGAAACAGCTATTCCTAAACCATTAAAAGACTTAATGATTAAAGATGGTATCACATTAGAACAAGTTCAATCAGTAGTTATCGCTCGTGGTAAATATCCAGCTGGTACACCATTTGAAAATTATGATCCAGAATTCGTTAATGGATGGATTATCCCATTCTGGCCAAATATTGTTGAAGCAATTAAGAAAGGAAATTAATTATTATGACAACACAAAGCAATTTTGAAACATTCGGTAAAGCAGAAGAAGTATATTCATTTGACCAACCTATTTTAGCGGAAGAACGTGAATATACGTTACTTGAAGCTGGTTCTTATCCATTTGTAATTACTAATGTAGAAAAGAAATTCTATGAACCAAAAGAAGGTAGCAAGTTACCATCTTGTCCACAAGCTCAAATTACTCTCGAAGTAGATGGTGGTGATCAAGGTAAAACAAAATTGATTCACAACTTATTCTATACAAAGTCAACCATTTGGAAAGTTACAGAATTATTTATGGCTGTAGGTCTTGCTAAAAAAGGTGAAAACTACAATCCTGACCCTGAACAATTAATTGGCAAATCTGCCATGTGTGAATTGTCACAACAGGGCTATGTAAAAAATGACGGGAACAACGGTACTCGTAATGAAATTAAAAAATGTTTTGCAAGTCCTAATGCTCAAACCAATGGATACGGTGCATTCTAATGGAACTTAGACCGTATCAACAACAAGCTGTAGACTCGATATGGCATGAATGGGAAACGGTTAATAAAACATTGTTGGTTCTTCCGACTGGCACAGGCAAAACAATCTGTTTTGCCAAAGTTGCGGAGGAAGCGGTTCGCAGGGGTAAGCGTGTTCTTATCCTTGCGCATCGTGAAGAACTATTGCAGCAAGCTTCTGACAAAATTATGAGTGCGTCAGGGCTTACAACGGCAATGGAAAAAGCTGAACATACATGTCTTGGACAATGGGACCGCATCATAGTAGGTTCTGTTCAAACATTATGTAAAGACAAACGATTGTCAATGTTCAGTAAAACGTACTTTGATGTCATTATCATTGACGAAGCACATCATGCTGTGTCTAGCAGTTATCAGGCTATATTGAATTACTTTGACCAAGCCAAAGTCTTAGGTGTAACGGCTACACCAGATCGCTCAGATATGAAAAATTTAGGACGTGTGTTTGAAAGCTTAGCATTTGAATATACACTACCTAAAGCTATTCAAGAGGGATTCTTGGCTAAGATTAAGGTACAAACATTACCACTTACATTAGATATCTCATCGGTTAAGATTTCAACTGGCGATTTTGCCGTAGGTGATATTGGTAGGGTATTAGAGCCTTATTTAGAGGAAATAGCCAATAAATTAATGGAATACAGAGATAGAAAAATCGTCGTATTCTTACCATTAATTGCTACCAGTCAACGATTCTGTGAAATTCTTAATGAGCGAGGATTTAAAGCAGCAGAAGTAAATGGCAAAAGCCAAGACCGTACAGAAATTACACAAGCATTTGCTGAAGGTAAATACAATGTACTTTGTAATTCAATGTTGCTCACGGAAGGATGGGATTGTCCAAGCGTTGATTGTGTAATTGTATTACGTCCTACTCGGTCTCGTGCCTTGTATTGTCAAATGATAGGACGTGGCACACGGCTTTCACCGGGTAAAGATCATCTATTAATTTTAGATTTTCTATGGCATGTGGAGCGTCACGAATTGTGTAGACCGGCTCATTTAATCGCTAAATCAGATGATGTGGCCAAACGCATGACGGAAATTCTTGAAGAAAAAGGAATGGACCTTGAAGAATGCGAAAGGGATGCAGAATCTGATGTATTAGCTCAACGTGAAGAAGCACTTGCAAAAGAACTTGCTGCTATGCGTAAGAAGAAAGCGCAACTTGTTGATCCGTTGCAATTCGAGTTTTCTATCCAAGCTGAAGACCTTACCCATTATGTTCCAGCCTTTGGTTGGCAAATGAGTGCGATTACGGATAGTCAAAAGAAAACACTTGAGCAATTTGGGATTAATGGTGACAACATTGAAGATGCTGGCAAAGCATCTATGCTCATTGATAGATTACAAAAACGTCGTGAAGAAGGCTTGTCTACCCCTAAACAAATTAGATTCCTTGAAAACAAAGGGTTTAAGAATGTAGGGACGTGGAGTAATAACCAAGCCTCTAAGATGATTAGTCGTATTAGTGCTAGTGGTTGGCGCATTCCTAAAGGTGTAGTGCCTGCTACATATAAACCACCTGTAGAAGATTTTAGTCCCCAATGGTAAGGAGTAAACATGGAAAGCAAAATTGATTTACGAGAATTGCTCGAATATATAGACCCTTCCCAATGCTCCTATGATGAATGGCTAAACGTAGGCCTTGCACTTCATCAAGAAGGCTATCCTATGTTCGTGTGGGAGGAATGGTCTGCAGATGATGGAGAGCGATTCCATGATGGTGAATGTGCTGCTAAATGGGAATCATTTGGTCGATATACTGGAAAACTTGTTACCGGTGCCACGATCACTCAAATGGCAAAAGAAAACGGATGGACATCTAAACATAAGTTTGAAAATAATGAAGCATTAAGTTTTGATTCCATGGTATTGGCCACAACTCCAGAACAATATCAAGTTGTTGATAAGAACTGGATTGAAGAATCTGATGTTCATATTCCTAAATCATATCCTTTAGAGCAACGTAAACAAGATATTGTTACATATTTGACCACGTTATTTGAGCCAGAGGAGTATGTTGGATATGTAGTTAATACATTTGCCTTACCAGATGGTAAACAGTCCCCTACGATGGGAAATTATAGCCGCACGGTACAACAAATCATAGATGGTATTAACGGTACGACACAATTAGAAAATGTGTTTGGCAGCTTTAACAAAGAAATGGGCGCATGGATTCGGTTTAATCCAATTGATGGTAAAGGTGTTAAAAATGATAATGTAACTGCATTTCGGTATATGCTCTTGGAATCTGACAATATGTCGCTCGGAAAGCAAAAAGCTATTCTTGAACAATTAGAATTACCAATTGCAGCCATGGTATTTAGTGGTGGTAAATCAATTCATGCAATCGTTAAAGTAGATGCTTACTCCTATGAGGAATACAGAAAGCGTGTTGACTTTATATATTCCATTGCTCAAAAGAATGGTTTTAAACCAGATAAAAAAAATCGTAATCCTAGCCGATTGTCTCGAATGCCGGGTGTTATGCGTGATGGCAAGCCCCAATTCCTTATGGCAACCAATATTGGTAAAGAAAACTATAAGGAATGGGAAGAATGGATCGCATCCGTTAATGATGACTTACCGGAACCAGAAGAACTTGACGCATTATGGGATAACATGCCAGACCTTGCACCTCCATTAATTGAAGGGATTCTTCGTGAAGGACATAAGATGCTCATTGCTGGACCATCTAAAGCGGGTAAATCATTTGCGTTAATTCAATTGTGCATTTCCATTGCTGAAGGTAGACCGTGGTTTGGATTTGACTGCACGCAAGGCAAAGTTTTATACGTCAATTTGGAACTTGATAGGGCATCCTGCTTGCATCGATTTAAGGATGTATACGAGGCCCTTGAACAGCCACCAACAAACATTGGAAACATATCCATATGGAATTTACGTGGTAAGTCATTACCAATGGACCAGTTGGCTCCTAAACTTATCCGTAGGGCCCAAAAGCGTAACTACAAGGCTATCATTATTGACCCTATCTATAAGGTTATTACAGGTGATGAAAACAGCGCTGATCAAATGGCAAATTTCTGTAATCAGTTTGATAAGGTATGTACTGAACTTAAATGCGCAGTCATTTATTGTCATCACCATTCAAAAGGCAGCCAAACTGGTAAGCGGTCAATGGACCGTGCATCCGGTTCTGGTGTATTTGCTCGTGATCCAGATGCATTACTTGACTTACTCGAACTTGAACTCGAGAACATGAACGAGGATAAACTCCAAGATGCTCCTATTGATACTAGCCAATGTACTGCATGGCGAATGGAAGGAACACTCCGAGAATATCCTAAGTTTAAACCGGTGGATTTATGGTTTGAATACCCAATTCACAAGGTGGATACAAACGGGTTCCTTGCAATGGCTCAGTTTGATAGCCCGCAGTCTAAGGGATTAGACAAGATGAATAAACGCAAGCATGCCGTTAAGGAAAAGAAAAAAGAGCAATTGGTAGATGCTTTTAATATTGCCGCTGCTGAAAATGGATTTAACGGCAAAGCGGATATTAAACGTGTTGCTGAAATTATGGAAGTTAGTGAAATGACCGTTCGTCGATATTTAAGGGAAACTCCAATATTTAATGTCGATAAAGGTGAGTTGTTTAAGGTTGAAGATTGTTAACATATGTATATTAGCGATAGGTTAACAATAGTAACAACACACCTTATATATATATATAGGTATGTTGTTATTGTTTGTGTCCCAATGTAAGGTGGATTCAAGCTAAGGGGGTAAGGAAAAGGATTTCTAAAATCATCCTTTTCTTACCTCTTCCCCTTAGGTTGAACCCTACATTACAAAAGGGCTTTAAAAATTGTATTGGTTATTATCAATTAATTCTCAATAAAGGAGGATTGGTTATTGACTATTGAATTTTTTATTCCTCTCAAAAAGGTTCCTACTGTTACACATCAAACTAAGCAAGTGAATACACAACATGGTAAGCCTATCTTTTATGAATCTGATAAGTTGAAACACGCTAAGCAAATATTCTTAGATGGTTTAGCTGATCATGTTCCTAGTGAACCATTAGAGGGACCTATTCGGTTGGTTACCAAGTGGTGTTTCGGTAAAGCGAATTGCAAAGCGCCACATTGGAAAACCACTCGGCCAGATACAGATAATCTTATTAAATTATTTAAGGACTGTATGACCAAGTTGAATTACTGGAATGATGATGCGCAAGTCTGTAGTGAAATTACAGAAAAGTATTGGAATCCAGTAACAGGGATTTGGGTACATATTGAAACGTTGAAAGGTTGATGCTATGAAGAAAAAATTAGTATATGTCGCTCATCCTTATGGTGGCAAGGAAAGCAATCGTAAAAAGATTGATGTGATCATGGGAGATTTAGTTTTAAATGATGCTAGTCATGACTATATTTCCCCAATTCATAACTTTGGGTATGTATATCTAACCGGCTCTGAATATCAAAAAGGTTTAGATATTTGTTTAAGCCTACTTGGACATTGTGATGTCTTAGTAGTATGTCCTGATTGGGAGACAAGCAGGGGCTGTAAAGGTGAATTTGAGTTCGCTAAGAAACATAGTATTTCCACATTTACATTAAGTGAGTGGAAGGCGTTAAATCGGATTTAATAAAGGAATACTAATGAAGATATTAGATGCCTGTTGTGGTTCTAAAATGTTCTGGTTTGACAAAGAAAATAAAAATACTGTTTACATGGATAACCGAACGGAAAACACAACATTATGCGACGGTAGAAAGTTGATTGTAAAACCTGATGTGATCGCAGATTTCCGCAAGATGCCTTTTGAAGATGAAAGTTTTCACCTTGTAGTGTTTGACCCACCACATTTATTAAAAGTAGGTGATAAATCATTCTTGGCATTGAAATATGGTCGATTAGAACAAACATGGCAAGAGGATATTAAACAAGGGTTATTTGAGTGTTGGCGAGTACTAAAACCAAATGGAACGATGATATTTAAATGGAATGAAGAACAAATAATATTACCTATGGTTAAAGGGTTACTTCCTAGTGAGCCAATATTTGGCCAACGCAGAGGTAAAACAGTATGGTTAGTATTTTTTAAAGGAGACTAAAAATATGTACGAATTACAAACAAAAGCAATTGAAGCAGCTCGTAAAGTGTTGATTGAAAATTTAGGCTATCAAACTGTTGAACCAGAAGATATGTTCATTGTTTGGTTTTGCAAAACCCTACAAAACTGGAAAGCCATTGTTAGTGGTCGGACTATCGAAGAATTTATCGAAGTAACACACAATGGCGATCGTAATGAAACATATATTGAGGTGTACTGCAAAACTAAAAATGTATGCATTAAAGGTGAGTAATGAAGCAGAAGTATACTAAAAAACAATTAGAAGTCGAATTGGCGATGTTGCGAATTAGCTATGAAATAGAGATAGCTAAAAAGATAATGGAACATCAACGATATGTTAGGGAAACGGAAGAAAAATTAGATAACCTAAAGTTGTATATGGTCATTGGTGGTTTAATTGTAATTGTGTGTGTAGTGTCATTAATACATGTGTTGATTAAGTAAAGGATATGGGCGGTGAAATATCCGTCCTATCATAAGAGGTGAGTATGAGACTTTATAGTACGTTATTTGAAGAAGAAATAGGTAATACTATTAACCTTTTATCCTGTGCGTTAACCATTGTTAATATTAATGATATTTTTATACCTAAAATTAAATATGATTTTAATAGTTTTTTAATCAAATATGACATTTGCGATGTGCACATTGAACACAGGATAAGTTTAATGGAAATTCAATATTCAAAGATGTCTTTAGAAGAATTTGTGTATAGCATAAAACGCCATGTTTTAGCTGAGTACTTCCGTGTATATGAAAACAGAAATAAATTAATGTGGAAGGCAGTACAAGATGAAATAAAACAAAATGCAATATCTGATACATTGAAAGCTTGTACAAAGCTAACAGGTGATACCCATGAATGAAATAGTTGTTATAAACATTCTACTGGTGATTTACCTTGTGGTTATTTTTAAAATGTCCTATTACTCTTATCGTGAAGCCGCCGCATTAAAACATTTTATGGTTTCTGATGCATATCGGATGCAATTGCAGAAAATTATTAGATCACAAATACGGGATATGGTAATATGTAGTATTTTGTTTGTTTTAAATATTGTTTGTGTGGTGGTCCTATGGTAGAACTTAGTAAAAAAGAATATCGTGAACTTGCATATGAGTATCTACACGAAGCAAGTAAGGCAGCATTGAGGATTAAATCGTTAAAGCGTAATATCCAACGTATTAAAAGCGATATAACATCATTACGTGCAGTAAACTACGGGAAAGAACGAGTAGACGGCGGTGAACCATCAGGAATTGAAGATGATATTAACCGGCTACTAAATATGGAAATGAGGTATAAACGTCAAATCCATGAATTACTGACTAAACGTGATGATGCTTGTCATATGATCGATACGTTAACCAATACAGTTGGATCTATTATCCTAATGCAACAATATATCAATGGTATGTCTGCTAAAGGGGCATATTCATTTGTTGGTTACGGTGAATCGCAAGGTAAAGAATATAAGAATTTGGCACTTGTTGAGCTTGGGTATAAACTCCGACGGAAATCGGCGGTAAACGGCTAACATCGACCTTTTAAGTCCCCTATATCTATGATATATTGTAAGTGGAAGAACATGAGTTCATCTCCTAAGCATTTAGAATACCAAACGCAAAAAAAGGCGCATCGTAATTGATGTGCCTTTTTTGTTATAAAAAATTATGACACAAATACACTGCATCAAGCACAAATGCTTGAATAATAAAAATGGAATATGTACGGCCAATGAAATATTTTACGATGGCCTATGTCAATCCTATATTACGCATTCAAGCGCTAGCAAAAATTCATGCGGATTATGTGTAAGAAAAAATGGGAAATTAACACGCAAGGGCGGTAATACATTAAAGTGAGGTGATGATCCATTGCGAGTAAATAGAAAAAACTGGCTAACTGACCCAGATAATTTATTGCGTGCAGAAGGTTGGGCTCGTGATGGCCTTACTGATGAGCAAATAGCAAAAAATATAGGTATTTCGATTAGAACTTTGTATGACTGGAAAAAGAGCTCGCCGCAGTTTCTGCAGTCCCTTAAAAGAGGGAAGGAAGTTATTGACCTTGAAGTTGAAAATGCATTGCATAAACGTGCTATAGGTTACGAATATGAAGAGAAAACATACGAGAATGGAAAGCTTGTTAAAGTTGTAAAGAAACAACAGCCTCCGGATGTTACGGCTCAAATATTCTGGCTGAAAAACCGTAATCCTGAAAAGTGGAGAGATACTAAAAATATCGATGTCAAAGGTGAGCTTACGGTGTCTGCTATGGATAAATTGAAAGCTGCACGGGAGAAAGCTAATGGAAAAACATGATGAATTAATAGAGGCATTAGGCGCTCTTACACATGATCCGTTAGCGTTTGTATATTTTGCCTATCCTTGGGGAGAGCCGGGGACTCCATTGGAAGATATGGAAGGGCCTGATGAATGGCAAATACAAATCTTAAAAGACATCGGTGAACAATTAAAGAAGGGCAAAGACCTACAAACCGCTATTCAAGAGGCGGTAGCATCTGGCCATGGTATCGGTAAATCGGCACTGATATCATGGCTTATTCATTTTGCCATATCTACTCATGAGAATACTCGTGGCGTAGTTACGGCTAATACAGAAGGCCAATTGCGAACTAAAACATGGCCAGAACTTAGCAAATGGCACAATATGTTTATTGCTAAGGATTTATTTACGTATACGGCAACAGCTATATTCAGTAGTGATAAAGACTACGAAAAAACATGGCGTATTGATGCTATTCCTTGGAGTAAGAATTCCCCTGAATCATTCGCCGGTCTTCACAATCAAGGTAATCGGATATTGGTTCTATTTGATGAAGCCTCTGCTATTGATGATGTCATTTGGGAAGTAACTGAAGGGGCTCTTACAGATGCTAACACGGAAATTATTTGGTGTGCATTTGGTAACCCTACTCGTAATAGTGGGCGGTTCCGTGAATGTTTTAGAAAATATAGAAAGTTCTGGAATACATATCAGATTGATAGTAGAACTGTTAAGATATCTAACAAAGCTAAGATTGAAGAATGGTTAGAGGCTTACGGTGAGGATTCCGACTTCTTCAAAGTTCGTGTGCGTGGTGTGTTCCCTTCCGCATCAGATTTGCAATTCATCTCTACTGAAATTGCTGACAAAGCACAAAAACAATCTTATAAGCCGGGAGCATTTGAACATCTACCTGTAATCATTGGTGTGGATCCTGCGTGGACTGGTTCAGACTCCTTAGAAATAGTAATGCGTCAAGGTTACTCTATGAAGTCGCTTGCATCTATTCCTAAGAATGATGATGATTGGCGCATGGCTCAACTGATTGCTCAGTTCGAGGACGAATACAAAGCTGATGCCGTATTTATCGATATGGGGTATGGAACAGGGATATATTCCATTGGTAAGCAGTTAGGGCGCAAATGGCGGTTGATTGAATTTGGCGGTAAGAGTAATGACCCTGTATACCTAAATATGAGGGCGTATATGTGGGGACAAATGAAAGAATGGCTCCGTGAGGGTGGTTCTATTCCACCAAATGACCAAGCCTTATACGATGATATCGTAGGGCCTGAAGCGATCATTGATAAGAATGGTCGCATTCAGCTTGAAAGTAAAAAAGATATGAAAGACCGAGGGTTACCATCTCCGAATAAAGGTGATGCTCTTGCCTTGACCTTTGCTGCGCGGGTCGTTAAAAAAAGCGAAACAGGCAATAGGATTGTAGCTAATACAAGTTACAGTCCTTTTTAATTTGTTAGAAAGCGAGGAATAAAAATGTGTATGAAGAGTGCATCTGCTAACTATACACCACCTGCTCCAGCTCCAACTGTTCAAACGAATATGAGTAATCAGACTGGTGAGGAAATGGCAGAAACTAAACGTAAATTCAAACGTGGCTTTGAATCTACTATCTTAGGTCCGACTATGGGCGGCCAGAAATCAATTTTAGGGGGATAGCATGGCGGAAATGGAATCTTTACTGGCTAGACAACCTACGGAGGCCGTTAAGCCTGTTAGGCGTGATTATACGAAGTTGAGAAAGAAATTCTCTCAGCTATTTAATGCGCAGCAACGATATGTAAATAAGTGGAAGCAGTTGCGTGACTATCAGTTGCCGTTTATTGGTCAATTTGATGGTGAAGAAGACCAATCTGAACCTTACAATGGTAAAATCCTAAACCCTGTAGCTTGGGAAAGTTGCCAAATATTTGCCAGTGGTGTTATGAGTGGACTTACTCCACCAAGCCGTAAATGGTTTAAGCTAACCATGGAGAATATCGATGTAGCAGCTAATAGCCAAGTCGCTGAATTATTGGATGAACGAGAGGAAATCTTGTATGCGGTTCTTGCTAAATCTAATTTCTACAGCGTAGTTCACCAAGTTTACATGGAACTAACCATGGGACAGGCTCCTATGGGAATATTTGCTGATAGTGAATCTGGTGTTCGTTTCACATCGTATCCGATAGGTACCTATGCTATTAGCACTAACAGCAAGGAAATCGTAAATATTTTTGGCCGTAAATACAAAATGACAGTTGATCAGATTGTCGAACAGTTCGGGTATGAAAATTGTCCGGATAACATAAAGAATATTTACGATAACGGAAATAGCTTGCAACAATCATTCATAGTCAATTGGTTTGTTGAGCCTAACAAAGACCGTAAGGATAAGTTAGGACGTCGCAATATGCCATACTCGTCCATTTATTGGGTTGAAGGCAGCAATAGTGATGAAGTGTTATATCATGGCGGTTTTGAGGAATGGCCAATTCCAATCGCTCGGCATACGTCGATGGACTTGAATGGTTACGGTAAGGGTGCCGCATGGTTTGCGCAACCAGATTCACAAATGCTGCAGAAGTTGGAATTCGATTATCTAACAGCTGTTGAATTGGGTGTTAAGCCTCCTATGCAAGCACCATCTGATGTTATCAGTACGGTTAACTTGTATCCGGGTGGCATTACAGAGATTGAGGGGCAACATAAAGTTGAACCGATGTTTGCAGTACAGTCTAATTTACAGGATATTCAAAATAAGATTACAGTAACAGAGGATTCAATCAAGAGAGCCTATAGTGCGGATTTATTCTTGATGTTAGACCAAATCGACAAGGGTCAGATGACGGCTCGTGAAGTTATGGAACGCACTCAAGAAAAATTACAGCAATTAGGTCCTGTTGTTGAACGGTTGCTATCTGAATTCTTAAATCCAATCATTGAACGTGTGTATTCGGTACTAGATCGTGCCGGTGTATTTCCACCTGTTGATGATGAGGAACTCTTAGACCAATTAAACGGTCAAGAAGTGAAGATTGAATATATCTCACCACTTGCCCAAGCGCAAAAGATGAGTTCATTGGTAAATATCGAACAGTATTTTGCGTTTATTATGTCTTTGGCACAAGCTAATCCTAATATCGTCAACAAGTTCAACTTTGAGGAAGCGGCCAATACATACGGTGTAAATCTCGGTGTTCCGGCTAAGATTATTCGTTCTGATGATGAATATCAAGAAATCTTAGCACAACAAGCACAGGCACAGGCTGAACAGGAGCAGCAAATGCAATTAATGCAAGCGGCTCAACTAGCACCTCAAATGGCTAGTGCGGCCAAGCAAGCAACAGATGCCGCCAATGATGGCAATCCTGCGTTACAGCAGTGGTTAGGAATGGACGGTGTCTAGATGAAGAAAACAATTAAAGATTATATGCAAGAGCGAGATATGCAAGCTCTCAACCACGTACTTAGCACAGAGCTAGGTAGGTGGTTTTTTTGTCGCCTAATGGATCGCTCGGGCATATTAAAGCAATCGTTTACTGGAAATAGTGAAACATATTTCAACGAAGGAAAACGGAAGGTGGGATTGCTATTCCATGGGGACCTAAACAAATTAGGCATTGATGGAGTTAAACAATACCACCTTGCACAACTCGAATATATCGGGCAACAAGAATATTTTAATAATTTAGTCGATAAGGAGAAACAAAATGGCTGATGACAATATGGGTGCTAACAATAACATGACTGGCAATGAACCGGGCGCGAATCCGGACCAAAATAATCCTACGCCACCTACTGAACCACCTGCTAAACCAGATGGCGAAGGTAGTAATCCATCTGTACTAGGCGGTGATAATACGCCACCTGCTGAACCAACAGTTTATGATTTCAAATCCGTGTTCCCTGAAGGTACTGAACTTGATGAAACTGTAACTGCAGATTTTAGTAAGTTACTTAACCAAGTTGGTGCAACACAGGAACAGGCTATTGAATTAGCTAAATTTGGCAGTCAGTATGCACAAAATATCTTGACTGCTTATCAAGAGCAGCAAGAGCAAGCAGTTGTTGAAAAGCAAAAAGCGGATTATGAACACGCCAAAAAGGAATTAGGCGGTAAATTCGATGAAACTGTAGCCCTCGCAGGCAAAGGTATTGAAGCACTAACTAAAGAGGTACCGGAATTACGTCAATTACTTGTTGATAGTCACATTGACAACAATATCAACATGATTAAGGTATTTGCGGCCGTCGGTGAAATGGTTCAGGAAGACCCGGGTAAAGGTGCAAGACAAGCTGGAACCGGTCAAAATTCTGATGAAGAAGCAGCAAAACGAAAAATGTATCCATCTATGTATTAAGAAATGAGGTAAATAATTAATGGCTACAATTGGAACTCAAAATTTAACACTTTTAGATTTGCAAAAACGAATGGATCCTAATGGTAATGTCGCTCAAATTATTGAGCAATTGGACCAATCCACTGAAATCATTCAAGATATGACGATGGTCGAATGTAACCAAGGGTCTAGCTTTGTAACGACTGTACGTACTGGTTTGCCAGATGTTACATGGCGTAAATTATATGGCGGTGTTCAAGCGTCTAAATCCTCCACACGTCAAATTACCGACAATTGCGGTATGCTTGAAGCATATTCGCAAACTGATAAAGCGCTTGTTGATAAATCCAAAGATAAAGCATCCTTCCGTGCAACTGAAGATAAAGCATTTGTTGAATCTATGGGTCAGGAATTATGCCGTACGATTTTCTATGGCGATGAAAACACGCCAGAAAAATTCATTGGCTTGGCTCCTCGATTTAATACTCTTAATATCAATAAAGCAGCAAGTGCAGAAAACATTCTCGATGCAGGCGGCACAGGTAACTTGGCGTCTATTTGGCTTGTTGGTTGGGGTCCTTTATCTGTTCATGGTATTTATCCTGAAGGTTCTCAAGCAGGTTTACACCAAGAAGATAAAGGCGTTGTTACTGTTACTAAAGACGATGGCTCCATGTTCGAAGCGTATCGTACTCACTTTAAACATGATGTTGGTTTGACTGTACGTGACTGGAGAAATGTTGTTCGTATTGCCAATATCGATGTTACGAAATTGACAAATGATGCTAAAGCCGGTGCGGATCTTATCAACTTAATGATTGAAGCGGAAGAACGTATTCCTAACCTTGGTGGTGTTCGCCCAGTTTGGTATATGAACCGTACATTGCGTACATTCTTGCGTTTGCAAAAGAACACAAAACATGGTTCCACTATCACTGAAGATATGGAAATGGGTAAACTCGTTACTCGTGCAAACGGTGTACCAGTTCGCAAAATTGATGCATTGTTAAGCACTGAATCTCGTGTTATTGCGTAAAGAAAGGAACATAATTCAATGATTATTGATGAACAAAATACATTTTTCTGGAAAAAAGAAATTACTGCAAACACCAATTCTGACGTGGTGATGAATGGTAACGGTGGTGATGCTGCCGTTGCCTTATGGTTGTATATTCGTTTAGATAAAGACGTTACAGGGACCCCTTTATTTAATGTATACACTTCAGATAAGGAAAATATGGCTGATGCCGCATTGTTAACAGCTATTACATTGCCACAAAACTCCAAAGCTGGTACAGAATACAAAGGTCGACTTCCTGCAGGTGCGAAAAAGTTTATTCGCATCAATGCGAATAATATGACTGCCGCTACTATTACATCATTCTTAACAGATGGTGTGAATTTGAAATAAGAGGTGAAACTATGATTTTTACAGCTAACGTAACGATGTACCATGGTAATCGTGGATTAATTCAAGAAGGTGAAACTATTAATTTCTCTGAAGAAGAAATTAAAGAATTTGAGCCTGATTATTTCAAACAGCTTTTCTCTGGTAACGAAGATGAAGTAGCAAAAATCTTTAACCCAAAATCTAAGGCTAAAGACAAAGAACCGTCTACTGAAACTCAGCCTCCTGAAACAGAACCGGGTGACAAAAATCCACCAGATGAAAATACTGAAGGTGACAATACAGGCAATGAAAATCCACCAGATGAAAATACTGGCAACGAAAAGCCTAAGAAAACAAACAAAAAGAAAACCGATACTACGGAAGAATAAGTGACAATATGAGGGGTGCTTATGCATCCCTCTATTACCATATAGGGGGAAATATGACACCTACTGATATTTGTAATCAAGCACTTGCATTAATTAACGCAGGATTGCTTTATTCACTTGAAGAAGAAACTGAGCAAGGTCGCCAATGCCGTATGCAATATGACCCAACTAGACAGTTGGTATTGCGACAATTTGAATGGAATTTTGCTCGCAAAAATGAAAGATTAGTTTTGTCTGCTCATAAAATTAATGGGTGGAATTATGTATATGCGTATCCAGAACAATGTATTCGGATATTAGGGGTTATTCCACAAGGCGATCGCTTTCATGCGGAATCGCAACCGGAATACAACATATTTAATATTGGAAACAACAAAAAATGTATAGTGAGCGATGTGCCACTAGCATTCATTGATTATATATATGACGTGACAGATTTAGACGTTTGGGATTCTATATCCTTGTATATGCTGCAGTGTAAACTGGCTAGCGCATTAGCTATGCCACTGACTGGTGATAGAGGATTGTTTGACCAAGCATACAAATTGTATCAAGCAGCAGTTCAAGAGGCTAAAGGAATGAACGCAAAGGAACGTAAACAAGATACAGTATATATATCTAGCTACGTGAAAGCGAGGGATTGGTAATGAGTAATCCGATATACATATCACAGCTAGCGTTTACAACTGGTGAAGTATCGCCAGATGTTTCAAGTCGCTTTGATTTAGAGCAATACAAAAGTGCCTTATTGGAAGCAGAGAATGTGGTTATTCGTCCATATGGAGCCGTTGCAAAACGTCAAGGCAGCCAATATGTAGGACAAGTTAAATATAGCGATAAGCCTACACGATTATTTGAATTTACTACAAACACCAATAATTCATTCATGCTTGAATTTGGTGACAAATATATTCGTGTATGGGATTTTGGTATCTATACAGGCATTGAAATTGAAACGCCTTTTGATAGTGAAATTTTATATAATTTGAACTGCAGTCAGTCCGGAGATGTAATGTTCATCTGCAGTGGCAAATACCCAATACAAACATTATCACGATATAGTGACACAGATTGGCGACTAGAAGCATACAAATTAACTGAACAGCCTTATGACACAATTAATACAGATGTTAACTCTACCGTAACGGTAGTAGGTGATACAGTACGATCTAGTACAAACATGTTTAACGCTGATATGGTCGGCATGGTCATGCAACTAGGCTATTTTGTTGCAGCTGTTCATACAAAGAATACTGGTGTTGTAGTAGAGAAAAAAGAAAAACGGTCATTTATGGGCGGTGTTCATAAGTGGAATGAATACAACAACATTAATTACAATGTAGAATCCTACTCCACCGACCAAGAATTGGCTTGGAAATTCACCACGCATGGCACATGGACTGGTACCGTTAAACTTCAAATCACCACAAATAATGGGACGACTTGGAAAGATTACCGTACGTACTCCTCTAACAATGACTATAACGTAACAGATGCTGGCAAAATTGAGCCAAATGCAAAGCTACGTATTCAATCAGATATTAAAAGCGGTGAATGTAATGTTGACCTTTCAATTCTTCCATACACTACATGGGGCATTATCGAATTTAAAGAATTTGTAGATGCTAAAACAATGAAGATTAATATCTTGAATGGTATTGTTGAAAACGAGGCTACTTCTAAATGGAAGATGGGCAGTTGGGGCCGTAGCAACGGTTATCCTAAATTGTGTACGTTTTATCAAGACCGCTTTGTAGTGGCCGCTACTAATAAGAACCCCAATTATATTTGGATGAGCCGGACTGGCGACTATCCAAACTTTGGTGTTGAAAAGGTTGAAGGTACTATCACAGATGATAGCTCAATTACCTTACCGGTGATTAATCGTAAAATGTACGAGATTCGCCATCTTGTACCTGCGAACGATCTAATTATCCTTACAAGCGGTAATGAATGGATTGTTAGTGGTGATAAGACGATTACTCCTACCAACTGTAATTTAAAGACACAAACACAACGAGGGGCCTTATCGTGTGAACCACAGTTCATAGGTAATCGCTGTGTATTCGTTCAAGAACGTGGTGGCACTGTTCGTGATATGGGTTATAGTTATGAGTCTGATAACTATACAGGACAAGACCTCACATTATTCGTTAAAACACGAGTTAGAGGGTATTTAACTATCACCAGTGCATATGCACAAGACCCGGACAGCATTATTTATTACATCAGAAATGATGGGGAAATTAATTGCTTGACCTATATACCTGAACAAAAGGTGTATGGGTGGTCGCACTTTGTTACTAATGGTAAATATTTATATTGTGAATCCGTGTCTGAAGGTGAACAAGACAGCTTGTATACTCTTGTTGAACGCACATTACAAGGCAAAAAGGTGAAATGCATCGAGCGTATGGTGCCTCTGTATTCTGATGATGTGAATGTATTTCTTGATTGCTATGTCGAATTTAAGTCGAGTAATGCAATTGATAGTATTAACATTCCTCATTTGAGCGGTCAAACTGTGCAAGTTGTAATTGATGGTAAACAACAACCAGATGTGGTTGTGCCAGATGATGGCTTATTACAATTAAACGTCAGTGGTAGCAATATCAAAATCGGGTTACCATTTACCTCTAAAATTCGTGTTCCATCAGTGGAAATGCAAATGCAAGACGGTACTTTACAAGGCCGAGTTGCTACGGTATCAAGAGTGGTATTGCGAGTTTATAAATCGTTTGGTGGTAAAGTTGGCCGTACATTTGACAGAATGGATGATATTACATTACCACCGAATGAACTATTTACTGGCGACAAGCCTGTAATTTTACCTAAAATGGGTACGAACTATTCAACAGATACATCGATATGTATAAAGCATAGTGATCCATTCCCATTTAATTTATTATCAATAACTCGAATAGTTGAAATTGGGGGAGGATTAAAGGATGTTCCGGGACTATAAAATTGACGAAATTGAGCCTACACGGCGAGATAAATTAATTCATGACCTAGAAGTCAATCTAAGGGCAATAGATGCCATGGAAGTCCAAGAGGTGAATCGTTTATACCCTTTTAAGGATTTCTGTTCCGAGATTTGCAAATCTGATTATGATAGCCATGTCGTCGTAGAAGACGATGTGGCTATTTGCGTATATGGGATTGCAAAAGAACCAGTTAACGGAATGTATGGGATTTATTTTCTAGGCAATAAAGTATTAGAAAGCGATATGCGGTGGCAGATGCGTTTTATTAAATTGAGTAATCAAGTTATTGCTGAATGGTTAGAGACTAGGGAATGGCTATTCAATTATGTTCACACAACTAATATAAAAACAAAACGATGGCTAGAATCGATTGGAGCCGTTATTCATCCAACTGTAAAAGTTGGTGATTTAGAATTATTTACTCTCAAGAAGGAGGACTTCATATGTGCTTACCCGCAGCGGCAATCTTAACCGCAGTCAGTACTGGCGTAGGGATGATTGCTCAGAATCAACAAACAAAAGCACAAGTTGCCATGTACAATACGCAGGCACAAGCGGCTGAGGCTAACAAGCGAATATCTGACCGCAAACAAGAACAAATTGCTATGCAACAATTACAAGAGCGTGACAAGATGGATAATCGTATGCGCCTTGTAGCTGGAACGAATGCCGCTGAAGCAGGGGCAGGCGGATTGCAAATGGCAGGGTCCCCATTACAATTGATGGCATCTAGTTATGATGAATACAACAAAGACATATACAACTGGGAACAGAATAAGAATAATGCCATTTACAATGAGTATTTAAATGGTATGAACTATCAGAATGAAGCTAATGCCGCACGTGCTTCCGCTAAAAATGCACGACGTCAAGGCAATTTGGCAATGGTAAGTAGTATTCTTGGCGCCGCATCATCTATGTATGGTATTAAACAACAATACGCAGGTGGCAAGATGAAGACTACATATGGTGGTGACCCTGTAGGGTATACAGATAGGGGTCCGGTAGTGACTGTTAAGCGTGATTATAAAATGAGGTAGGATATGAAATTTGTTAATTATGATCCAACCCAAAAATTAAATACAATTCAAGGTAGCACACAGGCTTCTAGTAATGAAACGGCATATGGTGGTAATGTAAGTGGCTTAAATGCTATGAGTAAAGCCTTACAAGATGCAACAAATACATGGATGGAAATTGACAAACGAAAAGATTACATCGATGTAACCAATGCTATTAATGAGTTCAATAATAGTACTAACCAACTGTTGAATGATGATAAAGACGGGCTGATGAATCGTAAAGGAATGAATGCTCAATCTATATTGCCTGACTATAATGCTGGTGTTGATAAAATACAACGTAAAATCTTGGGTAAATATAAATTTAGAACCAATGATGCTGTTAATGCATTTATAAAAGCCGTTGAAACATCTAAGACAACTGATTACAATAACATATCCAAATATTCAAGAGGTCAATATGAAACGGCGTTAAGTACAGCTACGCAAAATCAAATTACAAATCTTCGTGATTCTGCTATTCGTTCTGACAACATGGCTGACCAAATGAAAACAATTACATTGATGGGTGATTTGTATCGGTCTACTGGTAAAGAATTGGGACTAGATGATGAGCAGATCAATGAAAAAATCCGTGCTAATACAGACCAAACAGGAAAGTATTTACTTGATAGATCCGTGGCAGAAAATGATTCAACGAAAGTTGAAAATTTATTGACTTCATTAAGTGGTGTTGTTAGTGAAGATGTATTGACGCCATATAAAAAAATGTCCAGTCAAATGAACATTAATAAATTAGTTAATGATAATAATACACATGCTAAGTTGTATCAGATGTATGGACATGATTTAAGCTCAGGAATGAGCAGTGCTGCCATGTATGTTAGAGCCAAGATGGAAACTGAAAACGAAGAAGCCATTAAAGGTGGAGTTGGTCAAAACAAACAGTTATGGGATATGGCTGTTTATGCTAATAAAAAATATGGTATTAATACTGAAATTGCATATCGACAATTATATGCAGAAGGTACAGTTGGCGGTGAATTAAGCAGGCTTGCTAGAGAAAATCACAATTACGCAGGTTTAACACAGGTTGAACCAAATGGTGAAGAAAACAAACAGACTGATGGTGGTACAAATTATTATAAAATGTACAATTCTGATGAAGAGTTTGTTGATGATTGGATGAAAGGATATATCATTCCTAATAATGCTATCAATGCACAATCTATAGATGAATATGCTGATAAATTAAAAGCTGGTGGATATTATACGGCAAGCTCAGAACATTATAAGAGCTTAATGAGAAATGCCCCAATGTCTAGCGGCGGCAGCCCTAAGTATTCCGAAGACCAAATTAAGAAAGCAGAAGATGAGGCTAAAACCGCTTATAAAAATTATTACACGCTACAAGAGCAAACTAGAAAAATTGCTATTAATGATCGCTTGCAAGCAGGTCAAACAATCTTAAACCAAAAGATAGCTAATGGTGATGTAAGTGGTGCGTTCCAATATGCACAGGTTCAACTAGCAGGAGCAACTACTCCAGAAGAGCAAGAATATTGGAGTGGTAAAATGGCTAGCGAAAGACCGAAGCTAGATAGAATTTATGAAAAAAGTTTGAAGATGACGGCACAAGAAAAATGGGGAATTAAGCAGTACGCTAAATCTCACACTTACGAACAAACACGAGCATATGCAGAACGTGTATTGCCTAATAAAATCATGGATGATGAACTTGATGCATCATTACTTGAAATCGATGATAACAATAAGAAAGCTAGCAACATTGACTTAACTCCATATGAATATAAACTTGCTACAGTTATGCCAGAAGACAAAACATTGGCAGGTAGTTTTAAATATGGTGTTAAACAAGAAATGGCCGGACGTATTGAAGAATTTAAGGTTAAACATCATAGACCACCTACAGATGCGGAAAAAGATGAAATCTTCGATGCTGCAGTCGCAACAAGTACATTACGTAGTACAAGCAAACCATTCTTTGGTGACGGAGACGATTATTCCGCAACAATTAGTGGTGCAAGTAACCAAGCTATAGGGATTATTCATGCGGAACCTATTGGCAATCATTATATCCGAGTAACCTATAAAGATGGTTCTACTCAAGACATTTATGAATCAGAATATAATGCATTACAACGGAGATATACAAATGGCTGATATTAATCAAAAAGAACGTGAGGAATTTCAAGCGTTAATACATGGATACGGACAAGGCCCGCGTTCATTTACGGCTAATGCCGGCATACAGTCTAGTCCAGTAGGTGGTTTAACACCAGTTGGGCAAGCTATCGGTTCAGGAATAGAAACTGTATCAAATATTGCTAAAAGCACAGCGGATGCATTATCTACAATTGCCAATACTCCTACTAGCATTAAAAATGCAGATGGGACGGAAACGATTTCTCCATTCGGGCAGCAAGGTAATGCATTTCAAGCGATAGGTCAACTAGGACAATCTTTACCTAATGCTTTGCCTGCTAGTTTTGTTAGTAACACAGACCGATTATTTTTATATAACAATGATCAATTACGTGCTAATGAAGCTTTGCGAATTGCTAAGACTTTAAATATTGGTGCAGATACAGTCATGTTTGGCGATGATAGAGCCTTTGAACGTGCTGATTATTTATCTAGGCGTGCAGAACGTGGCCAAGTTTTACAAGATATTTATGATGAGTTTCCAGAACTTTATAAAGTAAAATATGGTTCGCAAGCAGAAGGCATTCAAGCACTAAATAATATCGAATCAATCAAAAATACCAAAGGTGTGTTTGATGCTTTGCAACAAAGTATTTGGGCAATGAATGACCAAATGAAATTAGGTGATGTTGGTTTTGCCTTAGCTTATGAATCTGACCCACAAAAGATTAGCGAATTAACGGCTGAAGTTAATCGATTACAAAATAACTTGCAAAATTATAGACGTCCAGATGGTGGCAGTCCTTTACAAGAAGTATTGGGTTCAACTGCTAGTCAAATCTATATGATGGGTAAACAAGGCGGTACAGGTGCTATTGTAGGAGGTATAATTGGCGGGATTGGTGGCGGTGTAGTTAGTGGTGGCTCTGCTGCTATACCTACTGCAATGACTGGCGCTAAATGGTTAGGTTCTGCTGATATGGCATACGAGATGTATAAGATGTCATTTGGCAATAAATATCTTGAATTGATTGGTAAACGTGACCAAAAAGGTAATCGAGTATATTCCAATGAAGAAGCAAAGGAGTATGCCATGTCATTTGCGGCTATCGATGCCAGCATTGAATTTGTGGCGACTCGTACAATCGGTAAAGCAGCAACTAAAATCGCTCCTAAGTCCGCACTTGCTAGTGCCATTTCAAGAGGAACTACTAATGCAGCTGAGACATTTAATCGTGGTATTGGCGTAACTACTGCACAAGTGGCTAAGTCTTCCATTAAAGCTGGCGCTCCAGAACTATTTGAGGAAGGCCTACAAGATGTCAATGAAAAGCTGCAGCATAATTTGTGGCGTAAATCGAATGATCAAGAGGGCCCATATTCTGCAGGTGATATGTTCGTAGGTGCCGGTGAAGCTATGTGGCAAGCACTACCTGCTGTTGTTGGATTTGGCGTAATTGGTGGTGGCATTAGTGGTGCCCGCACAATGAAAGCTTTTAAAGACTTTCAAAAGTTATCTCCAGAAGAACAGCACATGGCTGTTATGGAAGAACAAAATCGTAATGGACATGTTATTATGCAGAACCTTAAAAACGATGCTGCCGCTAACAATTTGGCAAAAGAAAACCCTGAGTTATACGGAAAAATCGTACAAGCTCAGGGGGATAATATAGGCGTATCTACCGCTTATATTAATGTCAATGAAATGGCTGAAACCGAAGAAGGTCAAGCGGCTATTCGTAATATGGTAGATGCTGGATTGGTAACACAAGAGGATGTATCTAAGGCGATTACGGCTGATGCTCCGATTGAAATTCCTATCGGGTCTTATGCGCAATTAAGTGGTGGCTTATCTGAAGAAACTGTTAAGGCATTAGAAGAATCCTCTTACTTTACACGTGGTGGATTATCCATGAAAACACTTGAACGTGCAAAAGAAGAAGTGCATGCTATGAAAGACCTTGTTAAAGATGATACTGAAAAACGTGCAAAGCATGTTAAGGAAGATATTATCCGTAGCTACTTTGATGAAGTATCTGATGTAGATAAAGAAATGCTCGATGTGGTTCTTGCGGATCCGACACATATTAAACAAACGTTTAATAATGTGTATAAGGAACTTACTGAACAGTACCGGGAACAATATACAAGTGATTTCGATGCTATGGATACCGATTTAGAAACGGCACGTACTACTGGGGTAACCCCTACATGGTTAGGCGATAGCAAAGCACCTCGTTCTAATGCGGAACGCAGACGAATGGCATATCAATCAAGCCTTGCTCGTACCCAAAGTACATTAGCTGATAATCCAGAAGCACTTAATCAAGCAGGTTCCCATTATGCTGATATGGAACATACGCTCAAACAAATTGAATCGCTAGAATCTATGCGAGATACATTATTTGAATTAGCAGATAATGACATAGCATTACGGATGCAATTATCTAAAAGCGGATATGATGTATACAACGAAATAGTTAAAACTATTAGCGAAAGCACGAATAGAAAACAACGTGAAACTGCAAAAGCGAATGCATTATTGATGGCGCAACACGCTGATATAATGGCACAATATATGCGACAAATGGGTAAAGGCGGTTATACCGCTATGGACTATTTGCGTGATAGCGTACGAATCAACATGAATGCTAAGTATGACAATCAAAAAGGTTATAATCAAAATACAAAAGCAGTATGGGAAATCAAACTAGATAAAGTATTAAGTGATTGGGCTAACATTGTAGATAATGCTAATAATATAGGAAGTAAAAAAACAATAGATATAATGGATTCACCATTAGTCTTTGACTTAATTAATCTTGACTTAAAAAGAATCAAAATTACAGGCGGTGTTTTGCATAAAATATTGCGTGCACCTGTATTTGATTCTAACGGCAAAAGAATTTTATCTGGACATAATGATACAGTTTCCATTGATATGTTAAAACAGTTACCTAACACCATTGCAAATCCATCTGCAATATTTAGTGCAGATAATGGTCAAAAAATTATCATTATAACTGAAGTGATTGGTTTAAACGGAAAGCCTATAATGATGCCAATATTATTGAACAAATATAATAATAGAGGTGATTATCATGTTGTACAATCTTATTATGCTAGAAATACCAATATAGCATATTATGATTTGTTATTAGGTGGGGATCTAATATATATAAACAAAGAACGACTTAGTAATAATCCAAAAAACCAGCCACCATGGCTTGGGGGGATTAAACTAAGTCGTTCATTTATTAATAATATACCAAATGAAAAAGATTTAGACAAGCTCCGAAAACAACATAATTATCAATATTATCAATCAGCATGGCATGGTTCACCACATGACTTTGACACATTTGATTTAGGTGCTATTGGTACTGGTGAGGGTAATCAAGCACATGGCTGGGGTTTGTATTTTGCTAAAGATAAGAAAGTATCTGATTTATATAGACGTGAATTATCTTTAATTCATGATGTTGATAAAGGTACATTATTTAAAGTTGATGTTCCAGATACTAAAACAATGATTGATGAACAACAGTCATTAAACATTTTAAGTAAAGAAACAAAGCAAAGTTTAAACGCAGCAATTAATGCATTGCCAGAACAAGAAAAAGAAGTATTTATCAATGAATATACAAATAGTCCTTTGTTTAACCATTATGCTAAAAAAGAAATCGATGAGTTAGGTAGTAAGTTTAATCAACTAGATACTGAGTACAATTTACTAAAAGATAAGTACCTTGATAAATATATCGAGGGAGAACTTAACACAATTACTCAGAGAACTATAAATAGATTAGCTGAAAAATATAACATTGATTTAAAGGCACTGAAAGAAAACCCAAGTAGTATAAAAGATGTAAAAAATCAACTAGATACTATGTGGTTTAATGCTTTTACAGAATATGGTATGGCTAGTAAAAAGTATAGGGAAATTTATTGGGGTAAGTATAAAGAAGATTTTTCTACACTATTAAATGATAGTGGTATAAATGGTAGAGATTTTTATCTGGCATTATCTAAAGCCTTAGGTGGTGCAAAAAAAGCATCAGAACATCTTAATGAGTATGGCGTTAAAGGCATTACTTATGTTGGAGAACAAGACGGACGATGCTATGTAGTGTTCGATGATAAAGCAATTAAAGTCATTGAAAAGTATAACCAATCTATAAACGGCATGACCGAAATCATGAAAGATGGTGAACGCATTATCAGCATTTTCAAAACTGCAGATAGAAGTACATTCTTACACGAAATGGGTCATGTATTCTTTGATGATATTCAAAAGCTAGCATCTATGGAAAATGCCCCAGAGCAACTTGTAACAGATTGGAACAAGTTGAAAGAGTGGGCTGAATGGGATGATGCGCAAGGTGCTGACAATACAAAGGCACATGAAAAGTTTGCTCGTGGATGGGAGGCTTACCTTCGTGAAGGTAACGCACCTACTAAAGGATTGCAGCGTGTATTCCGAATGTTCTCAAAGTGGTTAACTCGTATCTATCGTGCGGTGACACGATTAGGAGGATTACCACCTAAAGAAATCCAAGACATTATGGCGCGCATGATCGCTACCCAAGAAGATATAGATGCCTACACAAAAGAGCAGGCACTTGAACAATTTGAATCTAGCAAGTTATTTAAACAGCTCGATGAAGCTGAGCAAGCAAAGGTTCAAAGCTATATTGCCGACGTCGGGGAAATGGCAAAAGAGCGTGTCATGAAGCGGTATATGAAAGAATTAGAAAGTCGTCCAATCAAAGAATGGAACGATGAAAAAGATTCTATTCAAGCCGATATCGAAAAGCGTTTAATGGAGCAGTATCCAATTTATAAAGACCATCAACGCTATAATGCATTTGGTAAGGATGCATTAACCAATACTCGATACGGCACGCTAAAAGAATTAGAAGCTGCTGAACGTGAGCAAACTGGATTTACGTTTGACGAAGCTGTTAATCAGGCTATGGAATCTGCCGAGCAGGCATTCATTGAGGATAACCATATTGGCAAATCTAATATAGAAATTGCTGAAGAATGGCTATTATCTTCAGATGGTCAAATGAAATTAACTGAAGAGGAAGCTAAAATCATTAAGTCACAAACCAATCGAGACCTTGCTAAAAACTGGGAACTACTCGACAGGTTAAATCGACTTGACCCTAATTCAGAAACAATTGAATCTGATTTGGAGCAAATTGTTAAACGAGTTGTTGGCGACAATGAAAAAGTCGCTAAAGAATTAGGAGCCGCAGTAAAAGAACTCGATTCTGCTCAAGACCGTATTGAAAAGCTAAAAGCACAATTACAAGAACGTATTAATAATGTACGTGCTATCCGAGATAGTGGTGTAGGTGTGATAAGTGATTATATGAACCGTGCTAGACAGGAATTAGGCGATTTGACTTTATCCCAAGCTAGTCAATATAAGAAATATCAAAACCAAGCTATTCGTGAAGGTAAGCGTGCCGATAGAGCATTGGCCGTTAATAAACTGGAAGAGGCACTACAAGCTAAACAATTGCAACTTCTAAATCAAGCGAGGGCTCGTGTTGCGTTTGACAATGCACTCCGCATTAAGAAGTTAAGAACCAAGTTGCTTGATAACCTCAACAGAATGACACGCCCTAAAAATCCGATTGCTATTGAACCTAATATGAGATATTTCTATGCGCACATGGCATATCAAATGGGGTTAACTAAATATGATGGGCTTGAGCCAGTAGATGGGTTTGATATGAATGCAGTAATTAATGCATTAGATCCTGATGCGGATATTCTAGGTGACCAAAGTATTACATTCCTTGACCCATGGATTGTACAGTTATTCTTTAGTAATACGCCTATGTCATTTAAAAATCTAACAATGAGTCAGTTGAACACACTGGAAGAATTAATGACAGGCATGTATAAGAATGGCCGCAACGCTTATGAAGGCTCTACCATTCTTAATGATAAAGGTGAATCGATTACATTTGATGATGCAGTAGATGGCATATTAACGGAAGCAATCGATACATTTGGCAAAATTAATGGGAATGTATTTAACGCACAAAACAATCAAACTGGTTTGGAAGCCGTTGCAGGGCTTATCAATAAGGGCAATCTATCATTGCTCAAAGTTGAAACATTCTTGCGTCGGCTAGGGCCTAATGCGGTGAAATACATTTATGATCCAATTAGTCGTGCAACACAAGCCTTTAATGAACGCAAGGAAGTGTCCATGCGTAGATTGGCAAAAGATGTATCCTCTGTGTATGGTAAGCGTGAATTATTTAACATCCGAAATAAGCATATGTACGATGTTGGGGAATTGCGTAATCTAACCAAGGAACAGGTCATTGCATTAGCTTTGAATTGGGGTACAGAACGTAACAGACAACGGGCAATGGAAACGGCCAAGGTAACTGAAGTTGAAATGGAAAAAGCATTTCAAGAAATCCTCACCGATAAAGATTGGGAATTTATTATTCGGACATGGGACCACATAAACTCCTTCTTTACTGAACGTAGCAAAGTTCAAGAAGAACTTTATGGGAATCCATTGAAGAAAGAAGAAGGTATCACATTCACTATTGGTGGTAGAACTATCGTTGGACAGTATTACCCAATTGTGTATAATCCAGAAGTCAATGCAAGTATATCTGATAAAGAAGTCGAAGATATTGCTAAGACTATGGTTAGCAGTAATGCGATATTAGGAACTGGTATGAGTGCTACTAAATCACGGTTAGATGAGGTTAAGGATAAATCTTTATTGCTTAATTTTGACGTTATCCCTAATGCAATCACCGAATCAATCAATCATATAACTATGCGTAAAGCTGTGACGGATGTGAATCGGTTAGTAGCCAATAGAGAATTCCAAAACTATATTGTTGAAAAATTTGGCATGAATTCTTATCAATTTTTGCGGACTTGGGTCCGCGATAATTGGAAAGATGAGGCAGCTAAGATGGATGATGTTGGTAAAATTTTAATGTTCCTTAAACATAATGCAACAACGGCTATTATGGCTGGACGTGCATCAGTTGCTATCCAAAATGCCTTAAACATTCCTGTTGCCGTATATCGTATTGGTGCGGGCAATGTCCTTCGAGCTGTTAACCATGCAGGGGTAGGGTTTTATGGTCATGGAACAGAAACCTATAATAACACTCGTGATTTTGTTATGGAGAAATCCATATTTATGAGAGAACGCATTCAAACTTTAGATAAAGACCTCAAAAAAGGATTAAGCATCCAAGGAAAGGGGCTCCGTATTAATGATAAGAATATCGGCGGGTACAAGTTTGAAAAAGGTGCTGAAATCCGTGATGAAATTAATAACATGGGATTCCGACTGCTCACGGAAACAGACTTTGCATTATCCGTACCAGTATGGAAATTTGCATATGATCAAAAGGTTGCTGAACTTCAATCTAAAGAAGGATTAAGTACTGAATGGATTAATCAACACGCAATTGAAGCAGGTGACCGAGCAATACGGGATATATTCGGAAGTGGTGATACTAAAGATGCAGCATCCATTCAACGTTCACGGAGTCAATGGGTTCAATTATTTGTTCCGTTTTATTCATATGCTAATACTTTGTATAATATCATCGCTGAATCATGGTATATAGGCAAAGACAAAGGGGATTGGATGCCTTTTGCGAGAGTGTTATGGTGGGGGATTATATCACAGGCAATTGGTATGACAATTTATAAAGCCATGACAAATGGTGACGATGATGATCCAGAATCTATCGCCAAGTCTTTTGCCGAAGAATTTGTACAACAAGGAACCATGGGTATTCCGTTAGTGAGAGATATAGCCACTATGGGTATGAAATTTATTTTAGGAGAACGTCCATACAATAAAGGTAATACCGTAATGGGATTAAGTATCTTCGAGAAATTATGGGATACCGGTCAAGCTATCTCAAGTGACAATAAAGATATTGTTGATGTAGGCCGTTCGCTCAGTCAGGTTTCTAACCGTGTAACTGGTTTTAGTGATACCGTAACCGATGCTTTCTGGACATTGTTGCGTGTAGGGCTAACTGATACGGATGCCAAGATTGAAGATGTATTCATGTCAATTTTGTTAGACAAGCGTTTAAAGACTAAAAAAGAAAAGAAGAAGAAAAAATAAAAGTAAGGACTACCTAGTTTTAGGTAGTCCTCTTTATATGCAAAGAAAGGCGGGATATTGTGATTCCACAAGTCAACAATCCAGTTGTTCAATATCAATGTGATGGGGTTAACAAGACTTATATTTGGCCATATGACTTTAACAACATAAAAGACATTAACCTTATTCTAGTTGATGAAAATGGGAGACATACGGAGCAAACAGGGAACATCTTATATGATGCACAAAATAAAACTTTAACGTATCCAAGTATTGGTGAACCATTGCCGGCAACTTATAAAGTTATCTTAATCAGACGTACACCAATATCACAAACTACAGAACTAGCCAATAAATGGCCATACAATCATATTGAAGATATGACAGATAAAACTATTTTAATTCTACAGGAATTAAAAGAACAATTGGATCGCACATTACAAATCAATGTAGGCGCTGATGAAGACCCAAATCAAGTTGCACGTGATATAGTCGATAATTCCATTGAGGCGGCTAAAAAAGCAATTGCAGCTGCATTAACTGCAGAGACTAAGGCAAATGAAGTGCAAGATAATGCAACAAAGCTAACAGCTATTAACGACAATATTAATGCATTATCTCAAACGGTGGATGATAAATTAGCGACTGCAAATACAGCTCTTATCCAAAGTGCTGATACATTTGAGAAAACCCAAGTACTTGCAGATAATACGAAAGCATATGCTGCGCAGGCAGAATCGAATAAGAAACAAATTAATGATTTAATATCTAAAGCAGACACGATTAAATCAGACATCGATAATAAACAAATCGCAAGTACAGGTAATGCTAAAAAGGCGGAAGATGCTGCCAAGCGTGCTGAAATAGCAGCATCGAAAGCCGAGGAAATAGCCGTTCCCGGCGGTAAAGGGATTGTAACTAAAACAGAAGCTGATGCTAAATACATTGGAAAAGAATCACTAAATGGTATTGTGTCGGTTAAAGACTTTGGTGCAGTTGGTGATGGTGTAGCAGATGATACGGCTGCATTTAAACGAGCTAATGATAATCTAAAGAATAAAATCTTATTAGTGCCAAATGGGCAATATAAACTGACTGAACATTTAACTTTTAATACAGTAGGTTCTGTCATGGATATGGGTGTATATACCAACATCAAGCCGTATTATCCTACAGAAACACCAATGCTAAAAGGGGCATCCAATATCGCATTTGTGAAAAACATTACGTATGATGCGGAAGTCAATCAATGCCAAGGGTTTACCTATAACTCTAAAAAGAATGTATTTGTACTTGCCTGTATTAATGGTGAAGGTACTAATCAAATTCTTTACGAGCTTAACCCAGACACTTTTGAAAAAGTAGGTACTTATAAATTTACGGATTCTGAACGCCTAGGGCATTGTAATACGATGACATATAATCGGTATACGAATAAGATTTACATCACAAATGGGCTAAAAAATGGCAATAATTTGACGGTTATTAATGCTGATACTATGACAATCGAAAATACTATTACATTGCAAGAAAAGGTATTCAACATTGACTATGATCCGATTACAAGGACTTATGTATCCATTGTACCTATTGCCGGCAATCAACGTGTACGAACAATCAATTTATATAATGATGAATTTAAAAAGCTCAAAACTTACCAAGTCGATTATATCTATCCGGATATGAATAATAATGGAGCTTTCATGTTGAATGGTGCGATTATGTCTGCAACACTCGGTAGTTTAGTTGAGTGTACGCCGTTTGGCACCGTTAAACAGATCATTGAAATCAATCGTGAAACTGAAATTGAAGATATTGCGTATTACAATGGCAAGTTCTATTTTTCTGTGCTTACTCAAAAGCCTAACAAACGTCACCAAGTTGATATTTATGTAGGTGACCCAAATTACGATTTTGAAAACTCAATCAATATGCAACGATTGAAAAACCTTGATTATTTAGGGTTGAGTGGCGGCAAGATGAAGGGCCCTATTATCATGCCCAATAATACATCTGTGCAAGTAACAGATACAAACGGCGCAGCACATCATGCGGTTAAGATGTCTACTGGCAATAGTATGGAATTTGGCATGAGTGATAACCGTACCGTATTTCTCGGCACATCGTTAGGCTACTACGACAAGAACAAAAACAAAACTTTTAAAGTATTAACTGAGGACGATGTATCCGGTACCAATACTGGCGGACTAATGTTAAAAGAAGATGCCGAAAAAACGTATGTAAAGAAAAGCGGGGATACCATAAATGGTAATTTAGTTGTAGATATTATTAGTGGACCTAAATACAACCCTGACGATTTTGTAAAATCTCCATCAAAAATTACTGGACTAAAAGTTGGTGAGGCTAACGAGGTTATGATTGGTGGGAGAAAATGTTGGGGCACATGTATTTCTATTCCTTGGAGTAATTCTAATGATAATCGTGTATTAGGGTGTCAACTATATTTCGCAAATTCAAACGACATGTATATACGGTTTGATAATGATTCATCTGAATTTCCGTTAGAATGGCGCCGAGTTGCTACATTCAAATTAAATGGACATTTATTATTTGCAAACGGTGCAGAATTGTGGGTGGAATAATGGCAGTTATCAAAACCAAGACACCTAATGGGCAAATACAAACATACAATTTAACAGATAATTATAAGGACACGGGTGGTAATTACATCCGTGTCCGTTTTAATGACCAAGATTTATATGCAAGGGTTTCAGGGAATGTAACGCCATTAAATGTTGTTAAGTCAAATGGAGATAGAGGGTATGTACAATATGACCCTATAGGATTCAATACATGGAAGTGGGAAGCATGGCATGTAGAAAAGTTTAACCGATGGTATGTGTACTTACCAAAAGGTAAATATAGAGTAACAATTACTGCAATGACAGAAAAAGCTTATGAATTAACGATTCCTACATCTAAAGATATTGAAATCACAATTACAACATCTAGGAATAATAATAATAATGATTTCATTATGTTTAATATTGACAATCAAATTTCTAAAAAAGCATTTATTGATAGTGGAGTTAAGCGATTAATAATTGAAAGGACAGGGAACATATGATTGAAATTTTCGCTCCACCACCTATTATGGTGGGATTAAATGAACATGAACTTGTACAAATATCATTAGCTATATTTTGCACATTGATATTGGTATTTGTTGATACGATATTGCGCATCTTAGTCGAGGTGCGCAATTTTAATATTGCAACAAATAGGCCATGCACAGTAGCCAATACCCTATTGGCCATACTTTGGCGTGGATGGGGGTATGTTGAAATCAACGGAAAGAAACATAGATTCCTTGTCAGCAATAAATTAAGGGCTGATATGACAAAGAAATTGGTTAAATCATATCCTTGGCTTTTCTTATTGTCATTTATCTTGCTTACATTACCAGATGTAGAATTTATTTTCTTAGGTCGCATCGATGTGTTATTAAGCACCGGAATGTATCTTATCCCCATTGTAATTGAACTAGCATCCTGTGTAGAAAACATGATCGAGCTTGAATTAGTAGAATCGAGGTGGTTCAAACGTGCGATCGGTTTAATTCAACAATTAATAGCATTCATTAAATCTGTAAAAGAGGCGATTAAATGATTGAAAAAATTAGCATTCGTGAGGTATTAACAATCCTCATCCTAGGGGCGGTCAATATAATGGCCGTCCTTTATGGTTATAACGAATTGGCCATGAGTATTTCCTCCGGGCTCGTTGGCTATTTAGGAGGACGTGAATCAAATAGGAAGGAGCAAAACAAATGGAACTAGGAAAATTAAGTGCGGCATATGAAAGCAATGGGGACCCAGCTATTGTATCAACAGGTGAGGGGGACCGTGGGGGAATTTCGTATGGTGCTTACCAATTAGCAAGTAATTGCGGAAGTGTAGATGCGTTTCTTGGTTGGGGGTTGCGTCAAGAAGATGGATTCTATAAAGATTATGCAAGAGCCCTTCAAAGTGCAGGTCCTATTAACTCCGATGAGTTCATAAACAAATGGCAAGAGTTAGGAACTGTGGACCCTAACGGATTTATGGAAATGCAGCACGACTACATTAAATATGCTTATTATGATGTGGCATGTAGCGAATTATCCAATCAATTATTTGATGTAAATAAACATAGCCGAGCATTGCGTGATGTTGTGTTCTCTGCGGCCGTTCAATATGGCCCAGGTGAAGTTGTTAATTTATTTAAGGAAGCAATGCAATATGTTCCGGGTTGGGAGCCTGATTGGAACTTATCGTATGTGGACGACATTAAGTTTGACTGGGACTTAATAAATGGCGTGTACGAGCAAAGAAAGTTACATCCATGGAACTATAATGGTAATCCAAATTGGTTGCGTGAAAATCTTGTTGAACGTTTTTGTGCAGAAAAAGCACAAGCATTAGAAATGTTCTCGCAAGAAATGCAAGAAAGGGGTCTATGATGAGCCTTTGGACTTTTAAGGCATTATGTTACCTAAAACGACATAAAATTCTCATAGGGGGGCTAATTTTAATTATTTTAGCTATTGTAGGGGTATCTATATATAATTCACATCAAGTTAAAAAGCTTGTGCTATTAAAACAGGAGCAAATAAAAGATCCTGTAAGACTGGCTAATGCAATTCATATTACTAAAGATGAAGCACAACAAGTTGTTTCCAAGATGGAAACTGCTCAACCGGTAACCACATATTATGTACAGGCCCCTACGGTAGAACAGGCGGCCAAACAAACGCAACAGGCTATCAAACGTGATGACCCAGCATTACCTAAAGCAGCTACAGAAAAATCTGATAGGACTGCGATTGTTACTAATACAGACCAGCAAAAGGTTGATGTATACAAAATCAACTTAAATAAAGCACATAAGATTAAAGCTGGTGTAACGGTATTAGACAGTAAAGCTTATGAGACTATTGGCTATCAAGCAGGTAAAGTTGAAGTATTAGCACACTTTGACGGACAGCATTTTGAAGGTGGTAGCGTTCTATATACAGTAAAGGAATGGTGATCCAATTATCTCCGAGTTGCACGGTTTGCAACAGTCAACTAATAGTTTATTGTTGAAAGAAAACATTATGAGTACACTATATCTCGACGATGACATGATGCCATATGCTGATATCTTTTTACAAGCAATCTCCAATATTGAGAAACTGGGATATTCATTTAAACCTAATTTGTTAATACATAAATATATTGGGCGAAGTAAAAAGTTACTAGGCATAACATATTGGTATCATGATGATTCCTGCTTGGTGGAACTAAGCAAGGATAATCATGATAAAGACATCGAATTAAATACAATCTATCATGAGTTAGCACATGCTACTGTTGAGTGCCATTTCAAAGGACATGGTAAAGAATTTAGGCAAATACGAAAAAAAATTATTGATGCTTATAATATTGATATTGGCGGTGCGGTATTAAAAATGGAGTAAAAAAAATGGCAAAGATATTTGAATTTAATAACAAGACTTACAACTTCGCAGAAGATATTCAAGTTCCACAAGAGGGGTTATTCGAGGCGACATTGGTTGATGAAAATAACCATAGATGTGAAATGTTGTTCCGGAATGGTAAATTATTCCGGCTAACTGAATTGGATTAGAAGTAAAAATCGCAAATTTTACCACTAAACATAATATTGAATAGTAAATTACAACAAAAGGGGTACCCAATCGGTACCCCTTATTTTTTTTGACGTCAAATAAACGTCAAAATTTATATGTTATTATTGATGATTTTTGCATATAATCATTCTGTGTAAAAACATGGCCACAATGATTATTACTGGAATTTAACTAAATATATGAAAATACTAAAAATATATGATAAAATACATATATTTTAACACATAAATTTCTCCTTCTCTATAGTTGTCAGCGCTTTAGATTATAGGTATAATAAAGCATATTCATCTTATATTCATTATTAAGATGAATGTGTAAGAGAGGAGTTAGAAATGAAAGACAAATTAATACTAAAAGCTCTGGTTTGCAGTGCTTTTATGTGCAGTCTAAGTGTGGGAACGATGGCTGCAGAAGTGAGCACGGATGTAAAAGCTGGGGATACTGAACAAAGTAGCTGGATGGATCGTACGGATATCGGTATTGGGGTTAAAGGTAGTCAAAAAGATGATTACCGTGACTATAAGACTGCGGTTAATCCTCGTCATATAACTATGCCTGCAGTGTATCCTAGTGAGCATAGTGCTAAACAAAAAATTAATATTTTATAGAAATCATACAACCTGTAAAGCGTTATGATGATAAGTCTAAATCTGTGTTATTCGTACAAGGACGTTTAGATGGAAATGGCGGGGATAAAATAAGCACCAGAGTCTATTGGAATGGTGGTGAAGGTGGTAGTGCTTTAGTCCAACAACCTCATTATTATGATAAAGGTGAAACCACCGAACATGATTCTCTTGGTGTAGTTGCTAGTGCTGGTGTTGGTTATCGTCGACTTAGTGAGCATGAGCATGCTTATGTAGGTGGAAATATATTCTATGATTATGCTGTTAATGATAAACTCTCTCGTGTTGGGGTGGGGATGGAGTATGTTTCTGGTTTAAATACGATTAGTGCCAATGTGTACCATGGCTTATCAGAAAAAAAGACAGAGCCGTATCTCTTTTGGAATCAATGGAAAACAAAAAGTTCAAGCGAACATCCTAAAAATATGTTCTATATTAATCAACATAAGTGGAATTCTATACATGGTGTTAATCTAGATATGCATACTTTGGCAGGAAGCATAGTGAAGATACTATAACTATAGCTCGCTCTAAAGTGCTCAATAAGGTTAAACGTAGTGATATACTTGTTGAATCCTATTGGGAACAAAACTATCGTGAATTTGGATGGAATCATGTATAGGTCTATAATAATGGTTTTGATACCATAATAAATAACTTCATATAACTATATTTTAATTGGCGCTTAGTTTTCTTAAAGAATTCTAGGTGCCAATTTTATTTTTCCATTTTTGGTATAATTTGGAGTATATTCAAGTATACTGAATTTAAATGGCTAATATATACGATTTTTGATGTATAATTCTTATTTCTATATGTTTTGGATAAATTCATCAAAAAATTAGAAAAAAGTACTTGCATTATATTAGTGGCTCATGTTAATATATACGAGTGGTCAACGAGAGTTGATACGCGGCCCCGTGGTGTAGCGGTTAACATGTCGCCCTGTCACGGCGAAGATCGTCAGT
>CAJMLW010000004.1 GCA_905214495.1 uncultured bacterium | reverse complement strand
TGCCTAAACGTCACTTAACTGATACTGCAGCAGTGACAAAATTTGTAGGTTAATTTGTTTTAATTTAGATTGCCTCAGTTGGCTTATAATAACCTAAATTAAACCTATTATCATAATTACCGTAAAGACCCCCTGGCCTTGGCTAGGGGGTCTTTATTTGATACATATATAGTGTTTATTATATAATAAATAGGTAAACATTGATGATATTAGGAGGTCTCATGAACGAAGCCTTATTAGAATATATAGACCGTAAATTGAATGACGAAGAATTGGGACGCGTATTCCCAGTCACCTTTCAAGGCAATGAGTATTTTGTAAAACGTGCTGTAGGTAATAACCGGTCATCATGGATTAAACCATCCCCTCGTGCATCCTTTGATCATGAGTTTTATATGATGAACTTTGTGCGTACGCAATTACCACTAGCTCCGGAAATTGTAGGTGTTCGAGAAAATTATTTCGTGACACCGAATTATGGTAAGAACTTGACCTACTATGGCCATTTACCGCAGGAGCATCCAGAAGATAGTTCCCTAGAAGATATGGCTGTTCATATTTTTTATGCTTTTGGTAAAGCTCTCGGCATGCTCCACGATTACGGTATCGCTCATGGCCGTCCTGCGTTGCGTGATATTGTATATGATCCAGATGCGGATAGCGTGATGCTCCTCGATTGGGAAAACGCACGCCGCTGGCCAGAATTCACGCCTGCTGGATGGGACTTACTTATTTTCATCCACAGCTATATCCGTGAAGGTGATTTGCCTAATACCTATCTATATGCGGCTATGAATGGCTATAGCTCTGCCCGTTGTGCACGAGAAACCGTTCTTTATGTGAAAGAAGTTTTACGCAAACGAGACTATCTATTTAAATTCTGCCGTTTATTGGAACCGTTCCATTTTGTAGATACAGAAGCAGCCGTAAAATCCTTTGATTTTATACAAGGACTAAAAATAGAATAACTGTGTATGACTAGTTAATTCTTACAAAAACAGAATACTAAGAATACCGCAAATGACCCTCCAGTATGGTGAGGGTCATTTTATTATGGTAAAATAGATTGTATACACGGTGATATTTTCACCAGCATCAGTTAGCATTAGAAAATCATAAGTCCAGTATAGGGGAGTTATGACGAGGTATAATAAGTGGAATATATTATTTCATTCATGGAAACATATGGCTATGTAGCTATGTTTATTGCGATGGTTCTAGAGAATGCAAATGTGCCAATTCCTAGTGAAATTGTGCTTGGATTTGCAGGTTATTTGATTGCTCAAGGGATATTTGATTTGCATACGACAATGGTCGTTGGTACATTAGCTGGTATCGTTGGATCTATTTTATCGTATTGGATGGGGGAATATGGCGGTCGTCCATTATTATTGAAATACGGTAAATATGTATTCTTTAATGAGCATAAATTTGAACTCGCTGAAAAGATGTTTAATAAATGCGGTGGTGCAGCTATATTCTTTGGTCGCTTATTACCTGGTGTTCGTACATTTATTTCCTTTCCGGCTGGTATGGCGCGCTATCCATTGTGGCACTTTATCGTTTGGACTGTGCTCGGTACTATTCCTTGGACGATTTTACTCGTATATTTAGGAAAAGTGCTTGGGGAAAACTGGAAAGATCTTATTCAGTATAATCATGAGTTTTTGCTAGTTGTGATTGTTGTCTTTGCTGTTGTGGCTGCCGTGCTTGGATTTAAATACTATAAGAATCACCGTAAATCATAAGGAGGTCACAATGAAATTATCTCGTTTGACGCCTGTGTTGTTTGTTGTTTGGTTGGTATTCTTTATGGTAGCTAATAATATACTACCTGTAACCGATCCAGTAGAATCGAATTATGCGTTAACTGCTAAGGAAATGGTGCTGTCTGGCAATTGGTTATCGCCACAGATTTATGGGACATATTGGTATGACAAGCCGATTATGATATATTGGCTGATTGCATTAGCTTTTAAAATCTTTGGCATTGCCGACTGGGTTGTTCGTTTACCAAGCGCTATATTTGGTGCCTTGTCAGTAGCTGCCATGTTCCAATCTTTACGGACTTTCAGTCGACGGTGGCTCGCTGGTTTGGTAGGCTCCTCTATTCTTGGTACATCTCTTATGTTCTGGGCTGTCGCTCATGGTGTTATCACCGATATGGTATTGTTATATACGACCTTGATGGTTATGATGTATGCATACAAAGGGTTGAATGAAAATTCCAGTACGGCTATGATCGTAGCTTACGTATTTTCCGGATTAGGCGTTTTGACAAAGGGGCCTGTGGCGCTCGTTTTGCCGGGCTTGATTTTGCTTGTTTACGTTGCGCTTTGCCGCTCAAAACAAATGCTGTTCCGTCTCTTTGATTGGAAGGGGATTCTGGCCTTTCTTATCGTTGCCATGCCTTGGTATGTCTATATGTATAGTGCCCATGGACAAGCCTTTTTGGATGGATTCTTAGGCCTTAATAATGTGACACGTGCGACTCAGTCTGAACATCCGGAAGATAATGTGTGGTGGTATTATATCGCTATCTTCTTAGGGGCCTCTTTACCGTGGACTGGCGCTGTCATTTATGGAATGATAACGGGCTTTAAACAACGCCATAAGTGGTATATATATTGTATGTGTTGGGGCGTGGGTACTGTTCTATTCTATTCCTTGATGGCCACTAAGTATCCTCTATATACATTTATTAGCCTTGTGCCTTTCAGTATTCTTGGTACATTAGGAGCTATGAAAGCACTGCGTCCTGGGCGCCCTCGTTATGTCCCGTGGATTGTAGTAGGTCCAACCCTCCTATTATGGGGTGTTTATGTTGTGGCTTCATTCTTTGCTCCTTGGGGCTATTATGGGTTGCTCTATGTTTTTGCAGGCGTATCCTTGTTGGGGTTGTTCTGGTTCTGGTGGACTCGCCAACGTTATCGTTTGTTGAGCATTGTCGTAATCGGTACGATGCTCATTTCCTCGATTGTGGTACTCGAAGGCTTGGTGCCTCTTGTTAAGCAACGTAGTTCTATCAATCTTATCCCTGTTGTAGATAAGTATAATGGTGATGTGTATTATTACAATGGGTATAGTACATCTGTCGTATACTATACAGGACATGAGGTCATTCGTATCAAGGGTGACAGCAGTCGTTGGGATGACAAGGAAAAATTAAAACATCGTAGTGCTGAATGGGATAAGAAATACCTTATGGAACAAGTGACGGAGGACGAGTTTATCAAGCGTTTGGCTGAAGGTAAGCAAATCATGGTCATCGTTCCAAAGGGCGAAATTAACCACTTTAAACAGTCTAGTATTGCACCGTATGTTGGTGAGTACAGTGAGGCTGGTAGCTCTGAGATCTATATTTTGAATAAACGACAAGCTTATATTGAAGAATAATATATTGTAAATTTTGTTTGTGAAAGTAGCATCAACCGCTCAATGCGGTTGGTGCTTTTTTGTGTATATAATCAAGACGATTAATGTATATATTATGTCCTAATTACTATGTATACATTTTTGAAATTAAAACCCATTATAATCATATGTATTATTGACATATTAAAAACATATTGATATAGTATGTTATATATTTTTTTTAGAACGAGGTGTTCTGAAACCTTATTTCATCTGGGTTTTAGAAAAGTGTGGAAATGACATGTGTCAAAAACGTCCCTTGTTGTGAGGCAGAAAGAGGGGAAGATATGAAGAAAACTTGGTATCTAATCATTGCGGTGGTCCTCTTGGTTATCGGTGGTATAGCCTATGGCTATCATGAACACCATAAACCAAAGACGGCTCAAGAATTAAAGATTGTACGCGTAGCCTATTTACCAATTACGCATGCATTACCGGTATTTGCTACGAAAGAACTGGAAACTCCAGATGGTCCGGTTCATGTAGAACTTGTTAAGTATGGATCTTGGCCAGAGCTTATGGATGCCTTGAATACAGGTAAGGTAGATGCAGCAGCAGTTCTTGTTGAGCTTGGTGTAAAGGCCCGTGAACAAGGCATTGATGTGCGTGCTGCCGCACTTGGTCATACAGAAGGTAATATCATCATCGTCAACAATGATATTAATTCTGTGCAAGACTTAAAAAGTAAATCCTTTGCTATCCCTCATAAACAATCCACACAAAAAATCCTCGTAGATCTTATGCTTGAACGGGCTGGTCTTAGTGAAAAAGATGTACAAATCGTAGAGATGAGCCCTCCTGAAATGCCATCTGCTTTGGCGGTAGGTCAAATTGCAGGCTATAGTGTAGCAGAACCTTTTGGTTCTCTCGCATTGAAAATGGGGATAGGTAAGGTCTTTGAAGACCCTGACCACCTCTGGCACGACAATATTTGCTGTGCCCTCGTGTTTAATGGAAAATTTGTGGATGAACACCACGATATAGCGAAAGCTTTCACCAAGGCCTATCTTGATGCAGGTAAATACCTAGATGAGCATCCAGAGGCACAAAAAGAGATTTCCTTAAAATATATGAAGTTTAAGGATCCTGTTATCGAACGTTCTTTACAAGTGATTGGGTTTGGAGATTTAGCCCTTACAGAAGATCGTTATAATGCGCTCGTGCATCATATGACGCACATTGATTTGATTAAAAAAGTGCCGACCTATTCAGAGTTTGTAGATACATCATTGTTACCATAGGAGGGGACCATGAAGAAATATACATATGTGCCGGGCGCATTTATTGCAGTCTGGCTGATTTGGGAATTAATCGTTCGCCTTGGCGGATTTAACGAAGCCTTATTTCCAACGCCATATAAGGTGTTGCTCGGCTTTGGAGAACTCATCGGAGACGGTGTTTTCTTTAAGGATATTGGAGACAGTTTAGTACGCTTCTTCATCGGTTACATCATTTCCGTTGTAGCCGGCGTCTTCTTGGGCCTCATCTTGGGTTGGTATAAGGGGATTTGGAACTACATCAACCCTATCGTCCAAGTGATTCGACCAATTTCTCCAGTGGCTTGGTTGCCATTTATCGTTCTATTCTTTGGCATCGGTCAAGCACCAGCTATTGTTATCATCTTTATTGCATCATTTTTCCCTGTGCTATTATCTACGGTGTCTGCCATTCAAAATATTGACCCTGTATATATCAAGGTGGCGCGCAACTTTGGTATTAGACAGCCTGAACTGTTATTTAAAATTGTGTTGCCTGCTGTATTTCCTGGCATCGCATCTGGTCTTCACATCGCCCTTGGTACGGCGTGGATCTTCCTTGTAACCGGTGAAATGGTAGGTTCTCAAACAGGTCTAGGCTTCCTCATTATCGATATGAGAAATAATTTGCGTAACGACCTATTAATGGTAGCCATCTTGACCATCGGTTTCGTTGGGCTTTTACTCGATTGGGGCGTATCCCTCATCGAAAAATGGATTTACAAATGTTGGGGTATTGAGAAATAGGAGGTGGCCTCATGGGTTACATTTCAGTGCGCAATGCACATAAGGAATTTATGAAAGATGGGGAACCACTCACCATCCTTGAAGATATTAATATAGAGATTGAAAAGGGCGAGTTTATTTGCCTCTTAGGTCCTTCTGGGTCTGGTAAAAGTACACTATTAAATGCAATGGCGGGCTTTGAGCTCGTTACATCTGGTTCTATTACTATCGACGGCGAAGAGGTGAAAGCCCCTCAGCTCAGATATGTAACAGTATTTCAAAACTATGGCTTGTTGCCATGGCGTACGGTAGAAAGTAATATTGAACTAGGCCTTGAAAGTAAAAAGGTACCCAAAGAGGAACGCCCTACTATTATCGATAAATACGTTAAGATGGTAGGCCTCGATCATGCTCGCAATCGCTACCCTGCAGAATTATCTGGGGGGATGCAACAACGTGTATCCATTGCCCGTGCACTAGCTGTAGATCCGGATATTATCTTCATGGACGAACCGCTAGGTGCCCTCGATGCATTAACACGTATCAACTTACAAGACGAAATCTCTCGCATCTGCCGCGAAGAAGGTAAAACTGTGGTATTCGTTACCCACGATATTGAAGAGGCTGTAGTTCTAGCAGACCGCGTTGTAGTACTAGCGGCAAATCCAGGACGTGTACAAACTATCATCCCTGTAAATATCATCGATAGAACGGACCGCACATCGGCATCCTTTGTTAATATTCGAAACCATATCTTTGAACAATTCCAATTGGCAAAAGAAGACAAAATCGAGTTCTATATTTAGTTGTATATGTTCCAAAAGAAGTACCCAAGAATTTCTATGCTTGGGTATTTTTATATTTCTTATGCAATTCGTGTCATTATCATGTATAGTAGATATATATTATTTATTACCTATAAAATTTAAATTGGAGGCTGTATGTCTTTATTTGAGTTAGAGAAGACCTTGTCTTTTGATGAATATATAGCAACCTTTGATGCGGAGCGTGTGGCGAAGGTGCACGATTTTGTAGATTGGCTCGCTCAGTATCAAGGTGGCCTCGTCCATAATCCTTGGGGTGAGGTAAATCCTGATTTAGAGATTGTTACAGATGGTTTTGATGCGGCCCAAGTGCGTCGAGATAATTTGGTAGCCTATTTATTACCGCGCTTAGGTCGAGCCAAGGTATTTGTAGTGGCTGAGGCAGTAGGATATCAAGGCGGACGTTTTAGTGGCATTGCTATTACTTGTGAAAGAATGCTATTAGATAAGCACAAAACCATTCGTGCGAAGGATATAACGCCGATTCGGTTGGAACGCACTAGTTCGCCTACTAGCTCTTTATTAAAAGGAACACAGCAGAAGGACGGTTTTAACGAACCAACTGATACGGTGGTGTGGAGTGCTATCGTTGAAAAGGGGATAGATCCGTATGATACGTTGTTGTGGAATATATTCCCCTTCCATCCTCATAAGGATGGAAATCCATTGACGAATCGCACGCCTACGGATAAAGAGCAACAATTAGGTTGGGAATATACAAAACGCTTGTTAGATTTACATATAGAATTAGGTGGCGTAGAACCTCTTGTGCTCGCTGTAGGGCAAAAGTCTGCTGATACGATTGGCAAATTTGGTCTGTCTGCTATCGGCTTACGCCATCCTGCAAACGGTGGCGCCAATCTATATCGACAAGGCTTTGCGGAGGCTATAGATACATACTTAAAATAGTTAACAACGAGAGTTTTAATTGTTGTTCTTGTAACTATATTATGCGTATTTGGATTTTCTTTACGAACTATGGGACCAGAAAATGAAGTATTCCCTTCCGGGTGGTTTACAAATGCCATTGTTGGCGAAGGTAGTGAAGATGCCGCTCGTGCATCAGTACAAGGCTATTTTGATGCAGTAAATAATAAGGACTATGATAAGGCTTTCACGTATGTGATGAACCAAGTTAGGGCTAATCCGGTAGAAAAGCAAAAATGGCTCATATCTATGCAGCAAGGTGCAAAAGTGGATATGGGTACTTTGGATGTGGCACGGTTGAGTCGTTCAGGCAGTTTAAAGCGTATTGTATTTGAAGCAGATTTACAAATTACAAAGGCTGGCGAAGGCATGGTAGAGGCTAAACCAATGAAGCGATATATTTCTCTTATTGAAGAAAATGGTGCTTGGCATATTGAAGCTTCTTACAAACATTTGCCTGATGATGATAAATAAATATGATATATAAACACGGCTAGATTTTGTACGGTTATTAGATAAATCTGTACAAGCTTAATGAAATAGCGTTAACGTAAGGGGCCTCTTTTGTTAACGCTATTTTTATGTTATAATAATGACAACGTATGAAAGCGAGGCTTTCATCAGAACGATCGGATTATAATGAACATTAAACGGTAACGAAGAGAACGTAACGTCGCGGCTGACGCGTTTAATGGTACACTATACTCATTTGCACGAGGCGAATGGACAAAAGGACTTGAACGGTAACAATTGGTTGCGCTATTTTTGCGCCTATTTGAAAGACGCTGCTGGATAGCGCCTTTTTCGTTTGTCCGTTCCTCTGTAAAGATCAAATTTTAATGATAGGTGAAAATATATGTTAAACAAATTAATGAACAAAATTTTAGGAGGAACTGTGAATACAACAGATAATCAACATACTGCACAAGTGACTGCAGTAGAGACGGCTCCGTCTGCTCAAGGTGAGCAAAAAACAACGCGCCGTCGCACCAATACACGTCGACCTGCGGGAGAACACCGCAATACAGAAGGTCGTCGCACTGGTGAACGCCGTCATACAGACGAAGCTAGTCAAAATGGCGAAGGCCGCCAACGACGCACGACACATACAAGACCAAATACACGTCGTCAACGTTCAACAGCAGAGCAAGGCGAACAACAAGGTACAGAACGTAAACCTCGCCAACCTCGTCAAACCCGTACAACTCGAAGCGGTGAAAATACACATCGTACTGAACGAAATGGCGAGAATACTCGTAATATAAGAAATACACGTAATACGCGTACACGTAATACGAATGATAATAATCGTAATGAAAATACTAACAACCGTCGTACGCGCACTAACAATCGGCCGATAACTCGCAACCAAGAGGTTCAATCCGATTTAATTGGTCGTCAACCATCGGGCTCCAATAAGGGTAAATTTCAAATTATCCCTCTTGGTGGCCTTGGTGAAATCGGTAAAAATATGACCATTTTTCAATACGAGGATGAAATCATCGTTCTTGATGCAGGTCTTGCGTTCCCTAGTGAAGATATGCTTGGCGTAGATATCGTTATTCCTGATATGAGCTATATCATTGAGAATAAGGACCGCGTGAAAGCAGTCGTTATTACCCATGGTCACGAGGACCATATTGGTTCCTTAGCGTACCTTATGAAGGAAATTAACTGCCCTGTATATGCTACAAATCTTGTTTGTGGCTTGATTGAAGGTAAGTTTAAAGAGCATAAAGTATCTCCAAAATGCCTTCGCACGATTGCAGCAGGCGATGAAGTGCAAATCGGTCAAGTGAAGGTTGGTTTTATCCAAACTAATCACTCCATTCCTGACTCCGTTGCGGTGTACTTCGATACACCTATCGGTACTGTACTTCATACAGGGGACTTTAAAATCGACCAAACACCAGTTGATGGCAAATTGATGGATATTCATAAATTTGCAGAACTTGGCAACAAGGGCGTACTAGCATTGATGTCCGATTCTACAAATGTAGAAAAACCTGGTTTTACTGGTTCTGAAAGCTCCGTTGGACCTGCTATTAAACAAGCTGTAGGTGCTGCAAAAGGCCGCGTTGTATTGGCTACATTCGCATCTAACGTATCTCGTATCCAACAAGCAATCGATGCGGCGGTTATGTTCAACCGTAAGGTTGTCGTTATGGGTCGCAGCATGGTAAATGTTACAGAAATCGCACAAGAACGCGGTTATTTGAATATTCCACCAAATACGATTATCGACGTAGATGTAATGCACAACTATACAGATGACCAAATCATGATTTTAACAACTGGTTCTCAAGGTGAACCGATGGCGGGCTTATCCCGTATGGCTACAAGCAACCACCGCACTGTAGAATTGGCACCAAATGATACTGTTATTATCTCTGCTACACCAATTCCAGGCAATGAAGGTGCTGTTGGTAGAACTATCGATAACTTACTTCGTCTAGGTTGCCATGTTGTATATGGCAAAGATCGTGGCATCCACGTATCTGGTCATGCGAGCCAAGAAGAGCTTAAAACAATGCTCAACCTTGTGCGTCCAGAATACTTTATCCCGGTTCATGGTGAGTACCGTATGTTACGTCGTCATGGTGAACTTGGTGTGGCTATGGGCGTAGACCCTAAGAAGGTCCTCATCGGCGATAATGGTCAAATCTTTGAATTTGATAAAGACGGTGGCCGTAAAGGTGGCCGTGTACAAGCTGGTGCTATCTTCGTTGATGGTCTTGGTGTTGGCGATGTTGGTAATATCGTTATTCGCGATCGTCAACAATTGGCACAAGAAGGCATGGTTATCGTTGTTATGGCCATGGATACTGCTTCCGGTACCATCATTGCAGGCCCAGATCTTGTATCTCGTGGCTTCGTATATGTACGTGATGCAGAAGAACTTATGCTTGAAGCAGAACGTCGCGTTCATCAAGTATTAGATGATTGTGAAGCACAACGTATCAAGGACTGGACTACAATTAAACAAAACGTGCGCGATGCATTGGGTAAATTCTTCTATGACAAAACACGTCGTCGACCTATGATTTTACCAATCATCCAAGACGTACACTAAATAAAATATCCCTCTCAAGCAGAATGCCGTGATTACATGGCGAACAGTCTTGAGGGGGATATCTTTATTATTTTGAGACACCATAAGTAGCGTAGTTGCTGTAGTTATCTACTATATAGGGTATTTGAAGTTACTTCATTAAACTGCTATAATTAAAAGATAACTGGTATCCTTTTAGTGTTGAATGGAGTATTATGAAACAAACAAATACAAGAGCTATGGTGGAAACGGCGTTTTTAGCGGCCATCGTAGTTGCATTAACCGTTATAGGCGCTAGTATTCCTGTTTTATCTTTGTTGGCTACTATCGTAGCTCCTGCGGCGATTGCTACAGTAGGTATCAGGAGGGGCGTTCGTTATAGTTGCTCAGCAGCTGTAGTAGCCTTTGTTATTGTTTCCATTTTATTGGGACCATTGACCGCTGTAGGAACAATCCTGATGTATGCAGTACCAAGCATTTTTATTGGACTCGGTTTTCGTAAACGTTGGTCCCCTTTAAAATTGATCTTAGTGCCTACACTAGCATTAGCGGTGACTACTATTATTACGCTCTTAGCATCAATGTCGATAATGTCCGTTGATTTACAGACATCCATTCAAAATATTGGTGATGAAGTACAAAATACATTTATAGACACAGTGAAACAACAATCGCTGCCACCAGAACAGACAGAGCTTTATATACAACAAATACAAGCGAGCTTAGTACAGATTAAAAGGATGCTTATCACTTATGCATTTTGTGCGTTTGCTGTTACGTCCTATATTTTGGCACGGTTTACAGCATATATTGCAAAACGTACTAATAATCCTGTACAACCATTGCCTGCCATTTCATCCTGGCAAATACCTGTTTGGACGGCTGGTGTATTGGCTATAGGTCTTATTATTATTTATGGCTTATCCTTTGTTGGTATCAATAATGAGCTGCTTACAACTGTTGGTATGAACATTGCTTTATTTGGCGCCTTTGCTTGTGGCCTTAACGGTATCGCTGCTTTGCTTGGCGTTTTAGAAGGTTATGGTGTATCAAGGGTATTAAAAATTGTTATTATAGCTCTTTTATATGTCATGATGCCAATATCTCTAGTAACGTTTGGTGTTATGGATATGTTTTTAGATTTACGATCTCGTTTCAATCAACGAGGTTATTAATAGAAAGGAGGTTGCTATGAAATCCTTTCAACGAAGATGGGAAGCAATGGAATGGACCTTTATTGGTGTCATCGTTCTATTAATCTTAATCATCGCTTATTTAAATTGGCTATTAGCCATATTGTCACTCATCGTGGTGGTTGCTGTATACTTGATTAATTACAATACCATCCACAATCGTCGTCGCTTAGCACGCGAACAATTTGGTGCTATGATGAAGAATGTGACGCAGGCGGCTAACTTTGCATTACAAAACTTACCGACCGCTATTGTACTTGTCAATAAGCAAGGTACATTGGTATGGAATAATAGTGTATTTGCCGATTGGGTTCCGGTGGACTGGAATAAATTGCAAAAAATGTCCGCTTTGATTCCTGGATTTAGAATTGATAAGATTTGGGGCAAATCGGGGTTCTTGAAAGAGCAATACGGGGACCGCTATTTCCAAGTGGTGTACAAGTTCATTGATCCTCGCGATACAAGACCTGATGCAGATCCTAATGATGAATTGACGGAACATGCCGTTATGGCTTTGTATTTCAAGGATATTACGGCCATTGAGAAGGAACGTATTAAGGCGCAAGAAGAACAGCCTGTATGGGGCATGATTCAAATCGATAATATCGAAGAATTAACGAAGGGCCTCAGCGATAGAGAATATACAAATCTATGGGCTGAAATCAATAATATCGTCGTTGACGAAATCGATAAACACGAAGGTTTTATTCGAAACTTCCAAGATGATATGTACACATTTGCCATTTCTCGTGGAGCTTTGCAAGACATGGAAAACAACGGCTTTAATGTGCTTGAGCGCATCCGTAAATTGCCTTCTCCGCGTCAAGTGCCTGCTACGATTAGTATCGGGATTGGCGAAAATGCAGGCTCTGTTAAGGATGTGTCCGAACGTGCTCGCGCAGCCCTCGATATTGCCTTAGGGCGCGGTGGTGATCAGGTTTGCATTATGGATGGTGAAAGCACCCGCTTCTTCGGAGGCAATACAGCAGGTGTTGAAAAAAATACGCGCGTTCGTGCTCGTGTAGTGAGTCAAGCCATTCATGAATTGATGAATGATTCTGATAAAATCCTTGTTATGGGTCATCAACGTGAGGACTATGATGCATTAGGCGGTGCTATTGGCGTCGTATCAATTGCACGTACTCTTGGTAAAGAGGTGCGATTAGTACTTTCAAAAGAAACAAATGCCATTGATAAAATGGTACATGTTCTTGTGGAAGACGAATTTTGGAAAACTCATATCTTAACGCCTGCAGAAGCAAAATTGTGGGCTGATGCGAATACATTGGCCATCGTTTGTGACACGCATAGAACACCGATGGTAGCAGCGCCAGAGGCTCTTGAAGTATCTGAGCGACGCATTGTCATCGATCATCATCGTCGAGCAGCAGATTTTATTGAAAATCCATTGCTTACGTATTTGGAACCAGCTGCATCATCTACGAGTGAGCTCGTAACAGAACTTGTACAATATGCAGGCGTTCCTGTGAAACTTTCAAAAGCGGAAGCCACAGGCATTTACGCAGGCATCGTTCTAGATACGAAGAACTTCGTTCAACAAACGGGGGCACGTACCTTTGAGGCGGCAGCGTTCTTGCGCCGTGCAGGGGCGGATATTGAAAAGGTTAAACAATTATTTATTGAAACCTTCGATTCTATCCAATTGCGTGCTAAAATGGTATTTGAAGCCAGTCGTACTGAAGGGATTGCTATTTCTGTAGCACCTGAAGGTTTGAAGGATATGATGGCATTGGCTGCACAAAGTGCGGATATGCTCATCAGTAATGAAGATATTGAAGCAGCCTTTGTACTTTATCCCCTCAATGACGGTGGCATCGGCGTCAGCGCTCGATCCAAAGGCAAGGTAAATGTACAGGTTGTAATGGAATCCTTAGGTGGTGGTGGTCACAGAACAGTGGCTGGTGCCCAACTACAAGGTATGACGATAGAGGAAGGGAAGGCGGCTATTCTAGATAAAGCGCTAGAAGCCCTTCATTCCGCTGAAAAAGAGGAGGCATAATAATGAAAGTAGTATTGTTAGAAGATGTAAAAAAAGTTGGTAAAAAAGGCGAAATCGTTGAAGTAAGTGACGCATATGGTCGTAATGTATTGATTAAAAAAGGCCTTGGTCTTGAAGGTACAGCTACGAATGTAAACAATGCACGTCAAAAACAAGAATCCATTGCACATAACAAAGCAGTAGCAAATGATGAAGCTAAAATCTTAGCAGCTCAATTGACTAAGGTTGAAGTTACTGTTAAGGTTCGCATGGGTGAAGAAGGCCGCGTGTTCGGTTCTGTTACTGCTAAAGATATTTCCGATGCAGCGAAAGCTCAATACAAGGTAGATATCGACAAAAAGAAAATCGAAATTAAAGAACCGTTGAAAACATTAGGTGTTCATGATGTAGTGGTTCGTGTACATCCAGAAATTACGAGCACTATCAAGGTTAACGTAGTCGCTGAATAATTTTCGAATCACCATGCTCACAGAGTGTGGTGATTCTTTTTGTGCATAGAAGAGGCGTGACGCACGCTTTCATAGGGAAGATATTCATATTCTAGTTAAGGGGAGAAGGACATGGACGTACGCATACCACCGCATAATGAGGACGCGGAAAAGGCCGTATTAGGGGCGTTGCTAACCGATGGCTCATCATCTGGCGAAGCCGTTGATCTGGTAACAAGTATCGTAGATCGTAATGATTTTTATCGTGATACGCATCGAATCATTTATGATGCTATTTTAAATCTTGTAAAAAGCAACAAGACGGTAGATTTTATTACGTTAAGTGAAGAACTAGAACGACGTAAAAAATTGGATACCGTAGGTGGCATTGCTTATATTACATCTCTTGCGAATGAAGCGACAGGCTATAATATTGAAGAGCATGCGCGCATTATTGTAGAAAAAGCGCAAATGCGCCGTCTCATAGATGCAGGTAATAAGATTGTCGGTATGACTTATGCTGGCGAGGATGAGCCATCCGTCATTATGAATAAGGCGGAACAACTCGTTCTTGATGTAGGCGGTCAAACACAATCAGAATCGACATTTTCTCCCATTGGTGATGTAGTTCTTACGAATATTGATAGACTTAGTAAACTGCAACAACATAAGGGTTCTATTACAGGTGTACCAACTGGATTTAGAGATTTAGACTTCATGTTGAATGGTTTACAACGATCAGATCTTATTCTCGTAGCGGCTCGTCCGGCGATGGGTAAGACGGCTTTCACATTGAACATTGCTCAAAATGTAGCGATGGGGATTAAGCGGACCGTAGCATTCTTCTCCCTAGAAATGTCCAAGGAACAGTTAGTAGGACGTATTTTGTCCTCCGTGGCCGGTATTGAATCAGATAAGTTACGTAAGGCTGATATGGATCCTAATGATTGGGGGAAGGTGATGGCTGCGGCGGATGAGATGAGCCAAGCTAACCTGTTCATCGATGATACGCCAGGCCTTACGGTGCAGGATATGCGCGCTAAGTTGCGCCGCCTCAAGGTAGAACATGGCCTTGATCTTATCATCGTCGATTATATTCAGCTTATGCAGGGACGTAGCTCCGGTAAGGGCAGCGAAAATCGACAACAAGAGGTATCTGAAATCTCTCGTAATCTAAAACTGATTGCTCGTGAATTTAATGTGCCTGTTATTGCTTTGTCTCAGTTATCTCGTAGTGTTGAAAGCCGCCCAGACAAGCGTCCGGTATTATCTGACCTTCGTGAATCTGGTTCCCTTGAACAAGATGCGGATATCGTTATCTTCTTGTATCGCGATAAATATTACGATGAAAACTCTGAAATGGGTGATAAGGCAGAGGTTCTTATCCGTAAACACCGTAATGGTGCAGTGGGTAGTGTAAAACTTCTATTTATTGGCGAGTTAACACGATTCTTAGATACGGTAGACGAAAATCGGGTTGGACCGGAACAATAAATGTAATCTGTCGTTGTGTTATATACTTAGAATTAAAAAATTCAAAGCACAAAGGTATCTATTATTAGAAATATGTCTAATGATAGATACTTTTTTTTATAGTTAAAATTATCCACATAATAACAAACATACGTTTGAAAATACTGCGTATTTTTGTTATACTAATGATAGAAATTATGGAAATACTAATTTTTGTGAAAGTCGATACATTAGCGTTTTAAGGAGGTGTTGGTATGGGGTCAGCTGATACAGGTCGGATGTATATGTGTATTGATTTAAAGAGCTTTTACGCATCTGTAGAATGTGCCGATTTGGGTGTGGATCCTTTTACAACACCGTTAGTGGTATCCGATAATTCGCGTGGCAAGGGAGCGATTACATTGGCCATCTCTCCAGCGCTTAAAAAGCTAGGCGTTAAAAATCGATCTCGCTTATTTCAAATTCCTTCACATATTGAATACATCACGGTAAAGCCTCATATGAAACGGTATATGCAGGCGTCGGCACAGATTTATGGAACGCTACTAAATTACATATCCCCTGAAGATATTCATGTGTATTCTATTGATGAATACTTTATAGACATCACGCCATATACGAATTTGTACAAGAAAACGCCTCGTCAGTTGGCTCAACTCCTGCTTGATGCGGTGCTCGAGGCTACTCATATTTACGCTACTGTTGGCATTGGGACTAACTTATTCCTCGCTAAAATTGCCCTCGATATACTGGCGAAGCATGTGCCGGATTTTATAGGGTATCTTGATGAAAGCCTCTTTAAAGCGCAAATTTGGCATCATCAGCCGATTACAGATATTTGGCAAATCGGTAGCGGTATCGCCAATCGTTTGCGTAAATTTGGTGTCTTTGACTTGCATGGCATCACCCAAGTACCGGAACATAAATTATATAAGGAATTCGGTGTGAACGCAGAGCTGTTAATCGATCATGCGTGGGGCCGTGAAAGCTGTACCATTGCCGATATTCACGCCTATAGACCATCTAAGCATTCTCTTTCACAAAGCCAAATTCTATTGCGCAATTATACGGCTGATGAGGCACGATTGCCCATGCGTGAAATGGTAGAGTCCTTAGTCCTTGAACTGTTACAGATTAAGGCAGTTACAAAGTGTATTCATGTTCACATCGGCTATGCAGCAGAGGATGTAAAGTCCACTGGTGGATCCAGAACTTTAGCACATTATACGGACTCATTTCAAGAGTTATGTCCCGCGGTACTAGCCTTGTTTGATAAATATAAACGGCCTCATGAGTTAATACGACGTATTGCCGTTAGCTTTGAAGATTTAGTTAATAAGGTCGCTGTACCGACTGAAATAGACCTGTTTAGTAATGCATTAACGGAGGCGGCAGAGCAAGAGGAACATATACAGAAAACCATGCTGAATATTAAAGGCCGTTTTGGTAAAAATGCTATCCTTCGTGCATCTAGCTTGCAAGAAGAAGGGACCATGCAGTTTAGAAATACATTGGTAGGCGGTCATAATGGAGAGTAGATTTTATAATAGGAATTGATGTATTGCGTGAGGGAAGGTATGCATTCATGAAACATCGGATGTCGCGTTTGCAACGGGCTAAACAATTTATGCCCTTTGCGGCGTTAAAGGGATTTGAAACCTTGCTGGCCGCCGTAGCACGGCCTAAGGAGTCTCGTGTAGAGCTATCTGAGGATCAACTAGAGGAACTAAATCGTACAATCCAATCATTGTCATACGGGAATTTTGTGCGAGTCCTATATTACAACGGTCATTGTTATACGGAGTTGGTGGGCGCCATAGAGATGATCAATAAGACGGCCCATACTATGTCTATAGAGGGGATTGTCATTACCTTTAAAGATATAAAAGAAATCAATCTTTATGAATGAAAATAGTAAATACTATAATGTAAAAATATAGAATTAGCCCATGCGTATAGGTGATACGTATGGGCTGTTTTACGTCTTATTAATTTTGATAATTTTTCTTGACATATAGTATAGATTCTATTAAAATAACATATGAAGAAACATTCATATGTTATTTTAATTCATATAGGATGAAAGCTTTCTGTGCTTTCAAATATAGATAAAGGAGATATCATGGAAGAAACATTACTTCTAAAGGATTTGAACTGTGCGAACTGCGCAGCAAAAATCGAAGATCGTATCCGTAAAATGGATGTGGTAGAAACAGCTAATTTTACACTTGCTACACATCAATTAAAATTAACTGGCTCTTGGGAAGACCGTGAAGCTCTTAAGCGCGATATTCAAGATATTTGTGATGCTATTGAAGAGGGCGTAACAGTAGCTGATTACGAACGTAAATCTAAAGCGGCTGTGGATGATGGCCGTGACAACAATCAGGACAATGACGCTGTAACAATTGCAGTTATCGTAGTAGGTCTATTATTTATGATCTATGAAGCATTGACTTCCTTTGTTCCATCCATCGGATTGCCAGAGAGCATTGAAACTCCAATTTACTATGTGGCTTATGTATTACTTGCCTTCCCAGTATTGCGTACTGCAGCGCGTAATATTTTAAAGGGTGAAGTATTTGATGAAAACTTTTTGATGTCCATCGCTACATTGGGTGCCATCGCTATCGATGCATTACCTGAATCAGTAGGCGTTATTTTATTCTACCGTATCGGTGAATTCTTCGAAGAAAAAGCAACAGATCGTAGCCGTACAGAAATCATGAACGCTGTTGATATGCGTCCTCAAGAGGTACGCGTTGTAGATACATGCGGCGGTGGCGAAATCGTAGTTATGGCTCCTGAAAAGGTTGAGGTGGGCTGGACTATTGAAGTTCGTCCTGGCGATTTGATTCCTCTAGACGGTACGATTCTTGAAGGTGAAACTCGCGTCAATACGGCTCCTGTAACCGGCGAACCAGTGCCTGTTCGCGCAGAACCAGGTACACAATTGATGTCTGGCTGTATCAATGAAACTGGCCGTATTACGATGCGCGTCGATAAGGTTCTAGAAGAATCCATGGTTACTAAAATTCTTGATGCTGTTGAAAATGCGGCTGCATCAAAACCTAAAATCGATAAATTCATTACGCGCTTTGCTCGTGTATATACTCCAATCGTAGTAGCCCTTGCCCTTGCTGTTGCGATTATTCCATCCCTCATTACTGGCGAATGGCATAAATGGATTTATACAGCCTTAACATTCCTTGTTATTTCTTGTCCATGTGCATTGGTACTAAGCGTGCCACTTGCATTCTTCTCCGGTATTGGTAACGCATCCAAACATGGCATCTTGCTTAAAGGTGGTCGTGTTATTGAAGCATTGGCTAATGTGAAAGCAGTAGCTCTTGATAAAACAGGTACTATTACATCTGGTGAATTTAAAGTACATAATGTTGAAACTGTAGCGTCTAATGTAAGTAGTGCTCAATTGTTATCCATGGCGGCAACTATCGAAGCCGTATCTAATCATCCAATTGCAACAAGTATCGTTGCTGAAGCAAAGAATCAAGGCCTTACAGTAGAACCTTCCGATTTTGTTCAAGAATTGGCTGGCGAAGGTATGGTAGGCACGACGGAAGATAAACAAATACTCGTTGGTAACCGTCGCCTTATGGAACGCTATGATGTACAAGGCTATCCAACAGAACCTGCTGAATACGGTACAGAAGTTCTTGTAGCCGAAGGTAATACATACCTTGGCCGTATTATCATCGCAGATGAAGCTCGTCCAGATTCTGCTGAAGCGATTGCTGATCTTAATCGTCAAGATATTAAAACTGTTATGCTTACTGGTGATGCTGAAGCAAGCGCTAACTATATCGCCAAAGAAACGGGTGTAAGCGCAGTACGTGCTCAACTATTGCCTCAAGATAAATTGTCCGTTGTTCAAGATATTCGCTCTGAATATGGGCCTACTATGTTCGTAGGCGATGGCATCAATGATGCGCCAGTTCTTGCTGGTGCTGACGTAGGTGGTGCGATGGGTAGCGGCGCTGATGCGGCTATCGAAGCGGCCGACGTTGTGTTTATGCGTCCATCTTTGACCGCTATTGCACATATTCTTGAATTGTCCAAATCAACATTGCGCGTGGCTTGGCAAAACGTTGTATTCGCCATTGCTGTTAAAATCCTTATCATGTTGCTTGGCATCTTAGGCTATGCATCTATGTGGTGGGCTGTATTTGGCGATACAGGCGTATCCATCCTTTGTATCCTAAACTCTGTCCGCATCTTGCGTAGAAAATAATACTGATAGATAATAAACTGCTCCTACATTGTATTAGGCAATGAGGAGCAGTTTTTCTATGTAAAACTTTCAGAAGAGAATTGAATAGTACACCTAAATAGTATATAATTTTAAAGATGAGATACAGTATTTTCGCTCGGAAGGAGGGATAACATGATTACGGTGTACAAGCACATAGAAGAAGAATTAGTAGCCGATTACACGGTATCAGATGCCACAAAAGGTTCATGGGTAAATTTGGTGAACCCAGACCCCGATGAGTTATCCCTTATCAATATTCTGACGGAAATTCCTACAGACGTATTAAAGACCGCCCTCGATATGGAAGAACGTTCTCACGTGGAGTTAGAGGACAATTATATCTTTGTTGTTATCAACATTCCTGTTGTTCGCGGCAATGATATGTACGATACGGTGCCACTTGGTATCTTTTTGACGCCAGATTTCTTTATTACCATCTGTTTAGAAGAATCTGAAGTGCTCTATCCGTTTATTTCCAATCAGATTTCTACGTTCTATACGTACAAAAAGACCCGTTTCTTGTTCCAAATTTTGTATCGCACGGCGACCATGTTCTTGCGTTACTTGCAACAAATCAACCGTCGTACCGACGATATCGAAGTCCAATTGCGTCATACTACAAAGAACAAGGACTTCTTTCAATTGTTGGAATTACAGAAATCCATGACATACTTTACGTCCGCTTTGCGTACGAATGGTACCGTTATGGAGCGTTTATTGCGCTTGCGTGGTCACAGTTCCTATAAACACCTTCTCAAGATGTATGAGGAAGATGAGGATCTATTAGAGGACGTTATCATCGAGAATAAACAGGCCATAGAAATGGTTGAAATGTATTCTAATATCTTGATGAACATGATGAACGCCTTTACATCCATCATTTCAAACAACCTTAATATGGTTATGAAAATGTTGGCAGCCTTGACGATTACCTTGGCCGTACCGACCATCATCTTTAGCTTGTGGGGGACCAACGTGCCATTGCCGTTTCAAAACGATGAAAATGGTTTCTTCGAGGTGGTAGGCATCTCCGTAGCCTGTTCCATCGTGGCCATCATTGGCATGTGGAAAAAAGATCTTTTCTAAGATACTAATTATAATAGATATACTGAAAGCTGGCTTTAGGCCAGCTTTTTTGTCTCTAGTATAAGTAGTTCTACATGGGAGATATCTGAGGTTACCTCTATTCAATTGTTGCACACTTCAATATAAATCTGCTATAATATACCATTATGGAGAGGTGTCCGAGTGGTTTAAGGAGCTGGTCTTGAAAACCAGTGACTCCGCAAGGGGCCGTGGGTTCGAATCCCACCCTCTCCGCCATTCAATTTTATGAATCTTTAGAGATCAGTTGGGCCATTTGTTGCCTGTTGCTCGTTTCTTTTGATATATTACTATACTTGGTAAGGCAATTGGAGCCCGTGCCTTGTATAGTACTATAGAGAACCTTTTATCGTTTTGGTAAAGGGTTCTTTTTTTAGTTTGAAAAACTCTTTCTATTTATAGTATGATAACTTTATATGTTATTTTTCTATAGAAAGGAGCTCGTATGAGTAGAATTGGTTTCTCACGAACTCAGATTTTAATTCTCGTCAGCGTTTGGCTAACGTTTTTGATTAGCTTTGTTATGCGTCTATCTTGGGCGTCGTTGATGCCGATTGTCAATGAAGCATTGAATTTTACACCACAAATGGGGACGACCTATTTATCCGCCTTTTACATGGGCTATGCCATTATGGTATTACCAGGTGGTATCTTAGCGGATAGAATCGGTTATCGATATACTATATTGGTTAGTTTACTCGCTATGGCAGTCATCACCGCATTGATGAGCACCATTGATAATTACACCTATGGATGGGTGTTGCGTTTTTTATTAGGTATCGTATCCGGTCCTGTGCAAGCCTCTTGTTTGAGTGCTATTGGGGATTACTTTGGTCCTAATCAACGTGGCGCAGCCGTTGGTATTTTTATGTCTTGTACCTCGCTTGGGGTAGCGACTGTAAATTTATATGCCCCTTATGTAGCCACTAACTATGGTTGGCAAAATGCATTCCTTTTAACGGCTTTGATGCCAGTTCTTATCTTTATACTTAGCTACTTTACAGTTCGTAAGCCAAGTGCTGAAATCCTAGCTCAACGTGAAGCGGAGGCTCATGTCGAAGCGGTTCCTGTAGGGGAAAAGCCATCCATAAAGGAAAACTTGATTCACGTGTTAAAAAATCGCAATATTCGTTGCCTTGCGTTTGCCGGCTTCTTCGCTACCGGTGCTACATGGGCGGTGGCTCAATGGTCAAACTTGTACATGGTAAAACAACTAGGTGTTAACGCCATCTATGCAGGTCATGTTATGTCCGCTTTTGGCTTGGCTGCACTTATTGCAAAGCCAACCATCGGTATTCTATCCGATATTTTGCCGATTAAGAAAAATCATTTAACAGCACTCGTTATGCTCTTATTTGGACCGGCCTTAATACTCTTTGCAAGCACCACAAACCCAGATATGCTCTTTATTACAGGTCCAATTCTTGGTATTGGCGCATTCATGCACAGTGCGTTGACGAATGCTCTCGTTGTACAATCAGCAGAACCTCACTTGCGAGGCACTACAGCGGGATTTGTAAACTTATTTAATCAAATCGGCGTTATGTTGGCACCTATGATTTTAGGCAGTATGCTAACTGCAACTGGTAGCTATAAATCTGCATTGATGACCCTTGCTATTGCACCAGTTATCGGTGCCGTTGCCTTGTTCTTTGTAAGACTAAAAAAATAAATTTCCCAATGCGTTGTGATGGGCTATTTAGCGCCGCCACGTGTTGACCGTAATCCTTTGCTAACCGTTGCTGCGGTAATGTATCGATAGGATACCCATTTTCTGCATAGAATGTTGGTTTTGATATTTTCCACGCAGTCATCGTCACCGGTGCATTAGGTTGTTGGCTATAAAATGTTAAGTTTGTATCATAGTCTGCAATTACATTATTTTTTGTGTATAAGCTTAATAGACGCGCTTGTACCGTTTTATAATTAGCAACAGTCTGTTTCGTATGAATCGAACTAAGGTCGACATACATACGCTCGGTATCACTAGAATAGGCTAGCTGATATTGAGTGGGCTTTTGCTCTATTTCATATTGTGATATGGCAAATCCTGATTGCGAGGTACATAATAGGGTTCACACGAGAGCTAAAAAATATTTCATTCTAATTCTCCTCTCTATGTGAAAAAAGTGTACCATGTTGTACTTAAGAATACATGAAGATGAGTAATATATTGTACTTTATACATATATACTTTACAATGTAGATGAATTAATGTACAGGGAGGAATTTATGAATATAATATGTTTTGGAGATAGCATCACCCGTGGATATGATGTGAGAGAAGGTCTCGGTTGGATTGAATTATGTAGTGCCGCACTACCCGCATATCATATAGAAAATCACGGCATCGATGGACTATCTGTGCAAGGTTTAATCAATTATTTAGAATCCTGGTGTATCGACAAGTCCTATGAGAAGGATCGATATATATGCATTATGTGCGGTACAAATGATATTTTGCAAAATCGCGATAGCGACTACGTATATAACAAGCTCATTAAAGCCGCTACCATAGCCGGTGAAAAGGGACATGTTATTATGGGCCTTGAAACACAAATCGATAGTGAAATGGATGGACTTAATCATGTGGTAGTGGACGTAAACCGTCGTTTACAGGAATATGCCTTAGAACATGGTTTACAAACTATCGATTTTTATACCGTTCTTCATGAAGCCGATCAAATTGGTCAAATTGTATTTGCTGGAGAGGTTCATCCAAATGAGCGAGGCTATCGCTTGATGGCCTATAAGGCATTGGAAACATTTACACGATTATAGTAGAAAAGAGCACATTCCCGTAGGATGTGCTCTTTTCATTATAAGCGAACAATGTGGAAACTTCGCCCAATGTTACTTGGCCAGATTGTTGCATAGCGCGTAATTTAGATGCTGCTACGGATGTAGGTTGTGTCATATTAACAGTAACGCGTAAGGATGTGTTGTTTACGATGGCTTCTGTAATAACATTTGTTGTAAATACATTAGCGATGCCATTATACAGTTTTGATATTCCATGGTGTACAATAGTATATATATTTATATGTCGTATAAATTATCCGTGCTATATATTTTATTTTAGGGATGATGAAATATAAGCAGAATTACTAAATGTAAGCATCGTTGTGGGAGGTAGTATGAGTATTACCATGTATTATGGTCGTGCTGGTTCCGGTAAGACCCGTGCCGTATATGAACGCATTCGGCAGGTTATCACCGAATGTCCAGGTGACCCTATTATTTTGCTCGTTCCAGAGCCAGCCACCTATCGCGTGGAACGGGAACTTGCGGAATTTATGCCTCAAGGAGGCTTTACGACGGTCCGCGTCGTTGGCTTTGGCCGATTGGCCTATCAGGTATATCAATCAATCGGTAATGTAAAGGCTCAGCAACAGAGCATATCTCAATTGGGTAGAACCATGTTACTAAGCCTTGTGATGAAGCGTAAAGGAGCTGAATTAGGCCTGTTATCGCAAGCCGCTAAACGGCCAGAGTTTTCATCTGTCTTGCAAGGATTATTTTCCGAGTTTCGCTCATTTTGCATTGGACCTGATGAATTAGAATCTGGTGCACAGCGCGTATCAAATGGTGTATTACAGAAAAAACTACGGGAATTGGCACTATGCATGTCGGCCTACGAAGAGGAATTGCAGCTTCATGGGCAAATTGATGGAGACCCTATCATGGACCTTGTTCATGCATTGCCACAGTCTCCATTGATGGAAAACTGCCATGTCTTTGTTGATGGATTCCACTGGTTTACACCGGTTCATTTTGAGCTGTTATACATGCTCTTTGATCTTGCTGTAGAATCGGTAATCACCGTCGATTTACCAGCTGATCCTAAACGTATATTGGCTAATAAAGGTCATCATGGCATCTTTAATCGCTCCGTTGAAATCTTGGAAAATCTCCATAAGGAATATGGAACGAAATTGTCCTTTCAGTCCTTTACAGGACATAGAGGGACACCTGTATTGCAATCCTTGGAGGAAAACTTCTTTCATGGTAAGCGCAATACTACGGATGAACATATACCGCTTGTAAGCGCCTTTAATCGGGAACGCGAGGCGGATTGGGTGGCTCGTGATATTCTTTCCTATATTGAAAGCAGTCCTAATGCACGTTACCGCGATGTGTGTATTATGCTTCGTGAATCCGAAACCTATGGCGATACGTTGGAAAAGGTATTTACTCGTTATGGGATACCTCATTTTGGAGATCGTCAACGACCTATGAACAATCATCCGCTCGGAGAATTGATGACGGATTTGCTCGGTATCGTTAAGCATAGCTATAGTCGTGATATTATGTTCCGTCTGTTGAAAACGGATTTAACACCTCTTACTCGCGAGATGGTGGATGAATTAGAAAACTACGTGCTCGAATTTGGCATTGATCATCTACAGTGGGAACGAGATAACTGGTCTTATATGCGCCGTATAACGGGGCTTTCAGACGAAGAACAACCGGACGCACCGAGACATGCGCGCGTGAATGCATCGAGACAGGCCATCATGGATATTTTGATACCTTGGTTTGATTTTGCTACGTCTAGCGACGCGCATACAGGGGCGGAATGGTGTAAACATATCTATAGAGTCCTCGAAGAATTACAAGTGCCTCAACGCCTCTATGAATGGTCCTTAGAGGCTGAACGAGATGGCGATTTAGAATCCAAGGCCAGTCACGAGCAAATGTACAATGCGGTCATCGGATTCCTTGATGAAATGATGGTCCTCACCAATACGGAAACATTGACGTTGGATGAAATGATAGCCCTCTTAGAAGAGGCCCTCGATAATGTTCAGTACTCCATGATTCCTCCGTCCCTTGATCACGTAGCGATTACCACCATAGAACGGGCGTACAGCCAATCGTGGTCTCGGGTCTATGTGATGGGCCTTAATCAAGGTGTGTTCCCACAAAACATGGGTGATGAAGGTTTGATTCAGGATAGAGAACGGGAGGCATTGACTGAGGCGGGCATCGTTCTTGCCGAAGGTGCCTTGCCGAAGGCGTTTAATGAAAATTTCCTCCTCTATTTAGCGATGACGCGGGCCGAGCAGCATTTAACCATATCCTATGCAGGTTCCAATGATGAAGGGGAAGGACTTGAAAGTTCCCTCGTTATTAAACGGTTACAATCTCTCGGCTTCTGTACATCCCCTATAGAGGTTCCTTTCACCATTCAAGATGGTACTGAAGATAATTATTTATGGCGTCCATACCAAAGTCTATCCCTATTATCTGAACGTTGGGGCGCTTTGTTTAGTGGCGTACCAGTGTCACCATTATGGTGGGGCCTCTATAACTGGGCTCGCCATGATGGAGCTTACAGACCCCGCTTGGAGGACGTGAGCCGTGGTATTCGCGACAATAATGATGTACCTGTTATTGCACCGGAGCTAGTAACTGGTCTGTTCCTCAAACGGGGCTATATGTCTGGGTCGGTAACGCGTCTTGAAAAATATCGTCAATGTCCGTTTAAATTCTATGCTCAATATGGGTTGAAATTAGAGCCTCGTAAGGTTCGTTCCTTTGGGGCCCCTGAAATTGGTACTTTTTTACATGCCAATTTGGAGCGGTTGGGAACGCAACTATTATCCGAGCATAAGCAATGGCGTGATTTGGATGAAACGGCGCAACAGGAATTATGTGCTCGCGTAGCAGCGGATATATTAGAAGAAAACCGTTATGATGAGGATGAAAAGACAGCCTATGATAAGGCCATTGAAGAGCGCGTTGTGAGAACGTTACAGAAAACGGTATCGCGCCTTGTCGATTGGTCTAGTCGGTCCTCCTTTGATACGATGTATTTGGAGCAGGACTTTGGACGTCCCAATGGATGGGACTCCATTAAGGTATCCCTTGGAGAGGACCGTTATTTACGTTTAGTAGGGCAAATTGACCGTATCGATGAATACAAACGCGATGGACATACGTATGGCATGGTTATCGACTATAAATCGGGGAGTACATCGGTTAATGCACAGGAAATTTACTATGGTCTAAAATTACAATTGATGACTTATCTGTTGGCATTAGAATCGGCTTATAAGAAACACCATGATCAACCGATGACCCCGGCCGCTGTGGTGTATACGTATGTAAAAAATCCACGAACGGCAGCGAGTGAGCCTGTGTCTTATGAAGAGGCCAAAGTTTTGGCGGATACAAATGGGGCCCTTAATAATAAAGGGTATTTTACAGATGATATCGACATGTTGGAAAAGATGGATGAAAAATTGCTTACTTATAAGAGTAAGGGCCCTTATGTGCCCGTTCGTATTACGGGAAAGGGAACCATTCATTCTGGGGATATGAAAATTGTTAAATCCTCCGGTGATTTTAATATCATGTGCCGCTATACGGAATCGATTATGGCGGATACTGGTTCTGCAATCGGCAAGGGCGAATTCCCCATTGCTCCGTATCAGTTGAACAAGACCATTCCTTGTTCCTACTGCGATTACAAGACCGTGTGTCGCTTTGATAATGAGCGCAATCAATACAATTATTTGAGTGCTCTAAATGAGGCGAACGCCCTTGAAAAAATGCGCGATGCCCTCAATGGTTCATCGAATCAGGCAGAGTCTGACGCTAGTTTTGGTGAAAGTTCTAATAACGATAGTTCTATGACAGGAGGTGACGACAATGGGCGTTAAATGGACACCGGAGCAGGAATCTGCCATCATGTCCCCGAAGGACAGTAATTTAGGGGCTCAAACCTTGCTTGTCGCCGCTGCCGCTGGTTCCGGTAAAACGGCGGTTCTTGTAGAGCGTATTATTACGCGGTTAAAAGATATGGAGAATCCATTATCCGTACAAGAATTGATGGTCGTTACCTTTACGAAGGCCGCTGCCGCTGAAATGAGCGCTCGTATTGGCGTCGCTTTAGCTAAGGCCATGGAGTCCACCGAAGATAAAGCGTTACAAGCGCGCCTAGAGCGACAGCTTAATCTATTGCCATCGGCACATATTTCGACATTGCACTCCTTCTGTCAGTGGGTGATTCGCTCTTATTTTTATAAACTCGATATACCTCCGACGGCCCGCATTGGCAACGAAGCGGAAATGGCCCTCTTAAAACAAGAGGTGTTAGAGAATCTGTTGAAAGAGGCTTATGAACATAATGCGTATGGCATCTTCGATTTGTCCGACTTCTTTAGTGATGATAAATCTGATGCTGGATTGCAAGATAAAGTGCTCAGTCTCTATGAATTCGCCATGTCTCAATCGAATCCTGACGGGTGGATGCGGTGTGCCGTAGAACCATATAAGGCCGCTCAAGAGCAGAATTTACGAGATACCTTATGGGGCCGTGCTATGTGGGACGACCAACAGGCCGAAATCGATCGCATTGCAGACCGCATCGAACAGATGGAACCTTTACTTGAAAGCCCTGTAGGCCCTAAGAAATGGGACAAGGTGTACCAAGAGCAATTAGCCGCACTAGCCCAATTAAAAGGGGCCCAGACCTGGTCCGATATGGTCGACATATGCCGTAACCTAGATACCTTTACAAAAGCAAGTTTTACAAGCCTTAGCAAAGCCTTAGAAAAGGGCGAAGTCGATGGTGCGTTAGCAGACGAATTTAAATCGCTAGGCTCTCAAAACAAGGATAGTTTAAAGGGCATGAAAAACGGTCTATTCCGTATTGATGAATCCGTTCTGCAACAGCAATTTAAAGACCAATATCCGCTCATTCATAACCTTGTAGAATTGACTATCGCCTTTCACAAAGCCTATGACGAGGCTAAAAAAGAGCAAGGCATCATGGACTTTAGCGATTTGGAACATCTCTGCTTGGCACTCCTTGTGGAACCAGGCACAGAAGATGATCCAAAACCATCCGAAGTGGCCCTTGAATTACAGGATACGTTCAAAGAAATCATGGTGGACGAATACCAAGATACGAATGGTGTACAGGAAACCATTATTAACCTCATTTCCCGCGTGGATAATCGTTTTTACGTAGGCGATGTGAAGCAGGCCATTTATAGTTTTCGTATGGCGGATAGTTCGTTATTTATGAACAAGTATAATACGTATGGGCTCATGAATGACGCCGTTGAGCGCCGCATCGATTTGGCAAAGAATTTCCGGTCTCACGAAAATATTTTGACTACTACGAATTTTATTTTCTACCAAATTATGACCCAAGAGGCAGCGGAGCTTGATTATGGCGAAAAAGAATCGCTTATACCGGGCCGTATTGTAGAAGATGCGCCATCCGATTGGGTGGGCGGCGCTGTAGAATTACATCTCTTGGATACGAGCGATACGAATCGTTCTGAAGAGACCGATGGTGATTCCGAAACTGCAGGCGATGAACCGGAGAACAATGAGCGAGAATTGGATTTTATCATCCAAAAAATCAAGGAATTGCACGCCTCGAGGAAACAGGTGCAAAATGCGGATGGCTCGTTCCGTCACATTCAATGGCGCGACTTTGCCGTATTGCGCCGTTCTCTCGCAGGGTGGGGAACTCGTGCCGTAGCAGCTATGCGCCAAGCCGGTATTCCAGCCGTTGTTAATGAACGAGATGGCTACTTTGAGGCACAAGAAATTCAATTGCTCTTGTCCTTGTTACAAATTATCGACAATCCAGAGCAAGATTTGCCGATGGCTGCCATATTGCACTCTGGACTCGTAGGTCTTGATGCAAATGAATTAGGGGCGTTGCGCCTTACCGGTGATGGGTCTCTATGGTCTGTTATGCCTGTTTACGCAGAACAGGTCCAAGACAATCGCTTGTTGCAATTCATCAATCATATCGAGCGTTGGCGTACATTGTCTCGCCGTCATGGTGTGGCTGATTTATTGTGGAATATTTATGAAACTTTAGACTATATAAATTATGTAGGCGCCATGCCGAATGGCCTCGTGCGGCGCGCTAATGTGATGGCCCTTTATGAACGGGCTAAGGGATTTGAATCCTCCGGGTTCCGAGGTCTTTTTAGGTTCCTTCGTTTTGTGGAAAGTTTACGCGATAGCAACCAAGACATGGCCGTTGCCAATGTAGTTACCGAAGCAGATGACGTAGTGCGCCTTATGACCATCCATAAAAGTAAGGGCCTTGAATTCCCTGTTGTATTCCTGTCTGGTGTACAAAAGAAATTCAATACCATGGACTTCAATTCACCATTATTGGTCGATAAAAATGGCGGTATCGGATTAAAGGGCTATTACCCAGACATTCGCGTATCCTATCCATCCATGCCGTGGCTCTATTGTAAATCCATCAAATCGGATGCTATGAAAGCCGAAGAACAACGTATCCTCTACGTTGCATTGACACGGGCACGGGATAAACTATTCTTGACCGGATATATTAACAAGGAAATCAAAAAGGAAAAGGGCGTTGGTGCTCATATAAAACATGCGGCTTTGACGCAAACCCAAGCATTAGGCGCGGATCTAATCAAAGCTGGTAATTCCTATTTGCATTGGCTACTCATCGCCTTCGCCCGTCACCTAGATGGGGGTGCACCACTTCGCAATATCATTGAACTCGAAGGAGAAACAAATTTTGATTTGCTGGACCGTCAATGCCAGGTGAAGGTAGAAATTCATGATGGTTCTCTCTATGGCGATTTAGATTACAAGGCTGATGTGGATGAAACGACCATCAATACGGTTCGCGTATTAGGTAAGGTAAATGATGTAGAATTGCCTGAGGAAATCGTACAGCGTTTTGCTTTCACCTATCCAAACCTCGTAGCGTCTAAGACAACGGCTAAGATTTCTGTTAGCGAATTGAAACGACGATTTGCTGAACGTGATGCGGAGGCGGTATCGGCTACGGTATTAGATACAAGCACTCCTGCTATTAGTGAAACAGAGATAGCCGATTCCGTATTTGGACGCAAACCGCTGGCCATTGCTGACGAGGAGAAAATCGTAACGGGTGCGCAATGGGGCACATTGATGCATGAAGCGATGCAATGGTTGCCTGTGCAAAAATATACGCAAACATCTATGACAGATATGCTCGATTCATTACAAGCAGAAGGCAAATTTAGTGATGAAGAACGCAGTCTATTAAGTGATCGTAGCTTATATGGATTCTTTAACTCTGATTTGGGCCAGCGTCTCATTGCATCAAAACGAGTGGAACGAGAATTGCCATTTAGCATGCTCTTTGACGGTAATCGGGTATATCCTGATGTAGAGAATGGTGAGCGTCTATTCTTACAAGGTATCATCGATACGGCCTTTGTAGAAGATGATCAATGGGTCCTCGTGGACTATAAGACAGACCGCGTTAAGAGTGGAGACGAGCTCATTCGTCGCTATAAAATACAAATGGACCTCTACAAAGAGGCCCTAGAACGATTGACAAACATGCCTGTGAAAGCAAGTTATATTTATAGCTTCCGCTTACATGAAGCGGTTCTATTGTAAGCACATATAAGACAATCGACTTAGCATAATACGAACCCCCTTTACTGGTTTGCCAGCAAAGGGGGTTCGTATCGCTTAGAGAAGCGGTTTTTTCTTTTGATGTTTTGTCGGTGCAAATACTTTGAGAATCCGTGGTAATACCTCAAGGTCTACAGGCATGTAAGGACCTGCATCACCATCCATATTGGTTGGTAGATTATCTGTATTGCTCAATAATTCAATATGAGCTTTCTTGACTGTCAATGTAGTAGTATTGCTAGAGTTATAGATCGCACCACTTAAGATAAGCGGTAATACCTTGAAGATATCGAGAATAAAGTATTCTTTAAAGATAACGAGACGCATATACCCATCATCTACGGAGGCCTCTGGCATAAAGCGTTCAAAACTAGAAACTACATTGGTAAGTAGAGCTAGTACAAGCGGCGATTTACAGATGAAATCATCATCTTCCGTTTGAATGCGGTATGTATAGTCCTTTGTGGTGAAGAGGGCTTGACCGGCGCGCAAGAAGTAGGCTAATGGACCTAAGATGCGCTTTTCCTTTGGCGTTACCTCTTCGATAACCTTTGGAATGACACCAGCTGCAATATTATTGCAGAAGTATTTATCATTGCAGCGACCAATATCGATGGAGCGAACTTGGTTGATATCGAGGCGGCGAATTGCCTCTAAAGGTCGTTGTGGAATGCCGAGAGCACGAGACATATCGTTGACGGTTCCTACCGGAATAAAGCCAAAGGTTGCTTTGAAACCGCCTTGGGCAATACCATTTACCGTTTCGTTAACGGTACCATCGCCACCCATGCAGAAAACGGCGTCAAAACCATCCTCACAAGCGGCTTTTGCAAAACGGGTTGCATCGTTGGCACCGGTGGTAAATTTAACTTCAATTGTGTCAAAAAGGGTGCTCAATTTCCACTGTAAATCAAGGGCGTATCGGCGTGCTGCACCGCCGCCAGATACAGGGTTAATGATAACCAAACAACGACTCATAGGGATAACTTCCTCACTTTTTAACTGTGACTATCTTGAAATTGACAGTCATATGTACGGGACTTATAATTATAGAGTATACAATTATTATATATACATGTGTTCGTATATAAAAATGCTTACATTCTATTATACTCATTTTAGGCGTTCATTGAAAGTATGAAAGCGTGTAAACATTAGAGGGGACCTAAGGCTAGAAATATGACAAAAGACGTGAAGGGTACAAAAGAACCAAAAGATGTGTATCATTTTTCCGCTGTAGATTCAATTGAACGATTGCCTTTAAGTGAACAAGTTTATGTGACCTTGAAACAGGCTATTTTAACAGGGGAGCTATTACCGCAAGAAAAACTAAATGAAGTTAAGATCGCAGAACAGCTCAAAGTCAGTGCAACGCCAGTTCGCGAAGCTTTCAGAAAATTAGCAAAAGATAATCTTGTTGTTATCGTACCATGGAAGGGTGTTACCGTTAAGGCGGATACACCAGAAGAAATCGTGGCGCTATATCAATGTCGCGAAGTTATGGAAGGTTTGGGGGCGCGTTTGTGTGCTCGTCACGCTACGCCAAAACAAGTGGAAGAGCTTAAGGAATTATGCAAGGAAATGCATGCCATTGAGGATGCTACGGCACGCGTAGAGGTTAATAGCCGATTCCATAGCATGATTGCTCAATTCTCTGGCAATGATCGCGTTGTTGATTACTTAGCAGATTTCCGTGAACGAGTAAATCGCGATATGTATTTGAGTTCTTTCAATGCAGTGCGCACACACGATTGTGACGATGAACATGATCATATTGTAGATGCCATTGAACGTCACGATGAAGTAGCTGCAGAAAATGCAATGCGTCAACACATTAATAATGCATTTATCTTTAAACGTGCTAATGCGGAATTACAAGATAAGAAGTTGAACGAAGTATAAAAACTATATAGACATAGTAAAAAGGACCCTAGATAGGGTCCTTTGTTTTGCAAAGTCATATATAAGATATTGTAAGGGGTTATCTTTTATATATGTTGTACGTGTTAAGTAGGAATTACTTTATCTCGTTAATCTAATTTTTGAAAGGTTATATAATGTTGTTTTTATTGAATATAAGAGAGTGTAATAAAGAATCAATTCTGTCCCTATTCATATGAGGTCTATTGATTAGAGACGTTTTTTTAGTTCCAAAAAGCGCTGGTGTGCTAGTCGGAAAAATTCGACTCTTTCATAATGTTTTGAAAGATGTCTATTACAGGATTTATAGTCTTGCGTACGAAGATGTAGCAATTGACTAGTAGAAATATTGAGGCAATAGGCGATTTTAAAAACCACCTCGATGGACGCGCCTGAAATACCGTGTCCACATTCTAATTTACTCAAATAGCTGCGGCTAATGCCTACGACATCGGCCAATTGTCGTTGTGAAATGCCCATCGACGTTCGCAGCGTAGAGATTTTGTGACCCAAGCACATATACTGTTGCTGAAATTTTGGGTCCTGATAATGATTTCGTCGGTAGGCTGGCATTGTAAGTGTAGGATCCTTCATAAGACCTCCTTTCCGATTCCTACCTTGTGCTTTTAGTATACTTAGCAAATACATTGTTGACTAATAGGTAATATGTGATAATTATTATGTATATATGATAATTACACGAAATGTTAATTTTATGGAGGCCTTTTATGGAAAAATATATAGCTATCGCTTGTGGTGGTGCTTTAGGTGCATTAGCGCGAACGGTGGTAGGTGAATGGGTAATGGCACGATTGGGGCCTTATCCTTTTGGTACGATAACGGTCAATTTAATCGGTTGTTTGATTATAGGCATTATTTTAGGTGCCTATGTGTGTAGACCGGATTGGCCTCAATGGGTTCGGTTCTTTTTAGTGGTTGGTGGACTTGGGGCTTTTACGACATTTTCTACATTTGCTTTTGAACTATTGCAGCTATTGACAGCGGGTGATTTCACCGATGTTCTATTCTATGGGGTGATACAAATTTTTGGTGGTCTAGCTCTTTGTGCCATCGGTATGTGGATTGCTAAACTCGTATGTGCATAATTGCATATTAGGCGCTATCATTCATGTGATATAGTAAATATATTGTTACATATTATGTTTGATATACATGGAATAGAATATATGTTGAAAGGTTAGATTATGAAAGAAATAAGAGTACAAGATGCCGTAGGACATGCCTTGGTACACGATATTGTACGCATCGTCATCGGTGAGGTGAAAGATACACCATTCCGCCGCGGTCATGTGATTACAGAAGAGGACATTCCTAAACTACTCGATTTAGGAAAGGAACATATTTATGTAATGGAACCAGAAGATGAAGGGTTCTTACACGAAGAAGATGTAGCGCGCGCCTTGTATGCTATTGCCAAGGGAAACTATATGCATGATGGTCCTATGGCACAAGGTAAAATTGAGGCCATTGCTGATGTAGATGGTCTACTCAAGGTCGATGTAGATAAACTATACGCTATCAATAGCATCGGCGAATTGACTATCGTTACAAAATTGAATAATATGCCTGTGAAAGCGGGCGATAAAATCGCCGGTATGCGTTGTATTCCATTGTTATTGGAAGAGCAACAGGTTGTGGATGCTCAAAAAATTGCTGGTCCTATCTTAAACATAAAACCATTTGTACGTAAAACAATGGGGATTGTAACAACTGGTTCTGAAGTGTTTGAAGGGCGCATTAAGGATGCTTTCACACCTATTATCGAAGAGCGTTGCGCAGAATTTGGTGTCAAAAAAATCGCCCATGAAATCGTCACAGATAACACAGACGATATTGTGGCGGCCATCGATAAGGTGAAAGCAGCTGGTGCAGATATCATATTCTGCACAGGTGGCATGAGTGTCGATCCTGATGATTTAACACCAGGGGCCATTAAACGCTACGCAGACCATGTTGTAACCTATGGCCTTCCTGTCTTGCCGGGTTCTATGGTGTGCATTGCATACTGTGCTGATGGCACACCAATTTTAGGCGTACCAGGCGGTGTTCTATTTAGTAAACCAACAGCCTTTGATGAAATCGTGCCACGCCTCATTGCAGACGATGAGATTACAAAAGAAGACTGTATCGCACTAGGCCATGGAGGGTTCTTGGGATAAGAAACTACATAACTGACTAAAATAAGAAATAAAGCTAAAAAGGGGCTGTAGCAAAATGCGGTAAAACCGTATTTTGCTACAGCCCCTTTGCTATTAAAATGATTTTTTACCTAATGTAGGGTGGCTACATCGTTTTAATGTTAGCGTATCAATCATATGAACCGCTTCGTCCAATGTAAGGTCCTCTCGTTTTGTAGGTGTTTCGAGGACTGCCAATGGATGGTCTGTGCCCACCTCGCCGGATGGCAAATAGATATATTCTTGATTGATTGTATCGCCAAAAATATAGCCTGCTTGTAAATGCTCTTTATGGATGCGACTCATAATGCTCCTTTATAAATGTATGATGCATATTTGAATATTAAGTCAGTTATGCCTCATAGGGATTCAAATTACAATATTTTTTGTATCTTAAATTCTGCATAATCTGCAGAAACGAGTTCTAATTTAGTATTTCCGAATGTAGTTGGGATTCGTTTGAATGAAATCTGGTCATGTAAATGGCCAAATATACATATATCTACATGATAGCGCTCCATAAGGTCTGTAAAGCCTGATGGGGCGTTATTTTCATTAAATGGTGGATAGTGTAGCAAGAGGACCCGCGTTACAGGAAGTGTTTCCTCAGTATTCTCTATTTCAACATGTTTCTCTTGCAATGCTTGGATAGCGTGCTCCATTTCTTGTAATGCCGCTTCGGTACGCATAATTTCTCTATCATAGATAGATTGATCCGTATCCGGTTTAAAGTTAGCATCATCAGGACAGATGTAGCCGCGGGTGCCACCAAAGGCCAAGATGCATTGCTGTTCGGTGGGCTGGCTTTCACCAATTAAAGCATTAACCTGAGTGGTGAGATTGATGATGCGGGCCGTACCGTGGCCTTGTAAAAAGGTAATAGCATCGCCCATGGCATTTTTCATTTTATTTGCCGATGACCACCAATAATCGTGATTGCCACGAATCATAAATTTTTGACCTGGAAGGCTGGCGATTTCCTTGAGGTCATATAGCGCGTCATTGAGGCGTAAAGCCCAGCTCATGTCGCCTACGAGAAAGATAATGTCTTCATCGGTGACGGTGGACAGCCAATGTTCTTTTATACGTTGCCAATGATTGTCCCAGTAGGGACCGAATATGTTCATCGGCTTTGTAGGTGGATTGCCTGATAGATGAAGGTCTCCAATGGCGTAAATGTTCATATATATCCTTACTAGAGTTCTCTCACGTACGGAACTCGTAGTAGAGAACTCTTATTTTAATTCAAAATAGGGGGTAATATTCCGCAAAATCTTAGCAGCTCGTTCATCGTTGCATGTTTGTGGAATTTTATAACCCACGTAGAGCGGCGTTGTAATATAGCGAGGAATTACCTTGATATATTCGTAACCGTCCTCTAGTTGGTAGAAGAAATAGTTATAAGACTGGGAATATTTTGCTAAGCTATCTAGTACGTAGCGCACAGTTTGTTGTAAACGCATGGTAATAGATTTAGCAGGTGTATCTGGTTTAAAACGTAAATTATATTCAAAGAACCCTATAATAGGATGTTTGGATAAGGTAATACGAATATCTTGATCTTCGTGTAACAACCAGCCTTCCATGTTTTTAACCGTAATATCTTCGTGGTAATCGTAATTGCGTAAGCCTATAATTTGGCTGTGCGGATGGCGTATGGAACCGCCCGACATGGGGCCGTGATTTTTAAAGAATAGAACGGATTCAAATTCTTTGGTGCTAATTGTTTCATGCCATTTATCCATGCCAAATTGAATAATACGTGTTGCTTCGTCGAGAGAGAGGGTAGATAATTCCCCTTGATCGCCTTCTGTTTCGATAATAACCGTAGGCCATGTATCCTTGAGAACTGGGTATTTATTCATGAGCCAAATGATGTGACCATCTTGTGCCAGAATATCTGTTAAATTTGACCGGTCGCAGAATGGACAGCGCACACTTGCGTCACGCATATTTACAGGCTTTGTACGCCCTAGTGCAATGTCAAATATAAGTGGTTCGTTCATGGTGCGCCTCCTTTCATCTCATACCTTTAATCATACCATAAATGACAGTATTACACATGAAATAATGGTATAATATATTAATAATCTTTACCAAATTATAGGAGGTCTTATGAAACCTACAACCTTGGTATTTCCCATAGATGAACAAAATAGAATTTTGCTGGGCCGTAAGAAACGCGGCTTTGGTGCCGATAAATATAATGGCTTTGGCGGTAAAATCAATGATGGTGAAAGCTTTCGCCAATGCGCCGTGCGTGAGCTATATGAGGAATCGGGCATTCTTGTTAATGCCGCTGATTTAGAGTGCGTAGCCCTTTTTGACTTTCAGTTTCCTTATGATGAAAGTCTAACTCATGTGGGTTATGTATATTTTGTGCGCGTTACCGATGTACAGCCCATTGAATCAGACGAGATGGAGCCGCATTGGTTTACATTCGCCGATGTGCCCTATGAGCATATGTGGGAAGGGGACCGTACATGGCTTCCTATGCTGTTAGAGGGCAAGTTGCTAAAGGGACCTATCCGATTTGGCCCAGATAACAGTCATGTAGAGGACATGCGTTTAACAGAGGTCGACACAGTCATGGAAAGTGAATTGTTGGCCCGTATCGATGTATATATTAATGAATAGAGTGTAGTGAAAGTATAGGTAGTGCTTTCACATACACCTATATTGAGGAACTATGAAAGAGATGAATAACCCAAAGTGGGTGCCACAGTTGTTGGCGTGGTATGATGTGAATAAGCGGGATTTGCCGTGGCGTGACTGCGGTGACCCTTATAAGGTGTGGGTGTCTGAGGTAATGAGCCAACAGACCCGCATTGAGGCGATGAAGCCCTATTATGATAATTGGATGCGTCTATTTCCGACTCTGGAGGACTTGGCAAAGGCCACAGAAGATGAAGTGGTCCATGCGTGGCAAGGCCTGGGCTATTATAGCCGGGCTCGTAATTTGCGACTTGGTGTGCAAGATGTGGTGCACAATTACGGTGGCGTGGTGCCTCATAATCGGAAGGAAATGGAATCCTTGAAGGGCGTCGGTTCCTATACGGCTGGCGCTGTGCTATCAATGGCCTATGGCGAGCCAGAGGTGGCCGTCGATGGTAATGTACTGCGTATCTATGCCCGTTTGTACGGCATATTCGATGATATTTTGAGCACAAAGGGCAAGAAAACGATTACTGCTATTGTAGAGGACACCTTGCCTCATGATAGACCAGGCGATTTTAACCAAGCCTTGATGGATTTTGGTTCGGCCGTATGTATCCCTAAGACGCCACGCTGCGGTGAATGCCCTATCGTTAATATGTGTCATGCGTACCAACATAATATAACAGATCAATTGCCTGTGCGTATCAAGAAAACAAAGGTCGTTGATGTGCCTGTATTTGTAGGCATCCTCAGTTATGGCGACTATTATTTGCTACATAAACGCCCTAATCGAGGCCTCTTGCGTTCCATGTGGGAATTTCCATCTGTAGAAAATGCGGATTCCTATGATGCGGCAGAATCCGGTTTAACTGAGCTCGTAGGGGCATTGGGCTTTGAACTATCCTTGCAACCAGTTATTGTGAAAGAATTAACTCATGTATTTTCTCATCGCAAATGGTTTATGAAGGCCTTTCGAGGGGATTTGCAGTATGCTGGAGTCCATACATCAATCGAAGCGATACAAAAGCAATTACCGAAAGATTGGATGCTTATCAAACGGGAGGAATTCGCTGATTATGCTTGGGCGGGACCTCATGGTAAATTGACAGAATTATGTCCTATTGTAGAATAAATTTATGAGACAAACACTGATTTTGTCTCAATGTATTAGCCATTACTTGATATACAGTTAGGAGCGTATATGCAATTAATTATAAATATTGTGTTTCTTGTGGTGCTAGCCATAGCCTTTTTAGGCTTTTGGGGATTGTACCTGTATTTATGGAAACCGAAAAAACTATGGCCTGCGTGGCTAGCCTATATTTTGGTAGTCGCTAGTTGGTTCTGCACGGTGCGGTATTATTTCCTATACCAAGTTGACCTTTACGGAACACCATGGTACGAATGGCTCAATTTGTTTAGAACGGAAAGCTATGGCATAGTATTTGCTATATTCTTATGTATACCCGTTTTTATCGTATTAGCTTTAATCTATGCACTGGTAAACCGCATCTCTCATAAGGTGCCTGTCGAAGAACGGACAGGACGCCGTGCTTTCTTTAGAACCGTCGGTACCCTTGTACCTTTGGCTGCCATGGGTGGCGCTGGCTATGCTGCCTATGAGGGGCAACGAGAAATCGTTGTAACCCATGAAAGCTTTGGTTATACAAACCTACCACCAGGACTTGCAGATTACAAGATTGTGCAACTCAGTGATATCCATATTGGGCCAAGCATCGACCTAGATGACTTTGACGAAATCTTGCGATTAGCACTACTAGAACACCCAAACCGCGTTGTCATCACCGGTGACCTTATCGACAAGATACAATGGCTACCTGAAGTTTGTGATCGCTTAAAGGTATTTGCAAAACAAATTCCAGATGGCGTAGATTATATCCTTGGCAATCATGAATTCCATCATGATGTCAATAAAATCGTTGATGATATTAAAACAAAAACGCCATTAAATGTATTGATTAATGACAACATCCAAATCATGGGTGGCAAACAACCGGTCTATATAGCTGGCGTATCCTATGATAATGAACGGCGTAAAGAAAACCGTGAAGCCATGATTGACAAGGCCTTATCCGGAATTCCTAATAATGCCTTTGTTATTCTGTTGGCTCACCATCCAGAATTCTTTGATGAAGCCATTGAACGCAATGTGCCATTAACCTTGTCCGGCCATACTCACGGTGGACAAATTATCCTCTTTGGTATGCCTTGGGTACCGATTGGTACACCTTATGTAAAAGGTCGCTATACAGAAAAAAATAGCGTATGTTACGTAAACAACGGATCTGGACACTGGTTCCCAATCCGTATCAACTGCCCACGAGAAATTACAGTCATTACATTCTTTGATGGGGTAGCTTAGGCAGTGGATTTGTTTTATATGGGCATATTTCTAGCTATAATATTTAAGTAATATTAGACGATTAAAGTTCATAATATAAACGAGGTATTGTATTTTGCATACGATACCTCGTTTTATTATATGAAGTTATATAAGAGTTGTGATATATTAGAATTGAAATTTTAATTGTGTTGTGAAAGTATAGTTTTTATTGTGGGAGTAAATATATGTTTTTAAAAATCTATAATTATTTTGTACGAGGTATATTCATCTTTCTTTTTATAGGTATGACAGTTAGTCTAATTATAAATCCTGAAATAATAGAAGATGAAAACGATATTTATTTCTTCATTGCTTCTTATATCGCAATATTAGTATTTTATTTTGGTTGGGGTTATGTTTATAAATATTTAGGACGTAAAAGAGGTTAATATTTGTGCATATTCATTTACCGTTAGTTTTAGAAGCTATCTTTTTTTCATGGATTACTTTATATTGGATCATTTATAAAATCTTACTAAGAAAAAAACTTTCACCATTATTAGCCTCTTTAATTGTTAATTCTAATTATGGCTTTATTAAAGGGCTTTCTTGGTCGGCAATTATTACCTATCCGTTTATGCTGTTTAGCATGTTTTATTTCTTAGACTACATAGCAGTGCCGATTGTTTTGGCTTGGTTCTTGCAGCCTGTTTTGGTAGTAGCTGTATTATTAAAACAGCCACCACGTAGTCGCTATTATGAATGGGCTAGGAAAAAACAGATGTATGTAGTTCTTTTTATTTTTGCTTATTTAATGTCTGCTCTAATTTTGTTGAAAGTTAATAAGCTAATATAGTATTTTAATCGTAGCTATTATATTTCCTATAATTCAGAGTTTATATAAAAAGATTAATGGAGTAAGATATCATGAATAACATAAGGATTCTAACATATATAAAGTTAGCCATATGTTTTTTAGTGGGACTTAGTATAATTTATTTAAATTTTTATGGAACACATACCGAACTAGTAGATTCTTATAGTTTAGGTCGCTATCGAATTGTGTTTGGCGGAATATTACAGGATAGTACATATAAAACTAGATTGGAGTATTCTAAAATTTCTCATAAGGTTGTATTTCCATATTTATATGTAAAAGGGGAATCAGGTTATACTAGAGTTTTATTAACACCAATAGGTACAGATATTTTAAAGATACCTAATTACTCATTTTATGATACTGCTAGTATAATAGAGGATATTGATAGCATTAATAACTTAAAACGTATTTATGGTAAATCTATATCTATAAAAGATGATCTAAACCAAATTAGTGAAGAGGATAGAATTATATTCAAATCATTATAATGAATGCGGGTAGCATAAGGTATTTCTTTGACTAGAATATATTTTATGCTTAAAATGATGCTTTTAAAGGTTCATTATTATAGAGTTTTATTAATTTAAATGAAATATTGCTATAAGACATATAAAACCCAAAAAGACGCAATAGTCTATCCTTCAGTAATAAGTTTTACTGAAGATTTCAAGACTATTGCGTCCTTTTTCCGTTCATTTGAGGTATGAGAGGATGTTATAGATATGTCAAAGAGATGTGAGAGGTTTATTTCATGCGAACTGCTTCGGCGAATTCGTCTTCGGTCATGAGTTTTTCTTCCAAGATGATTTCTTTGATAGAACAACCGCGTTTGTACGCTTCTTTTACGACCTTAGCACTCTTATCGTAGCCTATGTATGGTGTTAAGGATGTAGCAATCATAAGGGATTGTTCTACGAAGAATTTAAGTTTTTCCGGTACGAATTCTACGCCGTCGATGCAGTGTGTAGTGAAGGAATTCATCGCATCTGCGAGGAGGCGACAGCTTTCAACAAAATCATAAATCATGATAGGCATGTACACGTTCAATTGGAACGCACCGCTGCCTGCACAAAGTGTCATGGTTGTATTGATGCCGAATACTTGGGCACATACCATAGCAAGAGCTTCGCATTGGGTAGGGTTAACCTTACCTGGCATGATGGAGGAGCCCGGTTCGTTTTCAGGTAGATGCCATTCACCATAGCCACAGCGAGGGCCAGATCCTAAGAAACGGACATCGTTCGCAATTTTAAACAATGTAGTAGCCAATGTGTTAAGTGCGCCGTGAGCCATCATGAACGCATCTTTCAAGGATAGGCCTTGGAATTTATTATTCTTAACGCGGAATGGAGCGCCTGTTACCTCTGGCAATACGGTTTCCATAACGTCTAGATATCCCTTAGGTGTGTTTACACCTGTACCAACGGCAGTGCCGCCAAGAGCAACGTCGAGTAGGTAGTCAGCGTTTTGAAGGAGCATAGTTTTGGCAGTTTTTAGGCCCTCTACAAAGGCGCTAATTTCTTGATCCACCATGATGAAAGTAGCATCTTGTAGGTGAGTACGACCAACCTTTTGCAAGCCTTTGCCTTTTTCTTGCAATTTTTCGAAAGATGCAATAAGGCCGTCCAATGCAGGAATTACGCGTTTTGTAATTTCAAAGTACGCGCAGATATGCATTGCTGTTGGGAATGTATCGTTTGTACTTTGGCCGCGGTTTACATCGTCGTTAGGATGAAGTGGATTAGATTCATCTAATTGTTTAGCCCGGTGAGCGATAACTTCGTTCACATTCATGTTTGTTTGTGTGCCAGAACCCGTTTGGAATACGGTCAATGGGAATTCATCATCCCATTTGCCATCTACGATTTCATCTACTACTTGAGCGATGAGTTTCGCTTTTTCTTCAGTTACTGCGCCACATTTTGCATTGGTTAAAGCACATGCTTTTTTGACAAGCGCAAGCGCTTTGATTTGTTCAATAGGGATGCGGTGGTCACCGATCTTAAAGTTATTGAACGAGCGTTGCGTTTGAGGTCCGTAAATTCGTCTAGCGTCGACTTCGACTGGTCCCATTGAATCATATTCAATTCTTGTTTCCATAATGTTTACAACCTCCTTAAAAGACATGCCGACCTTATCGTCGGTTCCTCTTTATTATATACAGAAAAACGAAAAAATATAATAGAAAATGATAATAAATACCGATTAGATATAATGCGTGCATGGCTATTACCTTTATACATATTTGATTTATATCTATAAATTTGTGTATACATAGCACATATATGGTTATATTTATTGTCAACATCGCTTTAACACGATAAAATGAATATAGCTTATAGTTAGTTTTATTTAATTTATAAGAGGAGGTAAGTACTTATGAAACATGATTTTATGAGCCATGACCTTCACTTGCCGGAACTTACGTTGCGTGGGATGTTATTAGGTGCATTGATCACTCTAATATTTACGGCATCGAACGTATACTTGGGTTTGAAGGTCGGTTTGACATTCTCGTCATCCATCCCGGCAGCCATTATCTCAATGGCAATTTTACGTTTCTTCAAGGATTCTAACGTTCTTGAAAACAACATGGTACAAACGCAAGCATCTGCAGCTGGTACCTTATCTGCAATTATCTTTATTTTGCCAGGTCTTTTAATGCTTGGTTATTGGCAAGGATTTCCATTCTGGCAAACATTCTTGATTTGCGCATGCGGTGGTTCCCTCGGTGTGTTATTCACCATTCCATTGCGCCGTGCCATGGTAGTGAATAGTGACCTACCATATCCAGAAGGCCGTGCAGCAGCTGAAATCTTGAAGGTCGGCTCTCATAATGGTAGTGAAGTTGCTAAATCTGGTTCCGGTATGGCAGACATCGTTTCCGGTGGTGCTGTAGCGGGTATCATCAGCCTTTGCGCTAACGGCTTCAAAGTTCTTGGCGATAGCATGAGCTTCTGGTTCACAGTTGGTAAAGGTACAACTCAAATTCCGTTGGGATTCTCCACAGCGTTGTTGGGTGCTGGTTACCTTATTGGTATCGCATCTGGTATTGCTATCCTCGTTGGTGTCCTAATCGCGTGGGCTGGTTTTGTACCTTACTTGACTAATGTGTTTGCTCCAGATGGTGGTGCGACTGCTAAATTTGCTATGGGTATCTGGAAAGAGAAAGTTCGTTTCATCGGTGCCGGTGCTATTGGTATCGCAGCGATTTGGACGTTGATTACCTTGATTAAACCTATCATCGAAGGCATGAAAATTTCCTTACAATCCATGAGTGGCAGTTCTGCTGAACGTGAATTGCATCGGATGGATACTGATATGAGTACAAAATCTGTATTGATCGTATTTGCCCTCATCCTTATTGGTTTGGTTGTTACGTTCTGGGATTTTGTATCCGCTGTACCTATCAGTGCAGGCTTGATGTGGACACTTGTTGTAGTAGGCGTTATCGTAGCCTTGTTAATCGGCTTCTTCGTAGCTGCAGCATGTGGTTATATGGCAGGTCTTATCGGTACATCTGCATCTCCAATCTCCGGTATTGGTATCTTAGCAACTATTATTTCTTCTCTAGTGGTATACTTCATCGCTTCTGAAAATAATTTGTTTGCTACCGAAGCAGGCGTTCAATTCGCTACAGCTATGGCTATCTTCATGACATCCGTAGTTATTGCTATTGCATCTATCTCTAACGATAACTTGCAAGACTTGAAAACTGGTCAACTCGTTGGTGCTACACCTTGGCGTCAACAAATTGCATTGTTACTTGGTTCCGTAGCCGGTGCTATTGCGATTGCTCCAGTTCTTAACTTGTTATACCAAGCATATGGTTTTACAGGTGCGTTGCCTCGTGCTGAAATGGATCCAAATGCGGCATTATCTGCTCCACAAGCAACATTGATGACTACAATTGCTCAAGGTATTTTCAATGCTAGTATGGATTGGAATTACATCTTGATCGGCGTTGGTGTTGGCGTAGTAGCAATCATTGTTAACTTGATTCTTAAGAGCACAACTGCTTCCTTAACATTGCCTCCATTGGCTGTTGGTATGGGTATCTACTTGCCTCCAACATTGGAAGTACCTCTTATTGTCGGTTCTTTCTTGAGCTATTTCGTAGGTCGTTACCTCATGGCTCGCGCTAAAATGCGTGCCGGTGAATTGGCTGAATACGATGTAGAACAATCTAATCGTCGTGGCGTTCTCTTTGCGTCTGGTTTGATTGTTGGTGAAAGCTTGATTGGTGTAATCATAGCTGTTATTATTGTATTGTCAGTTACAACTGGTGGTGGTGAATCTCCACTTGAATTAGTTGGCCCTGAATTTGAAAGTACAGCTGGTTGGTTAGGTCTACTTGCTTTCATCTTCGCTGGATTCTATCTAGTTCGTCGTGTTGTAACTCACAAATTTGATAAAGCAGAAGCTCTTGCTATGAAAGCAGAGCAAGAACAAGCAAAGTAAGAGGCTAACCATGAAATTAAAACAGACTGTTCTCATCATGATGGCTGCCGCATTGCCACTAACATCTATGGCAGCCGCTAGTGAAACGATTCCTGTAACAAAGGATACTGGTGCTGTAGTAGCACAAAATAATCGTCACGATGTGACATATCGTCTCTCTAGTACGGCTACGCCAGAGCAAAACAAAAAACTACGTTCCATAGCGAATAAAACTGATCGTGGTACTATCGAAGTGGTAGCACCAAATGCAGATCGTTATATGGATCGTAAAGAGGTAGGCGTATCTCCTGTAGATGCGACTACAGATCATTTGAACCTCGTATTCCCAGAGGTTAAATCCGTTAGCCCTATCGTTGAAAAAGCCATTAATACAACGATTAAGAAATACGTTTCTAAGGTTCAAAATGATACACAAAAAGTAAACGAAAAAGAATCTAATAAAACAAATGTCATCATGTACTATGATGTAAAAACGGATAAAAATGGTATCTTTAGCGTTTTGATTCACACCTATACAATGCGTGATGGTGATGCAAATGGTGTAAATTATGTAAAAGGCTTTACATTTAATACTACAACAGGTCGTCAATTATCCTTGTATGACCTTGGTGGTTTGAATAAGAAGGAACTCGTTAATGCTATCAATAATAATCAACAAGTGAAGGATGCAGTTGGTGTGAATGCTACATTCGACAAAATGCCATCTGAATTCTACACAACTGAAGATTATTCGGTAGTGATGATTCTTCAACAAGATGTGGATACAATCCATAGTGCTGGTACCGTGTATTTACCAGTTGGCAATTTGCGCGACCGTCAAAACGATGTGACCAAATAACAAAACTAACTATATGTGTCTGTATTGTTAAACAATGCAAGGTGCGTAGCACCAAAAAGGGTACACAGACTGTTTTATGTGGTATAGAACTTAATACTTACTAGAAAGCCCCTCCGCGATGTGCGGAGGGGCTTTTGTGTGTATTGTCCTGTATGAAGAATAGGGGGATAGGACAAAAAAGACAGCCCCGAAGGGCTGCCTAATGAATTATTTGGTTGGTTTTAATGGTAATGGGAATTGGATTGTCGTAGTCGGAGTTTCATCAGACGGTGTTTGAACCATTACCTTCTTACCAAATTTCTTTTTAAATGCCTTTACTGTTCCAGGTTGTACAGAATCAGCCGTAATAACTAATACAGATGCATCGTCTGTTGGTAAAATACTAATGATTTTACCTTGAGGTTCTATATTTTGATAAAGCGCCAATGCATCGGATTGGAGGCCTTCTAATTGGGCTTGTGTCAATTTGCCTTGGCTTACAATTAATGCATTATCGAGTTGTGGATCGTGAGCGTCAGCTAGTGCTGTATGAACTATATCAAAGTGTTTTTTGTTCACTACAGAAACGTACAATTTACCTTCCTTCCAAAAGAGAGCACCGTCGTTTCTAAATTGTGTGAAGTCTTGACCATAGTGAAGGGCGTGGCTGATGACATTGGATGTTTTTCGTTCCACTTGTTGACGGTAGAGCACATTGTGGAATTCCAATGCTTGTGGTGTTTGTGTCATACGGTAGGAAATTTCAGCCGCCTCTGCACGGGTTACGTATTTTTCTGGGTTAAACATCGTGCCTGGTGCATAGTTGGTAAATCCTAAGTATGCTAATTCACGCACTGCGTCTTGTGCCCAAGGGGCTACGAATTTTTGGTCCCCATACGCTACTTGATCGAGTACAGTAGGGTCATCTGTTGTATAGCCTAGATAATGTAGGTAGTTATCTGCTACCACAGCAAATTCTTGGCGGGACATATATTTTTCAGGTTTATATGTAGTGTCGCCATAGCCAGAGATGATATTCTTGCGCGCTACTGATTCAATAGCGAGGGCAGACCAACGGTCGGATGTAATATCTTTAAAGTGACTAGAGATGAACGCTGCTTGGCCATCATCGGTAATGTTGTTAAATAGGGAGGCCACTTCTTCGCGTGTCATTGGTTGATTAGGACGGAATGTGCCATCCGCATAGCCTTTCATCAATTTAGCCTTTGCTACGGCACTAATCGATTTAGAGGCCCAAAAATCACTTGGTACATCGGAGAAGATGTATGGTCGCACATCTTGGATATCCTTTGGAGACGTAATAACGCCGGAGCGAAGTTGTTGGTTAACAACAGTATTAGCAGGTACAGCAGTTTTGTCTTGTGCAGTCGCTGTTGTATCTTGAACTGTTGCCGTTGTTGTTACAGTATGTTGTGCTGGATTAGCGCTTGGTGTTTGTGCCGGTGTAGCGGCACATGCCATACCGGATGTAGTAAGTAAAGCGGACAGGATGAGGGCCCGTAATGTGTGTTTTGATACCTGTTGCATACATATCCTTCCTAATCATGTGGTAAATATATCAAAAACAGCGTTAGATAACGCTGTTTTTGAAGTCCCCTTAAGGACTAAAGTATATCGGGGTTTTGTCGCTATTAGCGTTTTACAGTCATTTTAACTTTGGAACCAAATACCTTGGAAATACCTTGTTGTGTTTCTATGCTTGCAGTGCTAACTACAGCGTATAATTGATTGTTTTCAACGTCTGGGAATACGGCGATAATATTGCCACCTTTTTCGTTTTTGCTGTAGTAGTTACGGAAATTAGATTCGATAACATCGTATTCAGTTTGGCTGTATTGAGATGATTCAACTACTACATAGTTGTTGATAGTAGCATTGCCTTGGCTTGCCAAATTAGCTTTTACTGTATCCAAATCGGAAGTAGATTTCAAAGCCACATGCAATTGATTGTCTCTCCAGTACATAACACCATAGTCTTGGAACGCTTCTGGTGTTTTATATGTTTTGTTGAGTTGAGTGAATACATTGTTTTCCAATGTTTCTTGTTGTTTTTGATCGAGTGGTTTTAATGTGTTACGACGTACAGGTCGAACGATGCGTGGAAATTGTTCTGTTTTAGACTCAGAAACCTTGTTAGATTTTTTAGCTTTAGCTTCTTTTTCAACGGTTTTAGTTTTGTTTTCAATCTTTTCAGCGTCTTGTTTTGCATCTTCTTTAATAGCGGTAGCCTTGCTAGTAGTAGGAGCTGTTTCACCGTTTAAGATGCGGTTTAAGATTGTTGCCGCTTGTGCGCGTGTTACAGGTTGTGTTGGGTTGAAATCTGTTGTTGCACCGGATGCTAAATAGCCACGTTGTGCCATGTATTCGATATCCGCTACATATGCTTTGGAAATGCTAGCACTGTCTTTGAAGGTAACCTTTTCGGATTTTACAGGTGCATCAGGTTTTATTTTCTTTACTAAATTACCTGCGGAAGCAACGAATTCTTCGCGGTTCATCGCTTTATCAGGGGCAAATGTAGATTTTGTTGTACCTTCCATAACGCCAGCAGCACCAACTAGTTTAATTGCTGTGTTGGACCAACGGTCGCTTTCAACATCCGAATAGGAAACGCCATTTTCTTTTGTTACTAGGTCAGCAAGTTCTTGCTCATTCATATTGTGTTGCAATACTTTGCCGTAAATAGCAGCTGCTTGTTCACGAGTAATGCTTTTATCAGGGCGGAATGTGTTATCTGCATAGCCGGATAAGTAGCCAGCCTCTGTCATTGCTTGGATAGCATCGCGAGCCCAGTTATCCTTTGTATCTGGGTATACGCCAGCTGGCAATGTTTCTTTAGCCTTTGCAGTAGCCTCAGAATTTTGTGTTGCTTTTGCAGTTGTTGTAGTTTTATCTGTAGTTGTAGTAGATTTAGCTGTCGCTGCTGGTGTAGTTTTCGCAGCAGTTGTTTTTGCATGTGTTGTCTTAGCAGTTGTTTTAGCAGTAGTTGTAGTATGTGTAGATGCTTTTGCATTCGTTACAACTGGTGTTTTCGTAGTTGTTGTAGTTTCTGCATGAGCCATGCCGAATGTAGATCCTAGCGCCAATGTAATCGCTAGAGATAAGGACAATTTATTGAGTTTCATGAGAAAGCTCCTTTCAAATTACGTTTATATACATAAATTATAGCACTTTTATGAAATAACCACTACTATAAGAAAATGTAATATATAAGGATAAAAATTAGATGAATAATGGTGAAAGTTACATTTTCATTATAGCAAATGAGAATGGTGCAATTTTGGGACTAAACAATATCTACTTGATAAACATTCGCAGATAAAGAAAAGACGGGAGTTATAGAAAAAAATATAAAGCAGTAAGTGAGTGTGATAAAAATCAATTTTGATTATTACTTTTAGTCATAAGAATATGATTTATACAACCCTAAATACGAATATAGCAATTGCTTGGACATTTATGGTGCCCTTATTTATAATTATATCGAAATGTTCTTTAAATATAACACTTTAAAGATCGTCAATTTATTGTATAGGCTGATAATTTGTGAAATTTTATCGACCTAAATGAATACATATCAAAAATTTTTTTAAGTTAAGTACTAGAAAAGTTGAGGACGAAAATATGAAAATTCATCTTTTCCAACAGTGTTTGATTGATATGTTCTACCCTCATGTTGGCATGGCTGGCGTAGAAGTACTTGAGAGACTAGGTTGCGACCTCGTAGTGCCTAAGAAACAAGTATGCTGTGGACAAATGTTCACTAACTCCGGTTACAATGATGCCGCTATGGATGCTATTAAGAATACAATCGAATGCTTCGAAAACGCTGACTATGTAGTCAGCATGTCTGGCTCTTGTGCCTTTGCTATTCGCGATGAATACCAACACTTCTTGGAAGGTCAACCTGAATGGCAACAACGCGCAGAAAAATTGAGCGGAAAAATTTATGAATTCACAGAATTCATTACTGATGTATTGGGTGTAGAAGACGTTGGCGCACGCTTTGACGAAACTGTTACATACCATACATCTTGCCACGTAACTCGCTTGATGGGTGTAAAAGAACCACCTTTCAAACTCCTTCGCAATGTAAAAGACCTTAAGTTGATCGAATTACCTCGTGCAGACCGTTGCTGCGGTTTCGGCGGTACATTCTCCGTTAAAAACCCAGAAATCAGCGAAGTAATGACACGCGAAAAAGCTTTGGAAATCGCTAGTACTGGTGCTAACGTAATTTCCGGCTCCGACCAAGCTTGCTTGATGAATATTGCAGGTATGCTTGACCGTCTTCATAAAGATGGTGAAATCGATCGCCGTATCAAAGTAATGCATATTGCTGAAATCTTAAACTGCCGCTAAGGAGGAGACGACATGGCACTTATATATGACAATCGCCCCTATAAAACACGTATAAAAGAATGTTTGGCTGACGATTTCAAAGTTGCAGCTATTAAAAAAGCACAAGACGTGTTTTATGATAAACGTAATACAGTAGTTGCGGACGTTCCTGAATGGTTAGATTTCCGCGCAGAAGCAGCTAAACTTCGCGACCACGTGCTTAATAATTTGGATTATTATGTAAACCAATTTGCTGAAAACGCTGAAAAAGCTGGTTCTAAAGTTCACTTTGCATTCGACGATAAAGAAGCGACTCAAATCGCTTTGGATATCCTTCGTGAACGCGAAGCTAAAATGATTGTTAAATCCAAAACTATCTTAACTGAAGAAATTGGTTTGAACGAAGTTCTTGAAGAAGCTGGTATCGAAGTAAACGAAACTGACTTGGCGGAATTCATTTTGCAAACAGCAGTGAGTCCTCCATCTCACATCGTAGTACCAGGCCTTCACTTTGAACGTAACAAAATTCGCGAAATTTTCGCTGAAAAATTAGGTTATACTGGCACTGAAAACCCTACAGAAATGACGCATTTCGTGCGTGGTTATGTACGTGAACGCTTCTTGAAAGCTGACGTAGGTGTTAACGGCTGTAACTTTGCGGTTGCTGCATCCGGTACATGTACAATTGTTTCCAACGAAGGTAACGGTCGTATGTCTAGTTCTATTCCTAAGACTCAAGTAATCTTCTTGGGTACAGAACGTATCGTTCCTGACTTCAAGGCTCTTGACATTATGATGGAAATGTTGAACCGCTCCGCAGTAGGTGCTAAAATTTCCAACTACTTCTCCATGATGACTGGCCCTGGTCGCGCTGGTGAAGCTGACGGTCCTGAAGAAACACATATCATTATTATCGATAACGGTCGTTCCGGTATTTTAGGTGGTACATTCCAAGAAATGCTACGTTGTATCCGTTGTGGTGCATGTATGAATATCTGTCCTGTATACCGTCACATCTCTGGTCACGGCTACGGCTCCGTATATCCAGGTCCAATGGGTGCTGTATTGACTCCATTGTTCAAAGGTTACGAAGTAGCAGGCGATCTTCCATATGCTTCTACATTGTGCGGTGCATGTACAGAAAACTGTCCAGTTGCAATTCCATTACATGAATTATTAATGGAACACCGTCACATTATGGCAGACATCGAAAAAACTCGTCCAAAAGCAGAAGAAGCAATTTTCACAGCAGCTGCTAAGATGTTCGGTAATGCTACATTATTCGACCTTGGTACAAAAGCTGGTGCTATCGGCATGAACTTGATTAGTAATAAAGAAGGTAATATGCCTGCATGGACTCAAGCGGTGCCTGTGATGAATGGCTGGACTAAGTCTAAAGAATTGGGTTCCTTGAAATTCAAGAAATTCCGCGATTTATATGCTGAACATGAAAAGAACAAGAAGAAGGAGAAAAAATAATGGATGAAGCTAAACGTAAACAATTTATTGCACGTTTATCTCGTGCATTAGGCCGTGATCAAGAAATGTGCCCTGCATATGTAGAGGATTTTGATTATAGCCATGGTCCTCAAGAAACTATGTTCAAAGATTTGAATAACGATCAAATTTTGGCAATGTTTAAGGAACAATGTCAACGTGTTGGCACAAAATTCGTTGAAACTACACCTGATAAATTAGGTGAAACAATTTTGGCAGCTATCGACGACTGGGGCAATGGTAAGGTTGTATTCCCAAGCTCTCCAGAAGTAGAAGAATATAAATTAAAAGAATTGTTCGAACAAGATGCTGCTAATAATGGTGGTACACGTACATACTTCCAATGGGATCCAGCTAAAGGTCGTGAAGAATGTATTTCTAATACTGCAAATGCAGATATCGGTATTACATTCCCATACTGTGGTATTGCTGAAACAGCTACTGTAGTACAAGCATCTGGCGAAGAATCTGGTCGCGCTATTAGCTTGTTGCCTACAACTCACATTGCTGTATTATACACCGATACAATCAACCCACGCATGACACAAACAATGGAACATTTGGCTGAACGTTACCACAATGATCCAGCTAATTTCCCTACAAATATCTGCTTGATTTCCGGCCCGTCTCGTACGGCTGATATCGAGCTCGTTACTGTAGATGGTGCTCATGGTCCTATCCAAGTAACGTATGTCCTAGTTAACAGATAATCTTAATAGTAAAATCTAGTATAACAAAAGACTATATAAGGCGATCTTCCGATGGAAGGTCGCCATTTTGCATGTCCCTATAGAATGCAAAATGGGTATGCATCAACTTATAAAAAATCCGATATAGCACTTGTAAATTTTTCGATATATGATATACTATGTCTATAACCTATTATTTTAATATGAATTAACGAGGTGTATTATGAATATTCCATTCTTTACAGATTACCTCATGCTAAGCAATTCATTGAGTATTGGTATTATCGCAGTGTTTGTACTTGCCTTAATCGGTATTTATGTATTGCAACGCAAGGGTACATCCTTTGGTAATCTTGTTATTATTGGCACTATTATTGGTGCCGTATTAGGCGTAGCAATTCAAGTTATTGCTGGATTCCCTGATGATCCATCTAAGGTGGTCTACATCAAGGAAAGTACGAAGTGGTTCTCCCTTGTAGGTGGCGGTTTCATCGACTTAATCCGTATGCTTGTTATTCCTATTGTATTTATCTCCATCGTCCATGTTATTTTGCACATGGAGGCAGGGGCTAATCTTAAGAAGTTGGTCGTTGCCATGGTGTCGACTAACCTTGGGATGGTGGCTGTAGCCGCTATTGTAGGCCTTATTTTAGGTAATGCTTTTGGATTGGGTCAAGGTTTTGATATCGTTGAGTCCGGTAAAAAAATCCGTGAAATCAAACCGATGGTTGATACATTCCGTGCTTTGATTCCTAGCAATCCTATTCAAGCCGCTGCAGAAACAAATGTTATCGGTATCGTAGTATTTGCCATCATCTTGGGCAGCGTAGCTCGCCTGTTAAAACAAACGGGCACCAATAGCATGGAAATCTTCACAAAACTATTTGATGAGCTTCATCAGTTGATTTCTTGGGTAGCCGATTTCATTATTGGTCTTATGCCATACGGCGTAGTTGCTTTATTGGCATCTACATTGGCAACACGTGGCTTGCAAGCCATCCTCGACATGGGTTTGTTCGTAGTATTGCTTTACGTAGGTCTTTTGATTATGTTCGTTGTTCAAGCTATTTTAATTGCTAGCTTTGGCTACAATCCGATTACATATTTCAAAAAAGCGAAGGCTCCATTATTGTTGGCATTCACATCCCGTTCCTCTATGGGCGTATTGCCATTGACTGTTGAAACTTTGACAAAACGTCTTGGCGTAAATGCTACAACAGCTAATACAGTAGCATCCTTTGGTACTACGGCGGGTATGCAAGGTTGTGCCGGTGTGTTCCCAGCTCTCGTAGTGGTCTACATTTCCAATGTGGCGGGTATTCCGTTTGATTTAACAATGTACATCATGAGCGTTATCGTTATCGCTATTGGTTCCGTTGGTATTGCAGGTGTTCCAGGTACTGCTACAATGGCCGCATCCGTTTCCCTTAGTGGTACAGGCCTTGGCGCATACTTTACATCCATTAGCCCGATTCTTGCTATCGATCCATTAATCGACATGGGCCGTACATGCTTGAACGTATCCGGTTCCTTAACCAATGCTCTAGTTGTCGATAAAATTATGGGCACCATTGATAAAGATGCGTATAACAATCCTACACAAGGTGAGGAATAATAGTTAAATACTCATATTGATTGTGAAAGCAGCAGACATTAAATCTGCTGCTTTTTTGCGTAGTTGGATTATGCGTTGTAGTAGAATTCATAGATTGTAATACAATTGAATTTGTATCCTTCTTCGGTGAAATCGAAAATAATTATTATTATATTTTGTAATATCAAGATACAAATATTTGTATATATAATTGTGACTATGGATACGTTTTCAAGTATTACATAAGCGTATAATGTACATATAAAAGTTTCTATATATGCTTAATAAATATAAGCCAAGAGGTAGTACTATGATTACAGAAGAAGTAAAAGAACGTTTAATTGCAGATTATCCAAAGTTTGAAGATATGACACGCAAATTTTATAAGAAAGAAATGTCCATTGCGGATTATAAGGGCCAGTCCGGTGCATATGGTAGCTATGCTGAACGTGGCGCTGCTACGGGCATGAGCCGTTGGCGCTTTAATTGTGGTCGTATCAAACAAGAACAAATGCGGTTCTTAGCAGATACCATTCGTAAGTACAATCTTACACATATTCATTTCACAACGGGGCAGTGTTTACAAATGCATGGTCTGGATGGAGATACTATTTTACAACTCTTCAAAGAATGCTATGACCATGGTATTTATAATCGCGGTGCCGGTGGGGATAGTCCTAATGTTGTAGCCAGTATCTTGCGCGGCATTGATCCTCGCGAGACCTTTGACATTTCACCATATGCGGTAGCCATTAGCGAATTTCTTATGGAGCAAATGTTTTATATCAAGATTCCTCGTAAATTTAAGATGGGTATTGATAATGGATTTGATAGCACACCACATGCTACCTTTAAGGATCTGGGGTTCAATTTAACAAAATATCATACCTTTGATGTATATGCGTGTGGCGGTATTGGTCCTAATCCACGCATCGGTATTCCCGTAGCTCGTGATGTGCAACCTGAAGATGTTTTGTATCATGTGAAAGCCATGCTCATGGTATTTGCTAATCATGGTAACTTTAAAAATCGCGGCAAAGCACGTACCCGTTATATGCCTGCAGAAATGGGGGGCGCGGAAGCTTTCATCAAAACCTATGAAGAAACATTGGCAATGGTGAAAGAGGTTGAAAAATTGACCATTAATCCTGCAGATTATGCCTATGAAATTACGAAGACGGGCAAGCGCGATGATTCGGTAGAAAATTATCGTATTCATCGTCAAAAACAAGAAGGTTTGTACTATGTAGAATATCATCCAGTTGGTGGCGATGCGAATGTTGAACATCTATTGGCGGCCCTTGATTATGCCGTTACATTAGACCAAGTGGAGGCTCGTATTGCACCGGATGAAGCCTTGTTTTTCATCAATTTGACAGCTGATGAAGCTAGAAAAATTGCGGAGTTAACAGATGATAGCGCACGCGATGATTTTCGTCGTTCTGTATCCTGTGTGGGCTCTACAGTCTGCCAAATCGGTATGCAAGATTCTAATGGCTTGCTAAAGGCTATCTTTGATCATCTTGAAGAAAAAGGTATCGATACGAAAAAATTACCGAGAGTACATATTTCTGGCTGTCCACATTCTTGTGGGACTCATCAAATTGGGGAAATTGGCTTTCACGGCGCTGTAAAACTCGTAGATAAGAAACCTCAACCTGCTTTCATTATCGTAGATGGCGGTTCAGAACATATGGGTTCTGAAAGCTTTGGTAAAATGGCTGGGAATATTGTAGCTGCAAACATTCCCTCATTTATGGCGGCATTAGCCAATATTCTTAATGAGGCACCAGAAGCGGATTTTGGTTCTTGGCGATTGACTCATAAGGCCCAATATATGGACTTAATTAAATCCTTCGAATAGAAATGATATGACTAGATAACACATATGTTTATGCGTAAAGATTAACTCATTAACATATGTGTTATATTTTTTTGTCATCCTACGAATTGATTTTATATGGTATAATAGGCTTTATAGTATGTGTTTGGAGGTTCATTACTATGTTATTTACCGTGAATACAGAAGTCTGTACTCGTTGTGGTCTATGCGTAGCCGATTGTCCAACAGGCCTTCTTGTTATGACTGATGATGGTCCTAAAACAGGTAAGGGTGGTTGTATTTCCTGTGGTCATTGTGTTGCAGTATGCCCTACGCTTGCTCTAGATAGCGACCTAACACCGCGTGCTGAACAAGTGGATATTACAAAAGAAACTAAATTTACGCCGGAACAAGCAGAGTTATTTTTACGCAGCCGTCGTTCCATTCGTAATTATCAAAATAAACCAGTTCCTGCTGAATTGATTCGCAAGGTATTGAATGTGGCTCGCATGGCACCGACTGCGACAAATACGCAAGGTATTTCCTATATCGTAATTCGAGATAAACAAAAATTACGCCGTATTGCAGATCTTGTTCTCGAATGGATGCATATTGCCGCGAAGACCGTGCCGATTATGCGTCTTTATGCCCGTGCAGCTCAGGCAGAAGTAGATAAGGGGAAAGAATATATTCTCCGCGATGCACCAGCTCTCGTGGTTGCCATTGGATCCAAAAAAGATATTCATCGTACTCATGATTCAGGCCATTCTTGTTTATCCTATGCGGAATTATATGCACCGACAGTAGGTCTTGGAACATGCTGGGCAGGGTTCTTTGAACATGCAGGTGAAGCTGAATATAAACCATTATTAGACATATTAGGTGTGCCAGACGATAAAATCATCGCTGGTGGCATCTTGATGGGCTATCCAAAAGTTCGTTATCGCAATATTGTGGAACGTCAACCGTTGGATGTTACATTTGATACAGAAGAATAATTAGACATTATGCACAACGCTCTATCTATAAATGTGGGGCGTTGTTTTATTTATATATGGCTATAACAAAAAAATCTCCATCCTAAACAGAATGGAGATTTTGTTTATTAATTGGCCGATGTAATGGAGCCTTTAAATGTTTCATTAATGAATTGTTTGATGGCTTCAGATTTATAAATATCGGCAATTTTCTTGTATGTTTCGTTATTCTTATCTTGGCTGCGTACAGCGAGAATCATAACAGCTAATGGTTCATCCTTTGGCTCTAAGAAGAATCCTTGTTTTTCTACGTTAAGGCCTGCGCTTTGAACATAGTTCATAGGGATAGCTGCTACGGCTACATCGTCAAGACTGCGAGGCAATTGTGCTGCTTCTAGTTCTTGAATTTGTAGGTTTTTAGGGTTAGATGTAATATCTGCAACAGTTGCTTTGAAACCAACGCCTTCTTTCAATGTAATAAGGCCGGCTTTAGCAAGTAATGCAAGACCGCGACCACCATTGGTTGGATCGTTAGGAATAGCTACGATAGCGCCATTTGGTACATCTTGTGCACTATGTACAGAGTTACTATACAACCCCATAGGCATTAAAATCGTTTTGCCAATAGCTACAAGCTCGGAACCATTTTGTTTGTTAAAGTTTTCCATAAATGGAACGTGTTGGTATGCGTTGAGTTGGATATCTCCATCAGCCAATGCTTTGTCCGGTGTTACATAATCGGAAAATTCCACAACCTTGAGGTTAATACCTTGCTTTTGAGCCTCTTTCGCAACAGCTTCTGCTACTTGAGCATGAGGGCCTGCAGTAGCACCAATTTTAATTTCTTTTGGCGTATTATTCGTTTGTGTATTGCTGCCACAACCTGCGATGGCGAATGCGAGAACGCCAATGAGAAGAGGGGCAATAAATTTCTTTAATTTCATGATAACATCCCTTTCTAAATACATATAATATAGATATCCTATCATGTGAATGGGGTTTTGTATATAGAGTAAAATATATTGGTTATCTATAGATTAAAACTATGGCTTTTCCGATAGTGGTAAAGTTAGTTATTAATATACATCTAAAAAAATCGAAATATGATATAATACAGATACCTTTGTACATACTACAGAACAATATTTAACATATCCTGTAGAGGGCCGTATTCAAGACCGTTTCAACGAAGGTATTTTGAAAACTATGATTGAAATCGGCAAAGAAACAGTAGAAAATCCAGAAAACTACGACATTCGTGCTAACCACGTGTGGGCCTCTACCTTGGCGTTAAATGGTTTAATCGGTGCTGGCGTACCACAAGACTGGGCCACACATCTTATCGGTCATGAATTGACTGCGGCCTACCATCTTGACCATGGTATTCTACGCATTTAAAAGATTATGGTCTTGGCGTTGAAGCAGTGGATAAAATTGTGAAGCAATTAGAAGATCATGGTATGACACAAATTGGTGAAAAAGGTGATGTAACACCAGAAGTGGCTCGCGAAATTTTAACACGTGCCTTATAATCGAATTAATTGATTAACCTATTAAAGAAAGGGGGCGAGCCCTATGAATGAAATAAAACATCGAAGTGCATTTTCTTTTGCACTGCCTATTATGATTCCCATGGGGCTTAGTTTTCTCTTCCTTGGATTAGGTTTTGGTTTGTATGCTACCAGTCAGGGATTCCCTTGGTGGACTGCACCTGTATTAGCCTGTACGATTTTTGCGGGCTCTATGGAGTTCGTAGTTATTGGGCTGTTGATGGCAGGCTTTGATCCGGTGAATGCGTTTATGTTGACTTTATTTGTGAATGGTCGCCATTTCTTCTATGGCTTATCTGTTCTACAGAGATATGTCAATATGGGATGGAAATGGTTTCCTACGGTTGCCTGGATGTGTGATGAAAGCTTTGCGGTCAATGTATCTACGAAGTTGCCTGATGATGTTGACGAAAAATGGTTCTACTTTCATGTATCATGGCTTAATTATACCTTTTGGGTTGTGAGCACCTTTGTGGGGGGCTTATTCGGTAATTTGTTGGCCGCTGTAGATCTGCGTGGCATTGATTTTGTACTACCTGGCTTGTTTATTGTCATATTCCTTGAAATGCTATTTAATGCAAAAAATAATAATATCCGTGGGTTTGGTATTGTTGGGGCCATTGTAGCAGTAGTAATGTTACTATTGGTGGGCAAATCCTTATTTATGCTAGCCTCCATGGGCTGTATGCTTGTAGTGTGTTATATAGCGTATAAGTGGGGAGGTGTACATCTTGACTAGTTTTGAAATGGTCATTACTGTTGCTATTGTCGTAGCAGCTACATTACTTACACGTTTTTCCGCTTTTCTTATTTTTCCACCTGGTAAAAAGGCGCCAGCTTTTGTACAGTATTTAGGTAAGGCATTACCTGCAGCTGTTATGGGGATGCTTGTTGTATATACTTTCAAAGATACAGTTGTGATTTCCTACCCTTATGGAGTGCCGGAACTTATTGCTCTATTAGTGACCGCTGGCATGCACTTATGGAAACGAAATATGTTCATGTCTATTGGAGCGGGAACTATAGTGTATATGCTTATCGTACAAAATATTTAATATTTTCTTAAATCAAAGAGCATTTTTGGAAAAGTTCTCTATTGTCTGTTGCTTGAAAGAATTTTAAAATGATATGACACTGATTTTGAATTGCTTCTTTAGAAGAATTTGCTGATGGTGTGATGAAGAAATCCCCCTTTCGTCAAACGACTTTGGCCCTGCGGAGCCCGCAGGGCGGAGTCAGACCTGGCCGGTGGAGGCTTGACGAAAGGGGGATTTCTTTATAATGCAATGAATGATTTCTTAGAAGCAATTCAGCAAGTTATTTTAGTTTTAAAATTCTTTCAAGCCCCGCAGCAGTATGATGATTTTCCAAAAACGCTCTTTGATCAAGTAACTCCATGAGATCCATATCTGTAATGGATAATTTAAAGTCAAAGACATCAAAGTTGGATTTCATATGTTCTAAGCTTGTTGCTTTTGGCAATGGAATGATGCCTCGTTGGATGTGCCAACGTAAGATAATTTGGTGTTTACTAACGCTGTACTTTTCAGCCAAGCTTTTAATGATAGGGTGGTCAAATATAGGTTGACGATTGCGTGTGAATGGGGACCAAGCCATGCCCACAATTTGGTGTTTTCGCATCAATTCCCACAAGGATTTACGTTGGTTGAATGGGTGGCACTCGATTTGGTTGACAACAGGTTTTACATTGCAGTGGTATAGCAAGTCGATTAAACGGTCCTCGTAGAAATTAGACAGACCCAAACCGCGCAGCACGTTTTGGGCGTATAATTCCTCCATGGCGCGCCAAGAGCCGTAGTAGTCACCTAGTGGTTGGTGAATAAGCATGATATCTATATAATTAGTATTTAACTTCTTTAGAGAACTTTCAACAGCGCGCATCGTAGCATCGTAACCGGCATTGGTATGCCAAATTTTAGTGGTTACAATGATATCGGACCGATTAATACCAGATGCACTCATGCCCTTGCCGACGGCTTCTTCGTTATCATAATAAGCTGCCGTATCGAGTAAACGGTATCCAGCCTGTAAGGCATTCATTACAGCTTGCTCCGTTTCCTCCGACGTTCCTGTTTTGTAGGTGCCAAATCCGATGGATGGCACAAAGCTACCATTATTTAAAATTCTAAAATCCATACGTTCTTCCATGAGAAACCTCCATGTGTATACTTGTTTATATATATTATAGCAGATATTATTTCTGCCCAGTAATATCTAATCATATAGGGAATTAGCTTTCATATAATTCTTATTGATTTTGTGATATACTAAGGTATTGACAAAAATCAATACAATGGATAGAGATAAGGTGAAAGTATGAACAAATTTCGACTTGGTGCCGTAATGGTTCTGTTGGTCATTGTTGTATGTGCGATTGCAGGTTGTGGTACATCTACGGTATCCGTCGCCGATGTTACTTATAAAGATATGCCGTTACAAATTCATAATGAAGCAAATGTAACAGCTCTTAATAAGTCCACTATTACGCCCGCTGTATCAGGTGCTGCTACGTATGCTGTGAAGGTAGGCGACAAGGTAACACAAGGTCAAGTGGTGGCGACAATTGATACGTCTGCGCTTCAACAACAATTAGCGTCCTTACAAGGTCAGTTTAGTGCGGCCCAATCCTATACGCCTGCTGTTGAAACAACAACGACAACGACGGCGCCTACGGTTAGCAGTGCACAACTTGAAAGTGCACGTCAGATGCGTGAAGCTGGCAATATTACAGAAAAGGAATATAATCGTATTTTAGAACGGTCTCGACCTCAAACTGTGACAAACACAAGTGGTGGTGGTGGCAATGGCGCAAGCGTTGCTGCTATTGAAGCACAAATTGCCCAAGTATCCGCACAGATAGCAGCTGCTAATATTACGGCTCCTATAGCCGGTGTGGTGACTGCTATTTATAATGAAGATCGTCAAATGGCGATTGCAGATCGTCCATTTATGTTGATACAACAAGAAACGCCTATGGTGGCATCCTTGAGTATTCCTCGTGATGCGGCTATGAAATTAGCTAGCCCAGAGGCAAAATCAAGCATTAAAGTGTCTTTACATGTCGGTGATTCAGATATTCCAGGTGAGTTGACCTATATAGATACAAATCAGCCTGAAAATGTACCAAGTGTACTAGTTAAGGCTACTTTCAACAACGAAAAAGGAGCTATTAAGGCCGGTGAATTTTATAGTTTGACCATCGAATCTAGTGCTCAAGCTAAGATGCTTGTTGTTCCTGCTGCGGCAGTACGTGAAAATCAAGATGGGAAATATGTATATGTATTAACTGCTGATAATACGGTAGACGTACGTGTCGTTGAAGTAGGGGATGAACAAGAGGGGTATGTGTCCATCATGACAGGCCTTAATGAAGGTGAACAAGTTATTACAACCAAGGGAACCTTTGAACTAGGTGAAAAGGTGAAGGTTCAATAAATATCTTATGTGTAGTTAGAAACTAGCAACCATGAGTGTTGAAAAGGAGGAGATTATTATTTTAGAATTTAAACGTTTTGAATTAAGAGATAAACCATTAATCGATAAATATTTTGAACAACATCATTACGAAGCGTCGGATAATTGCTTTACTACATTGTATATGTGGCAAGAAGCCTATGGCATTCGTTGGGCTGAGGAAAATGGCGTATTGTACATCCAAGGTGGTGGTAAGCGTGATCCATTCCTATTACCTCCATTTGCTGGTAAGGATGCGAAGTTCCTCGATGGTTTATTGCGTGCAAAAGAATGGTTTGTAGAAAATAAATTACCATTCATTTTCAAAGGTGTTAGCAAGGTTGTGAAAGAACGGATGGAGGAACTATGCCCAGGCCGTTACGTATTCACAACTGACCGTGATAACTACGAATATATTTATAAGTCTGAAGATCTTATCAATTTGTCTGGTAAGAAATTCCGTCAAAAGAAAAATCACTTGAATCAATTCCGTATGCAATATTCCAACTATGAATATGTGCCAATTACAGAAGACATCATTCCATTGTGCCGTGAGACAGCAGCGTCTTGGGTGGAAACTCATCACGAAGAAGGTATTGAAGATGAATTAGTGGCTATTAATTTACTCTTTGATCATTGGGATGTCTTGGGCCTAAAAGGCGGCGCTATTAAGTTGTTTGGTCGCGTAGAGGCTTTCAGTATCGGCGAATTAATGAATGATAGAATGGCTTTAATTCACATCGAAAAAGCCAATCCGGATATTCGCGGTTTGTATCAAGCAATTAATAATGAATTCATCCGCCATGAATTTAGCAATGTAGAGTTTATCAATCGTGAAGAAGATATGGGCTTGCCTGGTCTTCGTCAAGCAAAGGAATCTTATAATCCTGATCATTTTGCAGAAAAATATGATGCTGTATATGCTAATGAAGCAGATAATGCAACGGGCGGTAAATAATCCGGTCAATCTATAACGAATATGAGAGTGGTACTGTATGGTGCCACTCTTTTCCGTTATAATAAAGGGTAGAGTGTATGAAATACATTCTACCCTATGAAATACATTCTACTATATGAAATATATAGCCTAGATCTGTTTGGATAGAAAGGAACTAGTATGGATTTTAGAATTGCTACATCACAAGATACGCCACAAGTTGAAGCACTTTGGGCGTATTGCTTTGAACCAAAAGAAGATCCGTTCTTTCAATATTATTTTTCTAACTGTTATGAACCAGAGAATACTGTTGTAGGTATTCAAGAGGGACAATTGCTCTCCACTGTTCATTTGCGCCAATACAACATCAATGTGCGCGGAGCTATCTTACCTACTAGCTACATGGTTGGTGTTGCCACTCATCCAGCCGCACGTCGTGGCGGTGTAGGTGGTGCGTTATTGTTGCACTCCTTAGAGGAATTGCGCCGTCGTGGTCAAGGTATTACCATTTTAATGCCTTCAAAGGCCGGTTTTTACCAACAATATGGCTGGGACTTGTATGCTCATCAATGGGTACAAACCATGCCATTAGAAAATTTGCGTCCTTTGACGGATAAAACAGTATCCTTTGGATTGTTAAATGATGTAGAACAATGGACATTGCTTGATCCTGTTTACAAAGCGTATACAAAGGACTTGTGCGGCTATGCAGAGCGCGGCGAGAAGGAGTGGAAGCGCCTATTGGGAAGCTTCTTTGCTGAAGGTGTGAATATTGCGGTCGTAAAAAATGATGAAGGCCAAATCGAGGGCTACGCTGTATATCGTTTGGGTGCCCCTGAAATTCCAGTTACGGAATTTGTATATACAACACGTCGTGCTCAACGTGGTTTGCTTAATTATTTTTATAATCATCGCTCTCAAGGTGAAAGCATCCGATGGAATGAGGGGTTGCATGATACCGGTTATAGATTTGTTCCTGATGGAAAAACAGGTCATACAACGATGCCGTATATGATGGTGCGTATTGTAGACGTAGAAACAGCGTTGACTACGGTACCTGTTAATCCAGAAGCCGTTATGATGCCAATTACACTAAATATTAAGGTTACCGATACATTATGCGATTGGAATGATGGTGTATTTGTCCTTACCCTAGGTGAAAGCACTTTACCTAACGTAAAACGCATTTCTCATGAATCTGTGGATGAAATCGATATCACTATAGACATTGGCGGTCTAGCAGCTTTGTTGATGGGCGCTGTTTCAGCTAAAGATCTTGTGTTTGAAGGAAAAATGCAAGGCGAATCTCATTGGATTGATTATTTAGATATGGTATATCCTAAACAAAATATATATATCAACGAATGGTGGTAATATGAGCTGGAAAACATATACAGTAAAAGAAGAGATAGATACAACCGTATCTGCTTATGTAAAAGAGCGATTTTCTTTATCCTCTCGAAATGTGCAGATGATATTCCGTAAGAAACGGGTGAAGGTAAATAGCCGTGTTGCTCATTCCGAGCGTACGCTAAAAAAAGGGGATGTTATTACTATTGAGTTACCACAAGATAAGGATTATGGTGTAGAGGTTGAAAAAGGACCTATAGAGGTTCTCTATGAGGATGGACACACGCTTGTGGTGTATAAGTCTCCATTTATGCTAGTTCATCCAGCAGGTCAAACGAAATATCATACATTGAGTAATCTAGTGGCTGGCTATTATGCTAAACGCGGCGAAGTTCATAAAATTCGGCCTGTTCATCGCTTGGATCGAGATACAACAGGTGTTATTATGTTTGGCAAAACCCGTGAGGCAGAGCAATATTACACTAAACAGCTACAAGAAGGTCGAATTCACCGTATCTATCGCGGTCTCGTAGAAGGAAAGATTACATCTGATGGTGTGGTGAATGAACCTATCGGTGTGGATCCGGTATTTGATAATCGCCGCTGTGTTGATGAATTTGGTCAAGATGCTGTAACTGAATATCGTGTGATTGAACATGATGATGTACAATCGTTATTAGAGTTTACATTACTAACTGGACGAACGCACCAAATTCGAGTTCATATGGCCCATATTGGTCACCCTATCATCGGTGATGCTATGTATGGTACGCGGAATAACCCGTATACGAGACAGGCCTTACATGCCTATTCGTTGACATTTATACCATATGGACAATCTGAGCAGGTGACTGTTATCGCACCTGTACCTTCTGATTTAGGTCGTGAATTGCAAAACAAAAAGCTGCCCTAGGGCAGCTTTGTTTGTATAAGTGTATAGATTTGGCAACGAAAAAAAAGGACTCAATATGGAGTCCTTTTTCATGTAAGGGGAGTGTTAGTATTAACATCAAATGACCTATGTATTTAAACAAGTAGTAGGTTTGGGGTTAGTATTACTTGTCGGGAGATAAATACATCAAGTAATCAGGGAATATTTACTTATAATTATCATTTGATATGGTAATTATAAGTAAATAAGATGAAAATAAAATGAATTCATAAAAATTATTTTATGAAATTTAGATGAAATATAAAATTCGTTTATTAAATATTGATAAATACTATACTTCTTGATATGATAATAGATGGAAATAATATCCTTTCTTTATTTTTTTATAAAATATTTAAAAAATAGTTCTAGTTATAAGACTTTTGTTGTTGGGTTAGAAAGGGAGCCACTATGAAGTTGCTTATAGCTTTAATGGCCTTATTTTGCCTCATAACATATTCAAATACAGCACAAGCGACTGATTGGTACTATGTAAGTCCTGATGACAAAGATCCTGAACCGATTGAGGGCAATATGAATGGTCAAGCCATTTATAGATTGTTATGGCCATAGAATAGTTTAAATTTAATATTTTAGATATAAATATAAATTTAAAATTTTGAATATAAAAATCCCTAGCTAGACAGCAACTAGCTAGGGATTTTTTATGTGTAAATGTATTGTAAACACGCAGAGGTGTTACCGTCTTTGTAGACTGGCAAAATGTAAGATATCCACTAGTGATTGGAAACAACCGTTAGTTTATAGCTGAGCGGTTGTACGGGTTAATTCCAAGTCATTAATCATTTGTAAATCGTCTTGAGGGGATCTACCGCCGGTTGTTAAGTAACCACCTACCATGATGCCATTAAGACCACCTTTTAGTGCGTACGATTGTAAATCACGTAGATTTACTTCTCGACCGCCAGCGGTACGAATTAATGCATGAGGTAAAATGAAGCGGAATACAGCGAAGGTACGTAAAATTTCCATAGGTTTTAACGCTTTGTTATGTTCGAATGGAGTACCCTTAATCGGATTTAATATGTTTAATGGAATGGAATCAATGTTAAGGCGTTTAAGTTCAAACGCCATTTCTACGCGTTGTTCTAGCGTTTCGTTTAGACCTAAGATACCACCAGAGCAAACGCGAATGCCAGCTTTTTTGGCATTTTCTATGGTAGACATCTTGTCCTCATAGGAATGTGTGGAGCAGATGTCAGGGAAATGACTTGGTGCCGTTTCGATATTGGAGTGATAGCGAGTAACACCAACTTCTTTTAACTGAAGGGCTTGTTCATAGGTTAACAAACCAAGAGAACAACAAATTTCTAAACCCATTTTTTCGCGAATTTCTTTTAACACACGTAAGATTTGGTCGAATTCATTAGGGTTAGAAGTATTTCGGCCACTTGTAACAATGGAGAAGCGAATAGCGCCGGATTCTTTTGCTTTTCTAGCAGCTTCTAAAATCGATTTATCATCCATAAATGGGTATTCTTGAACGCCTGTATTGTGGTGTGCAGATTGTGCACAGAATTTACAGTTTTCAGGACACTTACCAGAACGAGCATTTACGATTGCGCAAATATCGACGGAATTGTCATTGAAATGTTGTTTTATTTTATCTGCCATAGCTAATAAAATCATGGTGTCTTCATCGGATGTATGGATTAAATCAATTGCTTCTTCTTTAGTAATTTCCCCACCATGTAAAATGCGATTGGCAATGGTTAATATTTTTTCATAAGAACCCACCTGGGTTTCTTGCTCTACTGGAAGTGCCATTATAGCCTCCTTGCTATTGTTAACTTATAAAAAACGAATATATTTACAATGTAATTGTAGTATTCTTAAATACGAATTGTCAACTATATAAATAAATTAGTTTACAATATGATATTTTACATATTATATAGAAATATATAGTATAATTAGATGTTAGTATTCTATAAGTTAGGAAAGGAGACAATATGCAACCCTTTCGTTTTATACATTGTGGAGACCTTCATTTAGGGGCTCCTTTTCAATATGCTATGGGGATGAGTCGGTATGTAGATCGTGCCGTTGCAGAAGCAACATACGAAGCTTTCAATAATATCATTGAAATCGCCGTGCGAGAACGCGTTAATGCCGTTGTGATCAGTGGCGATGTGTATAATAGTGAAGATCATAACTTAGAGGCTCAGGTTCGATTTGTACGCGCCATGTATCGCTTGTGGGAGGCGCATATTCCAGTATATATGGTGCAAGGTAATCATGACCCTGCTGAAAGCTGGCGCGCTGGCTTATCTATGCCTGATAATGTACATGTGTTTTCGGATACACAGGTACAACGATTTCCGTTGATGGTTAATAATATTGAAGTTGGTGGTGTTTACGGCATCAGCTGTGGTCATGGCAATGAACCAACTAATTTTGCTGCCCAATATAAAGCCTTTGAACGGGATGAATTTTCCCTCGCTGTCATGCATGGAACGGTCGGATCTAGTGTGGGCAGTGAACATCATGATGTAACAGGGCCCTGTAATTTGACGGATATCATGCAAGGCGCCATGGACTATTGGGCATTAGGCCATATCCATAAATCACAGGTGCTTTCAGAAGACCCTATGGTCGTATATGCAGGCAATCCCCAAGGATTACATCGCAAGGAATTTGGTGCTAAAGGCTGTTATATGGTCAATGTATCACACAATGGACATTGTGAACTAGAATTTATTGAGACCAGTGCCATTCGTTTTGAAGATATTAAGATTGATATTGCAGGCATACAAACTGAACGTGAGTTATTAGATTTATTGAGCCATAAAAAGCAGTCCTTGCGTAAGAAATATAATAAGAACACCTTGGTATCTGTACATTTAGTTGGAACGGGCACAATTCATCGTTTGTGTGTTGATGAAGCGGTTCGGAAATTATGGTTGCGAGAATCACAATCAGAGGAAAAAAGTAAATCTATTTTTGTTATGCCTTATCGCATGATTAATAAGACGCGATCTGCTGTCAACTTGGCGGAACGCCGCTTATTATCCGACATGGTAGGCGATTATCTACGCGCCTATGATGAAACCGTTACTGATGTTGAGGCAGTACGTCAAATCTTGGTCAATCGTCCTGAGTCTAAACGACTTGGCAGTTATTTAGATTTGTTATCAGATGATGTATTGAAAAGAGTTATGGAACGCAGTGAAATGGAAGGGGTTACGGTGTTAATGGGGGTAAACGATGAACATTAAACAGATTCGACTCGACTCATTTGGACCGTATGAAAACTGGACATTTAAATCTGGTCCTAACGGTGTACAGCTTGTATATGGGGCTAATGAAAGTGGTAAGACCTCTTTGCTAGAAGGCATGCGGTCTCTTTTGTTTGGCGGTAAACATAAAAAATATGGTTATGTAAGTGGATCTCTTGAGCTCGATAAAGAAGGGACGACTTATCATTTATGCCGACAAAACAAGAATCTGGATTTTTATTCTCCTGGTGATCCTAGCATAAAGGACGAGCCGAATCAATTGTGGTGGCATGGGCTCGATAAAAAAACGTATAACCGCATATTCGGCCTTACGTTAGAGGACCTTCAAGGCGTAGATATACTCAATGAAGTAGATGTACGAGCTAGATTCTTTGGCGCTGAAGGGGGCGAGCAACTCGGTGGTATAGTAAAAAGCATTGAAACCAATGCTAATAACTTACTGGTTGCGTCTGCATCAGGCAAACGCCGCATCAATGTTTTGATAGATCAATTACAGGAAAATAAGGCTCGTTTATCTGCACTTGGTGAACATGAAGCGCAGTATGTAGAATTACAACAAGCGTTAAGGGCTTCCGAGGATACAGAAGCAGAAATTCAGAATCAAATCAAAGAATGGCAAGACTATCGTGAAGGCGTAGAGATGGTACTTCGTGCATGGGATACGTATCGACGTAGCGAAGAAGCGCGTCGTCGTATGCAACAGTTTACCTCTCCTGATACACTAGACCGCGATGCGTTTTTAAGTATCGATGAGGGCCTTCGTGAAGCTCGTCAAAATATGCAGCTGTGGCTTGATAAAGAAGAAGCATTAAAACCGGAAAATTTTGACCCTAATAGTCCGTTTACTACCTATGGTCAAGATATAGAGGATTTAATTCAACAAGGTGCGAAGTGGGAACAATTACGTCGCGAGTGTGAAGAAGGCGAAGCCTACATTGCTAAGGTTAAGGAACAACTTGATTTCTCAAGAGGTTTACAATCTTCGTGGCGCAAGGATGAATCAGTTCCAACTGATGTGAATTGGTTTGAAGGAGAACGCTTATCTAAACGTCTCCGCACTGCAAAGGACCAATTGTTATATTGGCAAAGCCAAGCACCGTCCTTGCAAAAAGAAACAAAAATCAGTGAAGCTTGCACATCCGTTAAAACTGGCGATAATGGTCCGGTTAATGAGTGGGCTCACCAAGAATTACAAGCGGTCATGTCTGATATAACAGAGTTAGAGTCCCGCATAGGAGATAACGGTTCTGCTCGTATGGCCTCCATGCCGATTTGGTTGCAACGTATTGGCGGAATCGGTGCCGTTATTGGTGTGTTGATGTCCTTGGCAGGCCTCATTGCGCTAGAATCTGTACTATATTGTATAGGTGGTATTATTCTATTAATACTGGGACTTGGATTATTCTGGTATGGATGGCGTCTTCGTCATGTAGATGATTCTGATATAGCGCGATGCATGCGTGAATTAGAACGATTACAACAACGTAAAGCGTATTTAGAAACACAATTAGATGTGCCTTTACCTGTGGCAACATCTGATGTGCCGAACTTGGAAACCGCTGCTATTGAGCAACGTTACAATGATGAAGGTAAACAACTACAAGCTAATTATGAAAAAGCCTTGGCTGAATGGCAAGCGTGGATTCCTGAAGGGGCTGCTAAGAGTCTCGATGAAGATGATTTCTTTAGTATGAAGCATGAATATGACCAGTACTCTGAACAATTGCGGACCATTGAAGGTTATGAAAAGCGATTGGATGAGCATAAGGAAGCATTGCGTGTCATAGAGGACCAAGCCGTTACTTTGTGGTACAACCTTGGTGTTGAAGCACCTGTGTCCCCTACTGAGTTAAAACGTATTTATAATCAATATAAGAACTTTCAACAACAAATGATTCGTTGGGAGCAAAAAGAGTCACAGCGTAAAAGCTATCGTATGGAGTATGATAATTGGCATCGCAAGGAAAAGGAACTTTTACTTGAACAAAAAGCATTGCTTGAAAAAAGTGGATTGTCCGGCGCCAATGAATATCGTCAAAAACTCATTGATGAAGATCAGTTTAAGCAATGGGAAACGATTTACAAACAAAGCCAAGTACAGCTTGATTTGTTAACTCCAGATGGTGAAAATAAAGATTTATTCTATCGCCGCTTGCGTGAGGGTAATAAAGACAACTGGACCGATGAGCTAGCTCATGCAGACCAAGAGCTACATGCTCGCAAAGATGCGATGGCAAATCTCTACGAAAAGAGAGGTCAAATCGTTGAAGCTATGCGTGCATTGGGATCTGATCAAGAGCAACGGGAAGCTATTCAACAACGACAAGAGTTAGAATCTGAATTGGAATCTGCCTTGGAAGATTGGGCAACTCAAGTTGTCATCGCGCATTGTATGGAATGGGCACAACAATCATACGAAGAAGAGTCACAACCAAAGATGTTAGAATTAGCATCTCAGTATATTAAACGTTTAACGAATGGTGCTTATACATTTGATATGTGGGGCTTGCAAGACAGTTTAGCCCTTTTGAATGAACGGGGTGAACGATTACCGATTCATCATTGGTCTAGTGGTTTAGCGGATCAGGTATATCTCGCGTTGCGTTTGGCACTAGTAAAGGTCTTTTCGTACCAAGTGGATGCATTGCCAATCATATTAGATGATATCTTAGTCCGCTTTGATGAAGATCGCCAAAAGAGTGCACTTGAGTTGTTAGCTGAACTTGGTGAACATCAACAAATTTGGTTGTTTACGTGTCAGCAACAAGTGTATTACATGGGCCAAGCTATTGCTGGTATAGATACGCATATATTACAACGTGCATAAATTTCTATCCCTAAAAATATAGATAATAAGTGGCTTTGCATATTCATCACTTTTGGGGTACACTTTTAATATAAGCGTGACATTCTAATATAAAATCTTATATACATGTATGGGTGTGTTTTGTAGAAAGGGGTGGAAGTTTGAATACTGCTTATTTAGATATGATTCAGGGCAAGAACCCTGGCATAACACCGGTATGGTATATGCGCCAAGCAGGGCGCAGTCAGGCTGCATATCGTAAGATAAAAGAGAAGTACACATTGTTTGAAATTACCAAACAACCAGAACTGTGTGCACAAGTGACAGAACTGCCTGTTAAAGAATACGGTGTTGATGCGGCTATTCTTTATAAGGATATTATGAGCCCTATGGTGGCCATTGGCGTGAATGTGGATATTAAACCTGGTGTAGGACCTGTATTTGATACTCCGATTCGCCGTATAGAAGATATTGAACGATTACATACATTTGATGCAACAAAGGTAGAGTATATTGCAAAGACTATTGAGTTGTTGACTACCGAGGTGCTTGATGTACCTCTTATTGGCTTTTGTGGTGCACCATTCACCATCGCGTCTTACCTTATTGAAGGAGGCCCTACGAAAAATTATAATAAAACTCGTGGGATGTTAATCAGCGAACCTAAAATTTGGAATGGACTCATGGAAAAACTAGCGGATATGTCCATCGAGTATTTGTCAATGCAAGCGCGCGCTGGTGCTAATGCTTTACAGATTTTTGATTCTTGGGTAGGTGCCGTTAATAGTACAGAATATGAGCAAGCTATTTTCCCTCATATGAAACGTATTATTTCCACAGTAAAATCTAGATTCCCTAACCTGCCGCTTGCTATGAATGGTGTCGGTGTAGACCATCTTGTGTCTACTTGGGCTAAGTTACCTCTTGATGTCATCGCATTAGATTGGCGAAGCTCTCTTGGGGAGGCTAAGGATAGAGGTGTTACACAAACAGTACAGGGGAACCTTGATCCGGCTTATTTATATGCAGATACAAAAATAATAGCTAAGGTAGTAGATGAAATCTTAATAGATGGCGTTCGCCATGGCAAACATATATTTAACTTAGGTCATGGTGTGTTCCCAGAGGCGGATCCAGCAAAATTACATTGGTTGACAGACTATGTTCATGAAAAGAGCCGTGAATTATGGGTTCGTGAAAGCCGGTAATATGAAGCAGGCTATACTGTTATTATCTTTTGGTACACCTCGTCAACCATCTGATTTATTACCTTATTTGACGAGTATTCGATGCGGAAAAATTCCGACAGAACGAGAATTGGAGGTCCTAACTGCTCGTTACGATGCTATCGGACAATGGGATAATAAGCTGTTGCAGACGATGGGAGAAGAGCAAAAGAAAACTCTTGAATCCCTATTGGATATAGACACGATGTATTTGGCTTACCTTCATATGCCTAATAGCATGGAACAAGCTGTAGAATCAATAGCAGCTGCAGGGTATACTTCTATTTTATGCATTGTCACATCGCCGTTTTATTCTATGGTTGGAACGGGCGCATATGAACGGAAATTACATTCTATATTACGAGCGTATCCGGATATATCTTGTGAAATTATCAAATCTTGGTGGAATAGACCGCAGTTCTTTGAATACTGGCGTTCACAGTTGATGGCAGCTAATCCATTACAAGCTGATACAGCCAGTATTTTCTCTGCTCATAGTGTACCTACTTCAACGGTTGGAAACTATGAAGATGAAGTTATATCTGCATCAAACCAACTTGCGAAAAAAGTAGGCTTAAACCATTGGCATCAGGCATGGCAAAGTGCGGCGCCCTATGGTGAATGGTTAGGTCCTACTATTGAAAGTGTCATTGAACGGGCTCTTGCAGATGGAGCAAAACGCATTATATGTATCCCTTTTGGATTTGTTAGCGATCATGTAGAAATTTTGTATGATAATGATATTATTTGTCGTAACATCGTCGAGAACGCAGGGGCCACATATGAACGTCTGCCTATGCCTAATGGAAATCTCCTATTTATGGAGGCCATGGCAAAGGCTATACAAGAAAGGATTAATAAGTGAAGGTAACGATTGTTGGCGGTGGTCTTACGGGGCTTACTGCAGCCTATTATTTAGGTCATGCCAAACCAGATTGGCAGATACAATTATATGAACAGGCCCCTCGATTTGGCGGTAAAATTCAAACGCAACAAGTAGATGATTTTGTTGTTGAGTTAGGACCGGATTCCTATTTGGGCCGCAAAACAGAAATGACTGATCTCATTACAGATCTTGGTTTAGCAGATACACTTGTATCTAATGAAACAGGGCAGGCGTATGTGTATGACCGCGGTAATATTCACCCAATTCCTGGAGGCTCCATCATGGGTGTCCCTACGGAAATGATGCCTTTTGTGAAAGCAACCTTAATTTCCTGGGCTGGTAAATTGCGTGCTGGTCTTGATTATTTTAAGAAACCATATCCTTTAGATACTCATGGCGATGTATCGATTGGTCATTTCTTCCGTTATCATTTAGGTCAAGAAATGATGGATAAACTAATTGAGCCATTATTGGCGGGCATTTATGGTGGGGATATTTATAAAATTAGCCTATTATCTACATTTCCTCATTTTATTCAAGTAGAACAAAAATACGGGAATATGGTTAAGGGCATGATTGCGGCTAAGATGAGCCATCAAAAGGCTGGTGTCTCTAAGGCTGCTAAAGGTGCTGTTAATGAAGGCGATGTTCCTCGTGCTGGTAAAGGAACTATGACGGATGCTCAATTTGATAAGAAACAATCTAGTACTCAGCAAACGAATGGAAATCTAAAAGCATCAAAAGGAACCGCATCACAATCCGGTATGTTTAGACAATTAACGGGTGGTCTTGAAAGCGTGGTAAGTGCAATCGTGGAACAAATGCCATCCAATGTTATATTAACTACAAATGCCCTCGTACGAGATATATCGTATGAGGATGCTGTGTATCGTTATAATGTGAATGGTCGAGAAGAAACCTCTGATATGTTGATTATCTCTACACCACCGGCTACGTATAAAGATTGGTTTATGGGGGATACTGGATTTGATGGCGTACGCAACATGGAACAATCCAGTTGTGCTATTGCAATCATGGCCTTTGATAAAGCAGCCTTTGATGGCGAACTAAAAGGCTCTGGTTTGTTAATTACTCGTAAAACAGACACACCATTAACGGCGTGTACCATATTGAATCAAAAATGGCCGCAAACAACACCGGACGATAAAATCGTTCTTCGCGTCTTTATCGGTAAACCTGGTAATGATGTGGTGGAACGCTATAGTGATGAAGAACTTTCTGCGTTAGCTCTTAAAGAAATTCAACGGATTATGAACTTTAAAGCTAATCCAGAATGGATTAAAATCAACCGTTTAATACATTGTATGCCTCAATATAATGTGGGACATCGTGCTGCTATTGCAACCGTTCGTGAGCATGTGAAAGAACATTATCCTAATTTGTATTTGATTGGGACACCGTTTGATGGAATTGGGATACCGGATGGGGTAAAACAGGCTAAGGAACTTGTGCAACGGTTGTAATTCTACGTGACCGGTTCAGTATGGGCGTCAATAGGCTCCAGCTAGCTTAACGGTCTTCGGCCTAGGGCCTTGATCTATTAAAGTGTTTTGATTTTTAAATGTTATTTTTATATATTTTATGTGAAAAGGAGTGATTTTATGGGTAAGGCTATTCCTACAGTAGAGGGTTGGCATAGTCAACATATGGTGTTTTCTATGGATTTTAGTGCTTGGAATTGTTTTGATGCAGAGGAGAAGGCTGAGGCTCGCGGTGAGTTAAAGGCGTTTTTGGCTGAGTTGGAGTCTATGCACCAAGCTAAAGAGGGCAGTTATGCATTCTATGATGTGAATGGATATAAGGGCGATCTTTTGTTGTGGATTTTGGCGCCGTCTCTTGAGGCTTTGGCGAAATGGGAACGCAAATTCCGTCGTCTAACGATTGCGTCTGTGTTGGTTCAAACGTATTCTTATACGTCTGTAACAGAGGTTAGTGCATATGTGAAAGCTAAGCTTGATACGCCTGAAGTGGATGCGAAATTGTATCCAACTGTACCAAAGGATAAGTATATTTGTTTTTATAATATGACGAAGAAGCGTGAAGGCAATGATAACTGGTATATGTTGCCTCAAGAGGAACGCGGTCGTATGATGCGTGAACATGGCATCACTGGTAGACCATATTTAGAAGTACTATCTGAGTACACTACAGGTGGTGTTGGTCTTGATGATTGGGAATGGGGCGTTACTATTTTTAGTAATGATGATATTCAATTCAAGAAAATTGTTTACGATATGCGCTTTGAAGAAGCGAGTGCACGATATGGTATCTTCAGCGATTTCTATGTAGGAACGTTGATTGATGAAGCACGCTTTGATGAAGTATTTGCTTAATCGATAACTACTAGTATTAGTACTGTAAAGAGAAGGGGTTAAAATTTTGACGCTAGCCATACGAAGCCTTGAGGGCCAAGTGGAATCGGCTGGTGGAAAAATTTTCCCCTTTTTATTTTCGAATAATGAATCATGTATACAAAATACGCATATGACTATGATTTTACCGCAAGTTAGATTGCGGTTTTTATATTATCAATTTACAGTGGACTTTGGTATACTGTGTATAGACATTAAATTCTATAGAATCTAAATTTTATATGAATATTGAAATGGAAGTAACTTTCACAAGGCTTATATATAATGATTATAAAGGTTGTGAAACATCAAGTGATATGAGAAGGAGTACAAAAGCTATGGAGATGAATGATAGCGTTATTAAACAACAACGTTTAGATCAGGCTAGACTCGAAGCAAATGGCATGTATAGTAGCCAATTTGAAAAAGATGCCTGTGGTATGGGTTTTGTCGTAAATATTAAGGGCAAAAAATCCCATGATATCATCGATGATGGCTTGCGTATTTTAGAGCGCCTTGAACATCGTGGTGGTGCTGGTGCAGATAAGGATACAGGCGATGGTGCTGGTATCTTGGTACAAATCCCACATGAATTTTTTAAACGTGAATGCGAAGTATTGGGCATCAATTTACCTGCAGCAGGCGAATATGGTGTGGGCATGATTTTTGCGCATAAATATGAAAGTCTTCGCAATGAGCAAAAACGTATTTTTGAAGAAGTAGTACGCGAAGAGGGACAAGTCGTTCTCGGTTGGCGTGAAGTGCCTGTAGATGGTACTAAAGTTGGTAAGGAAGCAGCTGCTATTCGTCCTTGGATGATTCAAATTCTTATTGGCAAGGGCCCTGATGTAACGAATAATGCGGAATTTGAACGTAAATTATATATTATCCGTAAATTGGCGGAAAAGCGTATCATTCCATTGAGTAAGGAACTATCTAGCGACTTTTATATTGCATCTTTGTCCTCTAAAACAATTGTATATAAAGGTATGTTGACTCCTGGTCAATTGCGTGACTTTTATCTTGATTTGAGCGACCTTGATTTCACATCTGCATTAGCAATGGTTCACTCCCGTTTCAGTACAAATACATTCCCAAGCTGGGCTCGGGCGCATCCTAACCGTTTTTTAGTTCATAATGGTGAAATTAATACAATTCGCGGTAACGTAAACTGGATTAATGCTCGTGAATGTAAAGCTGAGTCTCCATTGTTCCCTGATATTAAAAAGGTATTCCCTGTAGTAGATGATAGCGGTTCTGACTCTGCTATGTTCGATAACACATTGGAATTCTTGCACATGACAGGTCGTTCCTTGCCTCATGCAATCATGATGATGATTCCTGAACCTTGGGAACGCAATAAGCTCATGAGCCAAGAAAAACATGACTTCTACGAATTCAATAGCTTTATGATGGAACCATGGGATGGTCCTGCTGCTATGGGCTTTACAGATGGTACTGTTATCGGTGGTGTTCTTGACCGTAATGGGTTGCGTCCTGCTCGTTACTATGTAACAACAGATGACCGTGTTATCATGGCATCCGAAGTGGGCGTTGTGAATGAAAATGCGGAAAATATTCGCGCTAAAGGTCGTTTGGAACCAGGTAAAATGCTCCTCATTGATACCGCAGAACAACGTATCATCTCTGATGAAGAAATCAAGCAACGCGTTGCTACTGAATTGCCATATGATGAATGGGTAAAAGAACATGTTATTCATTTATCGGAAATTACACAAGCTGATGAAAGCGATGTGCCAGCTGTAGAGGATTTATTTAAGCAACAACAAGCATTTGGTTATACTCAAGAAGATTTAGTACGCATGATTGTGCCTATGGCAAAGGATGGTAAAGATCCTGTTGGCGCCATGGGTGCTGATGCGCCTTTGGCAATCCTTTCTGAAAAACCACAATTACTATACAACTACTTTAAGCAAATGTTCGCGCAAGTAACAAATCCTCCAATCGATTCGATTCGTGAAGAAATGGTTACATCTACACGGGTAATGCTTGGTAACTCCGGCAACTTAACAGATCCTAATAAGACTGGTACCTATGCATTGTCTATGCGTACACCAATCCTTACAAACCAAGAATTGGCATCCATCAAAGCTCTTGCTTGCCGTCGTATGAAATCTGTTACATTGCCAATCCTTTTTGACCCATCTAAGGGTGTAGACGGCATGCGCGAAGCACTTAAAGAATTGTGCGAAAAAGCAGAAGAAGCAGCACGTACAGATCAAAACGTATTGATTTTATCTGACCGTGGTGTTGATGCGAACCATGCGCCAATTCCAGCACTTTTAGCAGTGGCAGCCGTTCATAATCACTTGATTCGTAAAGTATTGCGTACAGAAATTGGCTTGATCCTTGAATCTGGTGAACCTCGTGAAGTACATCATTTCTGTACATTGATCGGCTATGGTGTAACTGCAATCAATCCTTACTTGGCATTTGAAACAGTAAAAGATTTACATGCGCGCAAACGCCTTGGTGATATTACATTAGAAAAAGCGGAACAAAACTATATTAAGGCTGCTGTTGGTGGCATTATGAAGGTTATGTCCAAAATGGGTATCTCCACGGTACGTTCCTATCATGGTGCTCAAATCTTTGAAGCATTAGGTCTTAACTCTGATTTCATTAAAAAATACTTCGTAAACACTCCAACACGTATTGGTGGTATTGGTTTGTATGGTGTTACTACAGAAGCATTGGCTCGTTTTGATCGTGCTTTCAAACAAGACGAATCCGTTCTCGAACCAGGCGGTTGGTATGGTCCTGTAAAAGATGGGGAAGAACATTTATTCAATCCAAAGACTATTGATCTTTTGCAAGAATCCCTTATCAATGGCGATTATGCAAAATATAAAGAATACTCTAAAGCGATTCGCAATGATTACCATGTTACATTGCGTTCCTTGATGGAATTGAACTATCCTGTAGGTGGCGGTATTCCTATTGAAGAAGTTGAACCTGAAGAATCCATCGTAAAACGCTTCAAAGCAGGCGCTATGAGTTATGGTGCAATCAGTAAAGAAGCGCATGAAACAATTGCTATTGCTATGAATCGTCTTGGTTCTACATCTAACTCCGGTGAAGGTGGCGAAGATTCTGCACGCTTTAAACCATTACCTAATGGGGATAGCATGAATTCTGAAGTAAAACAAATTGCATCCGGTCGTTTCGGTGTAACTGCAAATTACTTGATTCATGCCAAAGAATTGCAAATCAAATGTGCACAAGGTGCTAAACCAGGTGAAGGCGGTCAATTGCCAGGTAAAAAGGTATATCCTGAAATCGGCAAGGCTCGTCACTCCACACCAGGTGTAGAACTTGTTTCCCCTCCACCACATCATGATATTTACTCCATCGAAGACTTGGCGGAATTAATTTATGATTTGAAATGCGTTAATAAAGATGCTCGCATTTCCGTTAAATTGACTTCCGAAGCTGGCGTTGGTACTATCGCAGCTGGTGTTGCGAAAGCAAAAGCAGATAATATCTTGATTTCCGGTTATGATGGCGGTACAGGTGCGGCTGGTCGTACATCTGTAAAACACGCTGGTGTGCCTTGGGAACTTGGTTTATCTGAAACTCATCAAACATTGATGCTTAATCGTTTGCGTGACCGCGTTCAATTGGAAGTAGACTCTAAATTGATGACTGGTTTCGACGTAGCCGTTGCGGCTATGCTTGGTGCGGAGTTGTTTGGTTTCGGTACATTACCACTTGTAGCTGTAGGCTGTAAAATGGCTCGTGTATGTAATCTCAACACATGTCCTTATGGCGTGGCTACGCAAGATGAAAAATTACGTGCTCGCTTTAACGGCAAACCTGAATATGTAGAAAACTTAATGATTTTCATCGCACGCGAATTGCGTGAAATCATGGCTCGTTTAGGCATCCGTTCCGTAGCTGAACTCGTTGGCCGTATCGACCTTGTTCGTCAAAAATCTCAAGACGATAATTTCAAATTGTCTCGTGTCGATTTGAAACGTATCTTATTCCATCCATACATCGATGCATCTGTTGGTCATATGCATACCATCGATCAAGATCATGAATTGGAACGCACATTGGATATGTCTAAACTCTTGCGTATGTGCCGTCCTGCTATCGAAGATCAAAAACCTATTCGCGCTAAATTGGCAATCAACAATATTAACCGTGTAGTAGGTACATTGGTTGGTTCTGAGGTAACACGTCGTTATGGTGAAAACGGGCTTCCAGATAATACAATCAAGTTGAACTTTGAAGGTTCTGCAGGTCAATCCTTTGGTGCTTTCATTCCAAAAGGCATGACATTAGAACTCGAAGGGGATGCGAACGACTACCTCGGTAAAGGTTTATCTGGTGGTACCATCGTTGTTTATCCTCCTAAGAAATCTATCTTTGAAGCTGATGAAAATATCCTTATCGGTAACGTTGCATTCTATGGTGCTACATCTGGTAAATCCTTTATCAATGGTGTAGCTGGTGAACGTTTCGCTGTTCGTAACAGTGGTATTACAGCTGTCGTGGAAGGTGTAGGCGACCATGGTTGTGAATACATGACAGGTGGCGAAGTTCTCGTACTTGGTAAAATTGGTCGTAACTTCGCAGCTGGTATGTCCGGTGGCTATGCGTACATCCTCGATTGCGATGAACGTTATGTAAATACAGGCCTTGTAGAATTACGTCCTGCTAATAATGATGACCTTAAACGCATCAAAGAATTAGTCGAACAACATGTATTGCATACTAATTCCACAAAAGGCCGTCATATCCTTGAAAACTGGAATAACTTTGCAAATAGATTTACTAAGGTTGTTCCTGTAGCATACGAAGAAATGCATGCTGCTATTGAACGATTCAAAGAACAAGGCTTGTCATTAGAAGAGGCTCAATTAGCTGCATTTAAAGAAAAATATGCAAAATAAGTTCTAATCTAATATAACTTAGAGAGAATGTAATGTAGAATGCCTCTATAGTTTTGACTATAGAGGCATTTTCATGTATAATATTTGTATTGCAATATTGGATCATGGCAGTCCTCGGGCCCGTGCAATGGGGGCCTGTGAATCGTGTCAGGACTGAGAGGTAGCAGCACTAAGCGGTAACCTTCATGTGCCACGGGGAACCCGGGGGCTGTCGTGATCGAATATTGCAAGGCGGCCTTTGAGGCCGTTTTTTTATTTGCTTGTTGGAACCGAATAAAGTACTAGTTATATTCAAAGAGGACGTGAAAGGACGCCCTCTTTTTTGCGTAATATGGTATAATAAAGTATTGCTAATTACGGACTGTTTACAGGGGAAAGGGGGTGTTCCGATGGCATATATGGCGCTGTATCGTAAGTATCGGCCACAGACGTTTACCGATGTGGTTGGACAACATCAAGTATCAGATACATTGATGCGTGCTATTCGCGAGGATAAGGTGGCTCATGCCTATTTGTTTGCCGGCCCTCGTGGGACAGGTAAGACGAGTATGGCTAAGATTTTTGCACGTGCCATTAATTGTGAACATGGCCCTACAGACCATCCTTGTAATGAATGTAGCGTATGTAAATCGATTTTGAGTGGTCAGTCTATGGACGTCCTCGAAATTGATGCGGCGTCGAATCGTGGTATCGATGAAATTCGAGCTTTACGTGAAAGCGTAAAGTTTATGCCTGTAGAGGGGCGTAAAAAGGTATTTATCATCGACGAAGCGCATATGCTTACCAATGAAGCGTGGAATGCTCTATTAAAGACGATAGAGGAACCACCAGATCACGTCATGTTCATCTTTGCTACCACTGAGATTGAAAAATTGCCTGTTACCATCGTATCCCGTTGTCAACGATACACCTTTAGACGTATCACATCTGATGATATTGCACAGCGATTACAATACGTTGCAGATAAAGAAGGCTTTGCTTTAGAGGATAATGCGGCGCGGCTCATCGCAGTCCACGCGGATGGTGGCTTGCGCGATGCGTTAAGTATTCTAGATCAATGTGTGGGAATGGCTAGTGGCGAGATTACGCCAGCCGTTGTAGAGGACCTCATTGGCCTCGTTAGTAAGGAATGGATTATCAAATTCCTATCTGCTTTGCATAATGGAGATGGCCCAGCCGTATTGAAATATATTCAAAATGCACTCAGTGAAGGACGTGATGGGGCTCAAATCATGGAGGCCCTTACGCAACATTTACGGGCTCTATTGATTGCTAAGGTCGCTCCCGATGCTGAGGAATTAAAGGTATATGATTCGTTCCGCACTGAATTCTTAGAACAAGCACAAGAAATTGAGTTTGGTACCATCAATCAATATATTAAACAGTTGCAATCCATCATGAGTGATGCGAAACAGGTAGATAATCCACGTACTGTTATTGAAATGGGCCTATTGGTTTTATGCGCCGGCGTATCAAAGGCTCATGACGATGTGGAGGACCGTTTGTCTGCATTAGAACAGTCTGAACGCGAGTCACGCGAAGGCGTACTCAATCGGCTAGCTAAATTAGAACAACAAGGCCCACCTATGATGGCGCCATCTATTAATTTTGTGGCTACTCCACAGGCATCGAGCTCAAACGTGGTAGATGATGATTGTATTCCACCACCTATACATGGTGTGGGTATGAATCCACCGCCTATACATGGTGTGGGGATGACACCACCGCCTATACATGGTGTGGGGATGACACCACCACCGATGAAGACTTCTGGTGCAGTACCACCTAAGACAGACGCATCTCGAACGACGAGAAATACGGGTGGTCAGAAGAATACAGGTATTAGCCAAGCTGCTGTTATCGGTGAAACCATGGTGGACTCCAGAGAATATAGAACCATTCAGACTACTGTGATAAAATATCTAAAGGACAACGATAAGGGATTAGCATATAATATTATTGGTCAAGGCCAAGTTATTTATGTAGATCGTGAAAAAGCAGTGGTAGCTTTTAAAAAGGGGATATCCCTTACTTTGGCTACTAATGAAGCAAATCGCAAGGAAATTGCATTAGCGTTCCAATATGCGTTGGGCTATTCTGTGTCTTTAGAGATTGTCGATATAGAGACAGATGTCTATAAAGAATATATGATGGCTAGCGGGGCACGGTCTAATCGAGCTATACAACCTAAGAGATCACAGACTGCACCGGTTATTGAGGTTCCACCATCACCGATAGAAGCAGATTTGCTGGATAGTAGAACTCCATCTGGTGCGGAAACAGTTCCAGAGACTGTAAGTTCTGAAGCTCGTAATGATGCTAAACAGGCTGCGCTAGCTGCTCTTGCGGCACGAGGAATTAAACCACCAAGCAGCAAGGAAGATGCGGAGTCTTCTACTAAGAAACCGACGACTCATGATGACGGTGGTATACCGGTTATGAGCCTAGATGGAACACAGGTAATGACCGATGATGGTGAGGTTATCAATCGGCCTATGGATAGCGGTGCAACCGTGGAGGTAGAAGCCGTCCCAAAGCGTGAATACCAGTGGGACCCTGAACATATGGGCGTTGAAGAACAACAAAACCCACTGTTGGCTAAAACATTAGAGAAACTTTCAGAAGACCATGACATTTATGTAGAGGTCATAGAAGAGTAAATTATAATTTTCAGTATATAGTTAATTTATTTTGCAAGGACTTTCATAGTCCTATAAGGAGGAAATACAATGTTTGGTAAAGGTATGGGCAATATGGCAGGCATGATGAAAAAAGTTCAAAAAATGCAAGCTGACATGAAAAAAATGCAAGAAGAGTTAAAAACTCGTACAGTAGAAGCATCTGTAGGTGGCGGTGCTGTTACCGTTGTTATGAATGGTGAAAAGATGATTGAATCTTTGAAATTGAATCCGTCCGCAGTTGATCCTGAAGATGTGGAAATGCTTGAAGATTTGGTGATGGCTGCTGTTAATGAAGCAAGCAAAAAGGTAGATGACCTATTGTCTCAAGAAATGGGTAAGGTAACAGGTGGTCTTAACTTGCCAACAGGTTTATTCTAAATGACAAACGCATTAGAACGGCTTGTAGAACAATTGCGCAGATTGCCAGGTATCGGTTCTAAATCGGCTCGTCGCTTGGCATATCATCTTGTGGAAATGCCTCAAGAAGAGGTGGACCGATTGGTCAATACCATTGTTGAAGCCAAGGGGGCAACCCGTCATTGTTCTATCTGTTTTAATTTATCTGCACAGGACCCTTGTGAATTTTGCTCGAATCCAAATCGAGATCAAACGACGATTATGGTCGTAGAGACCTCTCGCGATGTGATTGCCATAGAACGCAGCGGTGATTACAAGGGGCTCTACCATGTCTTAGAAGGGGCGTTGTCACCTTTAGAGGGCATCGGTGCTGAAGACATTCGCGTTAAAGAGCTGATTGCTCGTTTGCGTGATGGTGTCGTACAAGAGGTTATTCTCGCAACGGACCCTGATGTAGAAGGAGAGGCGACGGCCTTATATTTGGCACGTCTACTAGCACAGACTGGCATCAAGGTGACCCGTATTGCCCGCGGTGTTCCTGTAGGTGGAGATATCGAATATGCCGATGAATTGACCTTGGGCGGTGCCGTTGTAAACCGCCAGGAGATGAAAGGATAATATGAACGTATTACTCGTGCCATTATTGGCAGCGCCTATGACTGAGGCGATTATATCTGTATTGGTCATTGTTATCGCCTTGAAACTTGCTTTTTTTACTATTAAAAAGGTAGCTCTAAATGTAGTATTAGGCATTGTGACATACATGGTATGCATTCATGTATTGCATATACCAATGGATATTGGCTTTGGGGTGTGGGCTTTGACCGTATTATTTGGCCCTATTCCAATGGCTCTGGCCGCTCTATACTATGGCTTATAAAATAAGGAGAGGATATCATGGTTATCAATAGCGAACAACAACGCGTCATCGATGAACTAGATAGAAATATCCTCTTGTTGGCGTCCGCTGGGACCGGAAAAACGAATACATTGGCTTATCGAGTGGCTCATATTATTGAAAGTGGCCGCTGCGATGCCCATCAAATTTTGTGCATGACCTTTACGAACAAGGCAGCGCAGGAGATGAAGTCGCGCATCGAATCCCTCGTTGGCCAACCTGCAAAGGCTGTGGAGATTAGTACGTTCCACAGCTTTTGTTTTTACGTTCTTCAACAAGAGGGCAAACGAGATGAGTCGCTCTATACGGATGTGACCATATTTGATGAAGAGGATTGTAAAGAACTATATTTGCCATATAAACCGAGAAATATGCGAGATGTGAATTTTGCTAGTCTTATTAGTATGGTGAAGGAATATCGATCTGTATATGGATTTTATTCTGAATTTATGATAGATGATTACAAACGAACGATACAACGTTTAGAGCAGGATCAATCTAAGCAAATAGAGAAATTATTTTACAATTACAATACTCTTGCTACTGAGGACCTGTCGGATTTTTGGGCGCATGGTCATGAATGGATTGCTCGTTATGATGAAGTCCTACAATCTGTTCACGGCGTAGATTTTACTGATTTAATTTGTGGTGTTCATCGACTATTTCAAAATCCTGATATTCGAGAACGGTGGCGTAGTCGCTATCAGTACATTTCCGTTGATGAAATGCAAGATACGGGCTCATTAGAATATAAGGTTATGGAAATGCTATGGGAAGGCAATCATGTCCTTTTGTGTGGCGACTATTTCCAAACTATCTACGAATGGCGCGGCTCAGATCCATTCCGATTACTCGAAGCATTTACTCGAGATTTTAATCCTCTAAAAATCATATTCTATAAAAACTATCGCTCTAATCGCACCTTGTTTACAATGGCTTTTAAAACATTGCAGACCATGTTTCCTCGACTCGTTGGAACTGTGTACGATGAAATGCCAGAGACAAACAGTGCTAGTGATGGGCCACCTATCCTTGTGAAAGGTTGTCGTAATGAATATACGGAATCAAAATTTATTTATGACCGTATTTGTGCGCTTCCAAAGGATGTATCTATCGGTGTGTTGGTTCGCGATAACCGCAAGGCACAGCGTTTAAGTGAGCAGTTTGAACGATATAATCAAGATAAGCCAGAATCTGAACGTCGTCCATTTATGATTATCGATGAATATAAATTTTTCCGCCGTCAGGAAATCAAGGATATCATGGCGTACTTTAAGCTCTTGATGAATCCTAATGATGCGGTCAGTGCGAAACGTATTATCAAACGTTATGTATCGGGTATTGGTGACGCGCGTATTCGCGATATTGAAAGTCCAAAAAATCGCAGTGTAGGGCTAAAATTAACGGATTTTATGGATATGCCCATCTTTGAAGCTGAGCCATATGCCAAATTGGTAGCTGGTCTTGAGGTGGGTGAAGTGGTGGTGTACGATGTAGAAAGCACTGGTACTGATACGACACAAGATAGAATTATACAAATTGCGGCAATGCGCATTGATAAAGATGGCAATGAAATAGAACGGTTTGAACGGTTTATCAATCCTGGTAAATCGGTGGGCACATCCCAACTCGTTCATGGCTTTACAGATGAATATTTAGCAGAGCATGGTGAAAGCCCTGAGGTTGTATTAGAGGCTTTCAAAGAATTTTCTAACAATCGTATCATTGTAGGTCATAATGTAAATTACGACATTAGTATTTTGAGCCATGAATTAGCTCGCCATAATTTAGGAGAGCCTCAATTTAAGGCCGTATATGATACATTAGATATCTTTAGACGATTCTATCCAACACTGGAAAATCATAAGTTAGGATTTTTATCGAAACATTTTCCTATTAATCATAGGCCTACCCATAATGCGATGGATGATATTATTGCTACGGGCCAATTGTTGATCTATGCAGTTCATGAAAATATTGTGCCCACAACGACGGATCGCATGGTGGCTATTAATCAATATAAGGCGGCTTTCACAACCATTGCATCCCAAATGGCGACCTTGCGTAGAAAGATGCATACCGATAATCCGACGGAATTATTGGCCTATATTATGAATCAAATGGGCGTACTAGACTATTATAAGAGTCATGGCGAAATGGCCAAGGTTGAGCATATACGAGATTTGTATCGTATTATGGAATCATTAGATAAGGAATATGAAGGCACAACGGGATTAGCTCGTCTCAATCATATTTTGCAATTGGCTGCCTTGACGGCTGGAGAGCCTCAACAGATGAGTAAGCAGTCTAAGATACCGATTATTACGGTTCATCAAGCAAAAGGTAGTGAGTTTGACCATGTATTTTTGGCGGGTATGAATCAAGGGATATTTCCTAGTTTTATGTCCTTACGCGAGGGCAATGAGGATGAAGAAAAACGCTTGTTCTATGTGGCTATTACAAGGCCAAAACAGGAACTGGTTATTACCTATACCAATGAATCACAACGAGGGCAGGGGACATCGCCAAGTGTATTCCTCGATTATATACCACGAGATCCAAAACTCGTAGAAAGGAGTATGTAATGGCACGAAAAACGCATAGACCAGATGATATTTTTTGGTCAGTTACTACCCAGGATATAGAATCCATACAACATGCAACTACAGGTACTATAACATTAGGTCAACTGCTAGATACTAAATATCCAAGAAAAGCGATGGTAAAGTTATTTGATGAGAAATTAATCCATGTAAATGGTCACAAGGCAACACCTCATACAGAAATCGCTGTAGACGATGAAATTTGGATAGCTATGGCCAAAGAGAAGATTGATCATGAGCCCATTGCAATGGATTTACATGTTCTCTATGAAGATGACGATTTGCTCATTGTGGATAAACCTGCCGGTGTTACGGTAAACTCAAAGGATCAAGTATCCCTTGCTAATGGCATAGCACATTATTTTAAAGACCGAGGTATTAAGCGAAAAATTCGCTTCTTAAATCGCCTTGATCGTGATACGACGGGGTGTATAGTGATTGCTAAAAGTGGTTTAGCCCAAAGTTTATATCAACAACAAATGGATGATAATAGCTTTGAGAAGTGGTACATGGCAATCGTTGAAGGAATTGTTGAAGCAGATTCGGATTCGTTGGTGTTTCCTATGGATAGAAGTATTGATGGCATTCACTATGAAGTAAATTCTAAGGGGATAGAAACACGGACCGATTTTACCGTTTTACACCGCTATCCGGATGGTGTTGTGGATAACTCTGTGCATAACCTACAAAATATTGTGGATATATCCCATGAAAATGTGGACAGCACAGTGAATACTGTGGATAAACAGGGTGGAATTGTGGATAATTCTGTGCATAACTTAGGAAATCAGCCTTGTACAGCAGTGTCAGTTCGCTTATATACAGGTAAAACACATCAAATTCGAGTGGCCTTTAGTCATATAGGTCATCCTTTGTTAGGGGATACATTGTATGGGGCAAAATCTACGGGAGAACCATTTGCACTACGCGCAAAGAAGGTTGTTTTTACCCATATGCGTTCTGGAGACCGTATAACCGTTCAAGCTTAACTAGAATGGGCATTCAGTAGTAGAATGAATTCTTAAATATATAAAAGTTTCTAATTGAGAAATGAGAATGACTGATAAGTTCAGTAAAATCAATGGGTTTCATAGAAATATATAGAAATTTATAGTGACAAATGATAATCCATAAGCTATAATACAAATAAACGTACACATATAAATTATTTAATATTGTACATATAGTAGGTAAGAGGTGTAATAGTATGATTTTACAAGAAAATGGTGCTGAACGTAATCGGGGTATTACGCTCGCCAGTATCAAGGGCATTATAGGTAATGTAGTGCTTGTCATTTTTAAAATGATAATAGGATTGGCATCGAATTCCATCGCCATAATCCTTGATGCGGTAAATAACTTAACAGACGTTCTTTCTTCGGTGTTGACAATTGTCGGTACAAAACTGGCCGCAAAAGGAGCCGATAAGGAACATCCATTTGGACATGGCCGTATAGAATATATGACCACCATGTCTATTGCTTTCATCATTCTCGGTGCAGGCATTGGGTCCCTTAAGGAATCGATAGATAAAATTCTTCATCCAGAGGTATCCACATTTGATATTCCAAGTCTTGCTATCATCGCTGTTGCCATCGTTGTAAAGGTTGTGATGGGGCGATACATTAAGTCTCAAGGTGAGAAATATAAATCTGATGCCCTCGTAGCATCTGGTATTGATGCTCTTTTTGATGCGGTGATTACCTTTGCCACATTAGTGTCTGCAGGCCTCGTATTTTTCTTCAATGTAGATATTCAAGGCTATGTAGGGGCTTTAATTTCCCTCTTAATTTTGAAAGCAGCCTATGAGATTCTACGGGATATGTATAATCATTTGCTTGGTGTTCGCGCCGATGATGATCTTATCCGAAACATTAAAGAAACTATCGCTCAACATCCAAATGTAGGCGGTGTGTATGATTTAGTATTAAATAGCTATGGCCCAGGGGAAACGATTGGTTCTGTTCATATTTCGTTGCCAGATACGATGACAGTGGGCGAGGTCCATCCTTTAACTAAAGGAATCGCAGTTCATCTTTATAAAAAGTTTGGCATTAATATGACTGTCGGCATATACGCAGAAAATCAACCAAGTGTAGAAGTTCTTGAAATTAAAAAAGCACTTGATCAAGTTAGCAGCTTGTATACCAATGTAGTTCAGATCCATGCTTTTTACGTACGAGAAGATAAAAAGATTATCTATTATGATATTATTTTTAACTTTGACGAAGAAGATCCACATGGTACATTAGAAAAGATTAAGGCGGAACTTCATAACCGTTATCCAGATTATACACAATTTGCTATTGTGGACACGGATTTTAGTAATTAGTTTTATATAAAGAATAACCGATATGTATCCTTGTATGAGGAACATGTCGGTTATTTTTTGAGGCCTGTAGTTACTTGATAAATGTATTTTTTATGCCTATAATAAATTGTATAAAATATGGTTGATATCATATATTGCAAATAGTATGGAGAGAGATATGAATAAATTTATGTTATCCACATTAGCAGTTATGACTGCGCTTAGTATCTGTGGCATGCAACCTGTAGATGCTAAATAAGTTAGACCAGACCCAACCATGACTATGCTTCAAATGCCGACGAATGATGAACTCTCGGTAGGGAATGGTACTACAAAAGAAATCAATAAACAAACACAGACATTAGTGAATAATGTGGCTTTGTGTTAAATTACATAATCGTCGTGATCATTTGTTGTTTGTTTTTTAGCACCTGCTAGGTCTAATAGTTCTTCTTCAAGTGTATCTTCATCCCCTGTATTGAGCATGGAATAGAAGGCCCATAAGATAATAAACCAAACTGGTGTAAAGAATAAGGCAACTCTTGTGTCATCATTCAAGGCCAAGATAATAAGAATGAAAGCAAAGAACGCAAGAATTAAATAGTTCATCACTGGATATAGAGGCATTTTAAATTTAGATTTTGCCGCTAATTCAGGATTTTTTTTGCGATATTTTAAATGGCAAATAACCATGATAGCCCAGATAAAGATGAAGCAGAATGTAGAGATAGATGTAATCATAACGAAGACTGCTTCTGGCATTACATAGTTAAGTACAACCGTAATAAGTAGTACGGCAGCAGAGAAAATAGTCGCTTGATATGGCACGCTACTATGTGTTAAGCGACGCATTGATTTAGGTGCGTGACCGCGTTTTGCAAGGGCATAAATCATACGACCTGTACTAAAAATACCAGAGTTTGTAGCTGATGCGGCAGAGGTAAGCACAACAAAGTTGACGATACCTGCTGCTGCGGTAATACCAACTGCTGTAAATACGGCCACAAATGGGCTCGCTGCAGGGTTAACGGCTGTCCATGGGTAAATACTCATGATGATGGTCAAGGAACCAATATAGAACAAAATAATACGCAATGGAATATTATTGATGGCCATTGGAATAACCTTTTCAGGATTTTCAGTTTCACCTGCTGTCAAACCTACAAGTTCAATACCTGTGAAAGCAAATACAACCATTTGGAAGGATAAGATAAATCCCATCGTTCCATTCGGGAACCATCCGCCGTAATTCCATAAATTACTAAAGGCGGCAGCAACACCAGCATCGGTACTAAATCCAGAGAAAATCATAATTAAGCCGATGATGATAAGGGATACAATGGCAATAACCTTGATCATAGCAAACCAGAATTCCATTTCACCAAAGTGCTTTACAGCTGTTAAGTTCATGAGTAATAGAGCTATTAAGACGACGAGGGCTGGTACCCATTGAGGAAGCCATGGTATCCAGTATTGCATATACAGTCCGACGGCCGTTAAATCGGCCATGGCTAGTGATAGCCAACAGAACCAATATGTCCACCCTGTGATGAACGCAGCGCGATCACCTAGATAATCCTCTACAAAATCGATAAAGGAATGATGATTAAGATTAGATAATAATAATTCCCCTAACGCTCTCATTACAAAGAAACATATAAGACCAGTAATGAGATAAGCAAAAAGAATAGATGGACCTGCCAAATGGATAGCCCGACCGGAACCTAAGAATAAGCCTGTCCCAATGGCACCGCCGATGGCGAGCAATTGTACGTGGCGATTCTTAAGGCCCCGCTCTAACTGATTCGTATCAGACATAGTAAAGACCTCTTTTCTACAAACTACCTATAAATACAAAAAGCCATGGATGACCATAACTTTCATAATCTATAGAATATATAAAACTATTTTCTTATAATACAGTATCTATTATAAAAAGTCAAATGTATTTTTACAGTAGACAAAAGACGTAATGATTTTCTGATGAGAGTATACCTTTATATTGATAAAAGCAAAGAATATTCTTATTTATGAAGTTTGTTGACGAATAATATAAAATCCTTTATAATAAGTACACTTATAATAAAAGGAGGATATAAAATGGAATTTAGTTTTAGTTTGAAAATAAAAGCGGTAAAAGAAGCTGTGTGGACGTACTATGCGAATATTGAAAAATGGTATGACTGGGAAGAGGATCTAAAAAATATTACATTAAACGGTAAAT
>CAJMLW010000003.1 GCA_905214495.1 uncultured bacterium | reverse complement strand
AATTAGCTATACAAAAAGCTGTATCAAATGACATTACCATTTGATACAGCTTTTTACATACTAATATTACACTTATTTAATTTACCTCTTAGCCCTATTTATTTAATTCATGCTATTCATTATACAAAACTATATTGTCAAGTGACTAATAGGAACCTAGGTGACCAATGGTCACCACTATGCAGCTAAAAACGGTGCTAGACTACAGATGAAAGAAATAATACTCCTGTTAATTGTTTTATACGTATATACGTGTTACTATAAAAGGAGAGCATATGAAAGATAAAGATCTACTAAAACTGCTACTTAAAAACGGCTGGAAGGATGTACGGCAACGTGGTAGCCACCATCGTTTGAAAAAGGATGAGCAAGTCGAAGTGATTGCCGTACATGGAAAAGATGTACCTGTCGGTTTATTAAACGCAATTTTAAAACGTACGGGACTTAAGTAAGGAGGACCTATGAAATTTATATACCCTGCTATAATCCATGATGATTCTGATGGCCTTTGGGCTGAGTTCCCAGACTTAGAATATACAAGTAGTACGGGCTCAACACTAACAGAACTTGTAACTAATGCACAAGAGGCAATGGAACTGTATATTTTAGGCGCCTTAGAGGATGGGCAAAAATTACCTATGCCAACATCGATTCGCAATTTATCTTGTACAGATACTACATATCCTACACTAGTACAAACAGATATTGATTTAGCTAAAAACAGTAAATCCGTAAAGAAAACCTTAACCATTCCTGCATGGCTAAACGATAGAGCACTAGCTAAAGGGATTAATTTTTCTCAGCTTTTACAAGAAGCGTTGGTGGAGAAAACAATGTAAATTTACATCATCAATTGCTTAGCAAAATTAGGAGTACTGTCCACGCAATAACTGCTAAGGTGAGTAATATGATACAAAGCATCCACAGAATTATTACGAAATAGAGCAATAATTTTAGTACATATAATACTTCAAACCATATACTATGACGATTTTCTAATCGCGCCATATATTCGGAGAGATGGCGCACCCAAAATGGAGCTTTCGCATTAGGATTCAGCTTCTTCCAGTACAGCATAATATACGGCGTTACAAAACAACCTACAAACACTAAATATGTAAGGAATAGAGGTGTTTCTATATTATGTTGGGACATAAACCCTGACCAGTCTACGACCATTAGACCACCAAGGTATAGAAAAACAAACCAATATATAAATCCTACCACCTTTATAATAAGGCGAATCATCTGTTTGCCACCCATATCTATAATCCTACTAATGTTTTAAATCGCGCATTATTGTGAAACCGTTCAAAATGGTCTTGTTCAGCAGCAACAGTCTTTACAGAGGAATCAATGTTAATTGCTTTTTCAAGCCAATCAAGGGCCTTAGTATCATCCCCTTGGTCTGCATAAATGGTAGCAATACCATAGACGGACCAGGTATTACTAGGGTCCTTTTCTAATACCTTTTCAAACCATTGTTTAGACTCATTTAACTGACCTTGCAATTTATACACCATAGCCATATTGTAGTAATTCGCTACATTATTAGGATCTAAATCATAAGCCTTTTTAGTATCCGCTAAACCTTTAGTTGTATCCCCATATAAAGCCGTAGCAACTCCACGCACAGAATAAGCCTCAGCATTATTAGGATTATTATTAATAGAAGCTGTTGCCTCCTCGATTGTTTTCGCATAATCGCCAGCGGATAAAGCTTGTTTAGCGGTAACTAAATGATTATCTAGATTAGTCATTTTACTACTGTCTTGAGAGGATGTAATAGAACTTGTAGTATTGCTTTCTATATTACTATTATTTGTATTCTGATTTAATCCACAACCACTAATAAATACAAATAGCACAAGTATAGGTAAAACTCTTCTCATATTATATATTCCATTCTTAAATAATCTCCAAGATGCATATCATAATGATATAATAAAAATACCTCCAATAAGCAAGAAAAAGGACGAGCTGCCACTCGTCCTTTTTTTGTTATATTGTAGGTAATTTCATACACTCTACTACCTATGTATAGTATATCATACTTAATAGAAAAATAAACCCCTAATAGATAATACTAGAATCTTATTCAAGTAATATTATTTTTTAGCCTTAGAGCAACGATCCAATAAGTATGCAACGCTTACGAATGGGATGCCGCCACTTTCACCAAGACCAATTTCACATGTAGAACTGGAACTTACACCAAGTGTAGCACCATATTCGGCAACTTCACTAGCAAGGTCTTTTGTAGCTGCTTTATTAAGTTCTGGTGTGAAGAAACCTTTTTGACCAGCAAAGCCATCGCATGCGAATGATTTAATATTGAATACATGGTCAGAGCATAGACGTGCCAAGTCTTCAATATATTGAGATTTGCCCAATACTTTGATTTTACATTGTTTATGAACAATAACGCGTTCATCGCATTTTGTAATATCAAGACGAGGTACTACGAATTTGCATAAGAATTCAGAAATATCATTGATTTCTAAATCTGGCATATGTTTGAATGCATGGTTAAAGCATGCACTATGGTCGATAACGATTGGATATTTACCATTTTGAGATGCTTTCATCAACGCATCGTGTAAATCTTTTACAGCACGTTCATGTACATCATCGTAGTTTTCAAAGCTCAAGCCGCAGCAGAGGTTTTCGATATGTTCAGGATAGATAATATCGATTTGAGCCTTATTGCAAAGGCTTTCAACAACTTGTTGCAAGCTGCGTTGATCATCATAACCTTGGTTTTGACGGAACGCACGGTTCGCACAAGTACTGAAGTATACAACCTTTTCAAAGTTAGTAGGTTTAATACGGTTTTTCAATTTATAGCGGTTAGCCTTAGGTGTTGTTTTAGGTACATAAGGTGTTACGCCAGTTACGCCATGTAAACCTTCAGTGATTTTTGAAATTGCTTTTTGTGTAATAATAGCACCCGCAATGCCTTCGAGGCTTACGCCGGCACGGCACATTTCAAGAGTACTGGAGAAGTTATCGTAAATTTTCTTAGCCAAACCAGGTGCTGGTGGATCAATGCGACGCATGGATAATGCGATTTGTGCAGTATCGATGCTAAGTGGGCAAAGACCTTTACACATAGAACATGCAGCACAAGTTTCAACACCGAAATATTCGTAACCTTTTTTAAGTTCATTTGCAACAGCGAAATTACCTTCATTTTCAAGGCGTTTAGTTTCGCGCAACAATGCGATACGTTGGCGTGGTGTCAATGTCAAATTACGGCTAGGGCAGTTCTTTTCACAGAAACCACATTCCATACAGATTGTGAAAGCATCATCGATAACACATTGTGCTTTAAGATTTTTCTTGTACACATCAGGATCGTCAGTAATTATAACATCAGGGTTCAAGATGCGAGTAGGGTCAAAGATAGCTTTGATACGACGGTTGATTTCATACGCTTTACGGCCCCATTCCATTTCGATGAAAGGTGCCACCATACGGCCTGTACCATGTTCAGCTTTCAAAGAACCACCAAAACCAGATACGCGTTCGGACATTTCTTTTACCAAATCACCGAAGTTCTTAGTATCTTTAGGGTCGCTGAAATCAGGAGTAATGTTAAAGTGAACGTTACCGGACAACGCATGACCGAAGATTACACCACCATCAACGAAATCGTATTTGTGGAATAATTCAGTAAGCATTTCGATGCCCTTAGTGAAATCTTCGATTTGGAAACAAACATCTTCTGTGATAACAGTAGTACCTTTTCTACGTTGACCACCAACGATTGGCAAGATACCTTTACGGATTGCCCACCAGGAATCGTATTCTTTAGGATCTTGAGAATAAAGACTTGGAATAGCTGTTGGAATATCTTTCAATTGTTCTTTAATGAAAGCCAAGTTTTCATCAACAATTTCTTTGGAGTAACTTTCGGTTTGGAACAAGATAGCACTTGTACCTTCTGGAACTTCACGAACGAAATCAGGTACATTATCTAAAGTTTGAACTGCTTTAAGGGATTGATAGTCCATCATTTCAGCAGCCACAACCTTTTCACGGCCCATATTAGCCAAGGCTACAACGGCAAGAGATGCGTCGTTCAATGTACTGAAGAACATGAGACCACAACCTTTGTGAGGTACATCTTCAACAGTGTTGTACACGATTTCAGATACAAAGCCCAATGTACCTTCGGAACCGATGAACAAGTGATTGATAATATCGATGATATCTTCAAAATCTACAAGAGAGTTCAAACCGTAACCTGTAGTATTTTTGATTTTGTATTTGTGATGAATCAAATGAGTCAACTCTTCATCAGCCAAGATTTCTTTGCGCAATTGCAAGATATCTTCAACCATTTGTGGTTTTTCTTTGAGGAATTGATCGATGCTCTTTTTATCGGATGTATCCAAAATGGAACCATCTAATAAGACAACGCGAATAGAGCGAATTGTTTTATAGGAGTTTTGTGCAGTACCACAGCACATGCCGGAGGAGTTATTGTTCAAAATACCGCCTACCAATGCTGTTGCAAGCGTTGCAGGGTCTGGACCGATTTTACGGTTATATGGTTTCAACAAATCATTCGCATCGGAACCGATAACACCACATTCACAACGCAATGCCTTACCATCGTCGATAACTTCCATTTTTTTGAAGCCATCATTACAAACGATAAGCACGTCTTCACTGGAACATTGACCAGATAAAGAAGAACCAGCTGCACGGAATGTAAATGGTGTGCCGCATTGTTGACACAAACGAATAAGACGACGTACTTCGGATTCGTTTTCTGCTTTTACCACTACTTTAGGTAAATAACTGTAACAAGATGCATCTACACCATACGCATAACGGCGCAGACGGTCTGTATAAACACGATCCTTACAAATCGCTTGCGCCTCTTTGGCAAAACGATCATAATCTTTAACTAATATACTCACTTGAAAAGCCTCCAATCCTATCCTTAGGAAAATTTCTTTTATACCTAGTATACGCCGTTCTCATTTCGCTCGCTACCATTATGCATAAATTGTATATGAAATATAAATTCTATAGATACATAATACAAAACACGCTTTAGTTGAAAGTTGATTTCATTTACCCAGAAAATAAGCAGTTTCCCTAGGAACACACATCAATAAAAATATATGATAACTACTTATGAAAGCCCATATGGGTATCCCCCATCAATATGCATATCCATGGGAATCAACCGCTTTATAGCATGAATACAGATCCACACCAATATATGAATATTTATGTGAATTTTCCTAGTATCCTGTATATTACACATTAGCAATTATCAATATAAATTAGTTATGCGTTTTAGGAATAGATTTTAAAACAATATCCCAGATCCAATAATCAATTTAATAGCCAATGCAAATACGCCGATGCTCATAAGTGCCAAGATAGCCTTAGCTCTGAGGCGTTTTGCTATTTGAGCGCCTGCTTGGGCCCCAAATATGGCGCCGATACTAGCAGGGATGGCTATGTTAAATACGATGTGGTTCTCTACAAGATGAGTAATAACACCAACCGCCGTAGATACAGCCAAAATAGCATGGCTTGTAGCCGTCGCTAAATGTGTTGGAAAGCCCATGATATAGATAAGAGCCGGCACGTGCACGAGCCCTCCACCGATACCCAAAATACTAGAAATAAACCCAACAATAATACTAATGCCAATGCCGACTGGTTTATTGTACGTCACCTGCTCTTTGGTCAAAGATTCTTCCTTACGTTCTCCTTTTTTGCCAAAGTTCTTAAAACCAATTAAGAATGAGGCACATAGCATAAAACAACCAAAGGCAAATTTAAATCCTGGTCCAGAAAACGAATCGGACATTTGAGCCCCTATAATAGCCCCCGGAAATGTTGCTACACTAAAGATTAGAGCGGCGCTAATATATACCTTTTTCTGTTTAAGATATGCCAGTGATCCTGAGATAGCATTACACATAACAGAAAACAGCGATGTGCCAACGATCATGGATGGAGACCACTCTGGGAACCAGTACATAAACAAAGGTACAAATACGATACCACCGCCAGCACCAATAATAGTACCTAACATAGCGATAAAAAATCCGACTACGATAAAAAACAAATAGAATAAAACTATATTATCAACCATACTGACACTCCTACGCTACCACGCAAATAACACCTAGTTATTCAAACACAACAAATTTATTCTACAATCACGGTAGATCCATTAGGAATAATAGTAATCGATGCATCCGGACCCATAGTTCCACGGGCGATGCTCAATGCTTCATCTAATGTAGACGCCGGCGTCATATGCATATCGCGAATGACTTGATGTTCGCAATCTTGAGTCACAACGATGACCTTATAGTGATTCAAGATACGCGCTAAAATTTGAATTTTCCATTGATAAGGTTTTGTTTCATTACGAGGTACACTGTGAATATCATCTAGGATTTTTTGAGGGCTTTCCATATTTTTGAAAGCCTCATATAATGCTTGTCCTCCATGTCCTTCTTTACAGGAAGCAGCAATGATGATAACACCGCCATCCTTACAAGATGCTTCGCCAGCAGTCATGCCCTTTACGGATTGATAAAGATTTTGGTCAGATGGATAGCCACCATTACTTGTGATAACGATATCTGCAGGGATAGCTTTCACAGAAGACAAGGAGCGAATAAACTCATACCCTTCCTTATGCGCATCCACACAATCACCTGTTACGGCCTTGATGATTTCCTTTTTGCTATCGATGATAACATTCAAAATAAACTGCAAGTTCGCTTTTCGTGCAGCGTACAACATATCCTTGTGAATCGGATTTTCATCGATTTTACCGGTCCGGGAATGCTCACTTTCAATAAATTCGGCACAATGATTAGCCAACACCGTCACCTTGGATGCAACACCAGGCAACACGGATTTGCGGCCGCCTGAGAAGCCCGCGAAGAAATGAGGATTAATTAGCCCTTCGGCGATGAGCAATTCCGTTTCCACCGCCAAGCGATTGATGACACACTTGCCGCCAGATGGCAACGTGCCGATTTCCACCATATTAGCCGCATCCTCAGAATCATGATTGATGAGTTTTTCGTTATTCACGATATCCTCGCCGAATCGATGCACCATCTCTTCATGCGTCATAGCCCGGTGAAAGCCAGTAGCAATCAGAATCGTAATATCGATTGTTGGATTCACTGCGCGAATGCGACGGAGCAAAATCGGCAACGTCACCTTACTAGGCATAGGGCGCGTATGGTCACTCGTAATGATAACCATATTACGTTTGCCCTCAACCAATGATTCAAGAGACGGACTATTAATCGGATGATCAAGCGCCTCCTCAACAAGCTCATCCGGACTCTTTTCCGCCTTATACGCCGCCGCATTAGACACAAGAACCCCCTGTACGAACCGTTCATCAATAGACACATCTACACTTTTATAATCATAAGGAAAAGAATACGTCTTCATACCAGTACCTCCTGTTATATATACACTAAGTATAACAGAAATACTCAGAAGCAGCGAAATCTTATTTCCAATCTATGTTAGATTTAAGACGAAAACGCGAGGTCCCTCTGAAGAAATCGACTTTGGCCCTGCGAAGGCCGCAGGCCGAAGTCAGACCCGGCCGGTGGAGATTTCTTCAGAGGGACCTCGCGTCCCAAACGTATTTAAAACTAATTAGATTGGAAATAAGATTTAGCTGCTTTTAATTGTCCTCGTTCGCACGATACTTGTAGTTCATCGCCCGGTTGTAGTTTTACATCGTTTAGAGGCACGATGTATGTTCCATTCCGGCGAATACTTACAATTAATGTCCCGTCTGGCAAGTTGAGGTCTTGTAGTTGTGTATCCACATAGGATGCCACTACAGGAACCTTCGTTTGGAAGAAGGTTTGTACATTTTCCAAATTGCTTTGACCAGTCATGGCTTGTAATAGGGAATCGTAAATTGGCGGTTCTTTTAAGAGTTCTGCCACTAGATAGGCCACGATGGTAACGATACCGATAGCATAAATATTAGAAAAACTATTCGTCATCTCTAGAACGAGCAAAATTGCTAAAATCGGTGTTCGCATAGCGGCCGCTAGCATACCGCCCATAGCACAGATAACGAATTGTGGTACAAAATCAGGAGATATTAACCCTACCGATGAAAGCAGGCTTTCACAAAACGCACCGGCCGACGCACCGATGACGAGCATAGGCAAGAAGATGCCACCTTGAGCGCCACTGCCATAGCAGAAGGTAGTGAGCAAAATTTTGCCCAACACAATGCCGCCGAGGAGCATCACGCCGTGAGGCTGAAAGGCCAGTTGGCCTACTAAATCATTGCCACCGCCCAACAAAAGCTGCGAATCAAATCCGATAACGGCGACGGTTACAAAGGTAAGCACGAGCTTTAAGAAACGAGAACACTTAAGCCACTCGAAGAAACGCTTAAAGGCAAATATCATGCGACAAAACAATACACCGCAGAGCCCCATTAAAATACCTACACCGAGCAGAACCGGAAAATAATCAAGCGGCATTCCTGAAGTTACGGAAAATCCGAGGGCCGGCGTGAGGCCAAAAATAGTTACCGTAATGTAGTTCGATATAAGCGTAGCCACAAAAGTAGGAATGACCAGATACGGATAAAAGCTTTTGTGTACCTCTTCGAATATGAACATGGCCCCCGACACAGGTGCGCTAAAGGCAGCAGTTAGGCCCGCACCAGCACCAGCCGATGTAAGGATGCGCTGTTCACGAAGGCCAGAATTCATCCAGTATGACACAATTTTACCGGCAGAACCACCGATTTGTACGGCTGGTCCTTCACGGCCCACAGAAAATCCTGCAAAGCCAGTGAGTACGCCACCAATCATCTTGGAAATGAGCGTACAATATGGCTTCATATCAAATAAGCCAAGCATTTCCCCTTCAATTTGAGGGATACCGGAACCACCAGATAATGGAGCCCACGTTAACAATCGATCGACAATAAAGGCAAATACGACCATAGCGATAAACCAACCAATGGCCCATTCCAATGAAATATCGCCCATTAGATGCCATCGGATATGCTCAGACTCAAGGATTAAATATCGATAAGCTGCCCCAAAGAATCCTGCGATAATCCCTACTAAGGCCCCCTTAGCAATAAGTTCAGATAGTAGTATACGGTTCATCGACATATCTGCCAAGGTAGAGCTGCGTTTATTTAGTTTCCAAAGTTTCATGCATTCTCCTCCTCGTGGAAAACATATCGAACATCAGTATATTTATAACTAGTATACTTGCCGTTTCCTACTTTTTCAAGAATTCCCTTGTAGAAGAATTTCATAAGATAAAGAACAGCATCTATTGGGGAATAATTTTCCCTATAGATGCTGTACCATATTGTTATTGATTACACTTAATTAGAATATAGATTCATAAATACCAATGATTTCATCAACGGTCACATCTCGTGGATTGCCAGGTGTGCATGCGTCGTTGAAAGCAGATTCTGCGAGGAATGGAATATCTTCCCGTTTCACGCCAGCTTCGCTGAGGGATTTAGGAATACCTACATCGTCGGCTAGTTTTTGGATAACATCGATGGCAGCCTGACGGTAGGTGCTTTCATCCATAGCATCCACATTAGGCACGCCCATAACGCGAGCGATTTCACGATATTTAGCACCTGTTTCAGGGGCATTAAATTTAAGAACCGCCGTTAAAAGCATGGCACAAGCCTTGCCATGAGGGATATCGTACACAGCACTCAATGGATGAGCCATGGAGTGAACGATGCCCAGACCTACGTTAGAGAAGCCCATGCCTGCAATATATTGACCTACAGACATAGCTTCGCGACCTGCGTATTCACCAGCCACTGCGCTGCGCAAGGAACGGCCAATGATCTCGATAGCTTTCAAATGAAGCATATCTGTTAATTCCCAAGCACCTTTTGTAATATAACCTTCTATGGCATGAACGAGGGCATCCATCCCCGTAGAAGCACATAGGCCAGTTGGCATAGACGCAGACATATCAGGATCAATGATGGCGATAATTGGAATATCATGAGGGTCTACGCAAACAAATTTACGGTTCTTTTCCACATCAGTGATAACGTAGTTGATGGTAACCTCTGCTGCCGTACCGGATGTAGTAGACACTGCGATAATCGGCAAGCATGGATGTTTCGTAGGCGCCAATCCTTCAAGGCTACGCACATCGCTAAATTCAGGATTCGTCATAATCGTAGCAATAGCCTTACTCGTGTCGATAGCACTGCCACCGCCTACAGCAACAATCACATCAGCACCAGCCGCCTTACAAGCAGCCACACCAGATGTTACATTTTCAATGGTTGGATTCGGCTTAATATTGTCATATACATCGTAAGCAATGCCTGCCGCATCAAGCAAATCCGTAACCTTCGTAGCAATCTTAAACTCAAATAAATCAGGCGTAGATGTAACGAGAACCTTTTTAAAATGGCGATTCTTAATTTCGTTTACAATCTCCTGAATCGCACCTTGCCCAAAATACGACGTGCCGTTCAACATAATTCTCCGAGACATATACTTCACTCCTAACGAATAAAAAATAAACCAATAGAGAATAACTATACTTAAGTAATTCTCTATCGGTATCAAAAAGTCCTATATGAGGTTATAAATATATTGTTATGAATACACTATATACTATGGATTAACCTAGTATTTATACACCATGATTCATTTTCATGAGCAAAATTCGTTTTACAGACGCATCAAGACGTTCCTTAGAGATGGTGCCATCTTTGACGGCTTTCATAAGCCCATTATAGGCCTCTTGCATGTGTTCATACTCATGGCATACGAGTAAAATATCACTGCCAGCTTGAATAGATTGAACAGCCATATCGCCGAAGGTATAGTGTTTGGCAAGGGCGCCCATGTCCATATCATCGGTAACAACGACGCCGTTATAGCCTATATCTTTGCGAAGCCAATCAGTGATGATTTTCTTGGATAAGCTAGAAGGATGATCAGGGTCAATTTGTGGATACATCGCATGGGATACCATAATCATATACGTATTCGGTTTCGACTGTTTAATAAGGTCTACGAATACCTTTGTATCTTCAGCGAGTAACGTATCTTTAGACACAGGCACCACGCTGGTGTCTGCATGTAAATCTACATCAGTTTTGCCAATGCCAGGGAAATGCTTGTACGAATACCATAGGCCAGATTCGTCATAAGCTTTGCCCACCGCCCCTGCAAACTTCACGACTTGGTCGGGATTCGTGCTATATGAGCGACCATAGGTTAATCCCAAGTCCGCATCAGGCGCAAAATTAATATTAAATCCAAGATCCTTAAGTTCAGTCCCTACTTGTTTGGCTAGATTTGCTGCACGGTCAACAGAATTTTGACCCAGCTCTTCTGCAGGGGGCACCTTAATCAACTTATCCTCCATACGCGCCACAGCGCCTCCCTCTTGGTCGATACCAATGAACAATGGCATAAGTCCCGCACTTTTACCGGCATTATTAATATCGGTAATGAGCGTTTTCACCTGTTCCTTACTCTCCATGTTGCGGTCGAACAAGATAATGCCACCCACCCGATATTCGTTGAGCATAAATTTCGCATCATCATTCAAGGTTATGCCGTGAGTGCCAATCATCAATAATTGGCCCACCTTGTCCGCGTCGGACATATTAGCCACAAGCTTATCTACTTTTTCTTCTGGTGAAAGCTCACTCTGCACCACCGATTCATAAGTTACAGGCTCTGCCTTCTTGGCAAAGGGATTATGAAATGTACAACCTGATGTGAGTGCCAAAGCACCAATCATAGTCACTACTAAGATACGTCGTAACATAGTAACCTCCAAGTATAATTTATAATGCTTATAGTATATCATCTTCGACCATGTTATATGTACTTAACAAAACAACCTTTTCTATGCTATACTAAACCATATCGTAAAGTTTCGATGTAATTTAGTATATAATGACTCGTGTGAGTCGAAGAGGAATATATGGAATTTGAAAACAACCAAGTACCAGAGGCAATTCTGGACAAATTAACAAAGGTGTGTACATGCCGCAGCATTACACGCAAAACGATTAAAGAGGCCATTTTTAATGGGGCTCATACATTTCCAGCTGTAAAAGAAGCGACTCGAGCAGGCACTGGTGCCTGTGGTGGCAAGGGCTGTGGCCCACGCATCGTAAAATTACTAGCTGAACTAAAAGAACAAGGTCGCATTTAACATTATCCCTCGCTTTAAAATAGAACAGGCCTGTTCCATTTTACAGAACCTCATATAGGGCTCTTTAGAAATAGTACAGGCCTGTTCTATTTTGCAGGACCATATATAGGGCCCTTTCACCTAAAACACAAAAGCTATTAGTTGATCATCTACTATCAACTAATAGCTTTTTTAAGTTTAAAAGGCTGTTTTATTGGGTTATAGCACCAAGTTAACGATATTTTCAAAACCACCGAGAATCGATTTTTGCAAGGGCACAAAGATATGCAAAGCAATCGGTGAATTTAATATAACGATTAAGATGAGCAAGGAAACCATGCTAAATCGCGCTACATGAATTTGCCATTTAAGAGGCAAGAAGTTCATCAAAATATGGCTGCCATCGAGGGGTGGTACAGGCATTAAATTTAAGATGGCAAAGTTAATGTTGTATACGACAATGAGAAACAAAACGAGGTACAAGGAATCATTGCCCAACAAGTTCGCCGCTTCGAGGCATCGCATAACAACGTAGCCGATAAAGGCCATCACAAGATTCGCCATAGGCCCTGCGATGGATACAATCATATCATCGGTCCGCGGGTCCTTAAAATTGGTGGGATTTACAACAACGGGTTTGGCCCAGCCAAATCCACCTATAATCAAGGCCAAGGATCCAATGAGATCAAGGTGTACAAAAGGGTTCATCGTAAGGCGCCCCATCATACGCGGTGTAGGGTCACCCAGTAAATCCGCCACCTTAGCGTGGGCATACTCATGCCCTGCGGCCGCGATGATCAGCGCCGGAATGGACGCAATAATCATAATTAAACTTAATCCAGAAAGAATCATACTACTCCTTGTTATCTAATAGCACTTGGCTACTACATCATTTATTGATTTATTTTCCATTTATTGATTTGCTTCCCATTCGGCAAAGCCTGCATTAATGCAAGACAATGCGTTCAACACACGGGGATAACCAATATACGGTACACATTGGGACGCAATGCTAATCAAAAATTTCTTATCATTTCCTACATTCAAATTACCAATGACATGCGCTTTGAGCTGCGCTTCACAGCCTCCTTGGGCCATGAGGAAACAGAACGTAATAAGCTCGCGTTGTTTGATACTAAGACCCTTACGCGTATAGTAATCACCAAACATGTTGGATAACCATTTATTAATGTGACGCGTATCTTCTGGACCTGATTGGTAAAAGTTCCGCATCCCTTCGCCCCAGATTTCCACTTGCTTTTCAACGCCCTTTTCAAGGCGATTTTCACTAGTGATCGTGCTGCGATGAGGGTTTTGAATTTCTTCATCTCGGTAATCGAGTATCTTATTAGTAATCTTAAAGAACGGACGAACGCGACCAATGCCAAGATACGGTACCGCTTGATAAATAAGTTCTACGATTTCATCGGGAATGACACCAAAATTTAATGCAGCTGGCATCATCAACGAGTATTCATCTGTGGCACCTGCCCCAACCAAGGTAGCTAAAATGGCCAAGAAACGACTATGGGCTGCTACATTACAGCCATCCTCCGTAATGACCTCGTGAAAGGCAAAGTTTTCAAATAAATCTTCAAACTCAGGATCTATATATCCCGCTGGCGATGCAATATCGGGAAACATGCGTTCCGTATAGGCTTGCGCAAATTCAGATTTTGCCATCCTTACCTCCTAAAATAATTATTAAGCTTTCACCTAACATATAATTAATAGGCTTTCAACTAATATACAATCTATCAACATCATAATTATATGATATCTATACATTCATATATATACAACAATGGTGAAAGCCCCTTATAAAGAACTTTCACCATTATACGTATCATTATAAGTATTTAATTATCATGCATGAACGTTTACAGTTGCAGGAACAGCATTTACATCAGGGAATGCAAAATCTGTGCCATATACTTCTTTCCAAGCAGCTTTGAACATGTTGAATTCGTTTGTGCCAGGATTGATTTGGTACAATTGGCCATCTGGAGCAAAGCGATATACAGTGTGCAAGCTAGGATGCACAATATATTTGAACAATGTAGCTTCGCCGTATTGGTTGTTATGCATATTTACTACATTAATACCGAATACATAGTTGCGGCTATCATCGATCAAATCAAATTGAGATGCTTTGTCGAAGTAGTAAGTTTCTGTACCGTTCGCACTGTTTGGCACTTCTGGATAATTTGACAAACCGTTCCAGTTAGCAGCACTCGCCACAGAACCAACTAATAATGTTGCTGCAAGAGCAAATGTAGTAACTAATTTCTTATTCATAATGTTCGCCTCCATCCTAAACGGGTAACACTAGGTCTACTCCCAATGACCCAATAATACAATATCTAATTAAATTATATCATATTTAGCGTTTAATATCTTCAGGATTGATAACACCATGAACTGCATCGATGGTATCTAATAATTTATTAAGCAATTTTCTTAATTCAACAGCTTCATGAACAGTAAAAATTTCTTGCGTGCTAGCCACTAGTTTTTTAGGTACTTCGATAGCTTCCTTGCGAAGGGTTTGGCCTTCTTCTGAAAGAATAACCATGACAACACGTTCATCATTACGACTGCGTTTACGTTTTAAGAAACCTTTTAGTTCTAATTTCTTAAGCAACGGCGTCAATGTACCGGAATCAAGACGTAACACCTTGCCCAATTCCTTAACAGACAATTCACCATATTGCCACAACGCCATCATGACGATGTATTGCGTATATGTCAAATTCAAAGGTTCCAAATGTGGGCGATAAGCATTTACGATTTCCTTAGCTACTACATACAAAGGAAATCCCAATTGATTTTCCAACATTAAATAATCATCTTCTGGAACCTCTGAAACGCGATTATAACTTGCCAATGTACCTATTTTTGCCATTAACTAACCCTCCATTACACACACATTAATATTTTTAAAATAATTGTACACAATTTTCCATTAAGCGGTCAATACATCTTTGTAAATTCTTCAGCAACTTATAAGCTCATAGATGAGGGGGAAAAATGACACGCTACTGCGCAAGCGGAGCCCGAAGTCATTTTACCCCCTCATCTATTCCACATACTAAGTGCTTTAAGAATTTACAAAGATTAGAAAGGAAAAAAGGGCATATGGGACAGCACATCAAAATTCATTCTGATTCTTGATATGCTATCCCATATGCCCTTTTGTATTGAGTTCGTTTGGTACTAAATATATCCTTAGTTATGATATGTATAAGTTGTTTCTTTGTCTACCGCAGCCATATCAACGAGCATGGTCCAGGTTAAAGCTTCTTGCGATATGCTATTCCATTGGATGGGCATAACAGGCATAAATACTACATCTGTATGATCTAGTGTGTTCATTACCTTTTGTATTAGTTTCGTATGATTTACAAACCAGTCTTTTATTGTACTTCGCGTTACCATAGTTGCCTCCAACTAAACCGTATCATTAGTAAAAATATTAGTAATAACATTTTTACTAATATTTTTATACCCCCATAGGTATTAATTCTTACTTATACTATATACCAGTATAGGTATATTAGCAAGTACAAAATTTGCAGTTACTATAAGTTCCTAATATTTTTTAGAATAAAATCCATTATAAGGGGAAACAAAAAGGGCCGCTTACGCGACCCTTTAATATGTAGTTGTTAGTCAATATAAGTTACCGGATTTCCTTTGATGTCGAGTTCTCTGCGGTTTAATCCATTTGGCAAGTCTGGATAGCCAAGAGCAAGGCTAGCATATACTTTTTCATCATCGCCCATGCCGAGTTCGCGAAGGCGTCTGATTATGCGTTCGTTTTCTTGTAGGTGACGCAATTGGTTAACCCAGCAGGATCCCAAGTCTAGTTCATTGCAGGCAAGCATCATGTTTTCCATAGCACAAGCTGTGTCAGAGAAATTATTGGCTAACACAGGTTTATGGGCCAATACGATGAGCACCGGTGCATTGTAGTGGAATACAAATTTGCCTTCTTTGGACATTTTGATGATATTCACCATGTATGGCGGTGTTTGTTCCGTTACTTCCGTTTTACCATACTCTTCTTGGACAAGGGTTACTAGTTCTTTCAACACATTCGGATTGGTAATGACCATAAAATGTGTAGGTTGTAAATTGCCCCCTGTTGGCGCGCGACAACCTGCATCGATAACGGTGTCGAGCAATTCTTGTGCAACCGGTTCAGGTTTGAATTTACGTGTACTATGACGTGTTTTTATGCATTCTAATGTATTCATTATAAACCTCCTTTTGAGAGTATAAGACAATAATAATGCAGAGTTCCAATCATAGCGACTACATGACCCGCTTGTTATAATGTAGATACAGTGTTCATCTTATCTTCTGACAAACAATCTGCTATAACATGGCTCATATTGAGTCGTTTTGCAATGTGTTGAGCCGTTGTTCCATGATCACCGGTAAGCAATACAGGTGCCACATTAAGACTATGTAAATCGTCTACTACATCACGGCTTTCACCATTCATAGTAGCCTCAAGACCTTTACCAGGAACGATGGTAACATCCTCAACAGCTGTCAAAGGCGCTTCATGATGAGATGTGTAATTGGACACGATGGCCAATGTGACTTATTCACTATGATCTGCGAACCATTCTTTTGCTTCATTCCACGTTACCATAATATGTACCTCCTGTGAAAGCTTATCAATAAATCAATTCTTTTCTTCGCTTATTCCTTGTTTATCCTTGTTCATTGTTTACTATTCATTGTTTATTGTTTATATACCCATAGTTGTATACTTATTAACTTCACTATATATCCTATAGGATATGTTTTCAAGGACAAATATATGTGTACTACAAATTAATACAGGCCTGTTCTAATTCTAAAAAGGACTTACTGGTGTCTAATAAATTAAAAATCGCGACTAGTTGATTAGAAACTAATTAACTAGTCGCGATTTTTCTATTTCTATATTTATATAAGGATTCCACAATTTCCTATATGGATTAATTATACTTGCATGGTTGCCCAGGTGAGTACATCATAAATAAGTGCTACAACAACGGCCATAGCTAATTGTCCACCGATATAGATAGGCACGAGGTATATAAAAAAGGCCCATAAGGCACCGATAATTTTCATCCATACGGCCCCAAGTTGTTTACTTTCAACCCAATCCACAAAACGATCTAGAGGGCTAACGATTTTTAAAATCCATCTAGGAACGTCCTTATCTGGATTGCACGCGGGCAAATATAGCAATACTAGGGGTAATACGATGGCATCAATGGCAAGTAATGTGGTTAGCGTTAAAGAAAACCAATCAGGTTCCCCTTCCCAAGTCACAGGATGCGAATAAAAACGAAGCCCCCACAAATAAGCTTTGTATACGATATACGGTTCTAACAGCCATAGTAGAGGCTTTGTAATATGCATAATAAACACACTCTCTAAATTATAAATAGTATATTAATTATAACATATTTTTTACTATTACATACTTAGAGAGTTTACTTGGCAGGACTGATCGTCATAATGACCTAAGTGTTTCACAAATTATAAATGTAACGCTTCAATCCACTCTTTTTCCTTAAACCCAACTAATACCTTATCCTCTAATACCAAGATTGGTCGTTTTACGAGCATACCATTGGATGCTAATAAAGCGAGTTTTTCCTCTTCGCTAAGACCTGGCAACTTATCCTTTAATTGTTGCTCACGATAAATCAAGCCAGACGTGTTAAAGAACGCTTTCAAATCCTTCCCAGATTGAGGGTACCATGCAGCGATTTCCTCAGCTGTAGGGTTTTCAGATTTAATATCACGGTCCGTATATTCAATGTGATGATCGTCTAAGAACTTCTTTGCTTTTTTGCAAGTTGTGCATTTTGGATATTCTACAAATAACATAGGAACTCCTTTATCTACATATAACACTAAGAATCATTATTCATATATATAGTGTAGCAGATATATCGATTAATTTCAATTTATTATTTTATATATCGTCCGTAGTTTACTAAACCAACTAGCATCTGCAATGGAGCTTACATTACCTGCCAGTAGTAACGCCGTAGCTACACTAAGTACTATACATTTTGTTCTCATTATTCTCTCCTAGTCTCTCAAGCTATAAATCAATATAATCTTACTGATTATAAAGTGCAATTTTATTCATATACCAAGGAATATAATCCGGATTTAATTCTAACTGCTCCTTATACTTCCCGTCTACTCTCCATTTCGGTTCTTTTTGATGCGCTCTAGTATTATCAAAGCTTATATATTCAATCATATCTCTCAACTGTTTATGTTTATATGAGGATATACTTTCATCATAAAGAATTCGATAACTATAAGCATACACTGAATCTTTTGTGTAATGTCTTAAATAAGACTGACCATTAGTAATTTGGCGATCAATCAAAAATCCTGGTAAACCGTTATTCCATATAGTCGCATATTGTGTAGGTATATCGAGTTCGCCATATTTATCCAAGAACCATAATATTTGAAATGTAGCAATAGAACGATCTATATTATCTTTTTTTAATACATGCCGTATTACGCGAATCATTATCCCTTTATCTTCATAGATCCACACCTCATACCGACCATCTTCTATAGTTTGACTAATCAATTTAGCCGTTTTAGGAATACGATATTTAAAATTACCCCAGCTTTCAGCCTTAGAATAAGAATCCAAGCCAGATAGCGATTGAACGGACGGAATAATATAATTGCTCATAACCACTTCAGCAGGTTGATTTTGAAATGGATCATTTTTCATCACAGAACGACCATATGTAATGCCATACGCACGATTAGAATCAGGTAAAATAAATTCGGTATACATCACATGTTCTTTAGAATCTGACATGAATTTCCAAGAAGCCTGTTTTAAATCCTCATATGTATACGTTCCATGCTCATAACCTTTTATTTGCTTACCATGAGGAGGACCTACAAGCAAAAATCCGGTAAGACTCCGAATGGCATATAATGGTCCTTTTTCTGTATTTGATGTAATCACGTCGCCTCGAATACTTACATCAGGCATAGAGAAACGAATCGCATTGGCTTCATCATGCACTAGAACAACAGTAGATTGTGAAAACTCTGCTAATCTAACGGCTTTATCATATCCCGGTTTCTCTTGATTAATTTTTTCTATCAATGAATCTGAGGCCCTCGGATGGGACTTAACATACGCTACATATGCTTCCACTTCCTTAATAGCTGGTTCATTAAGATGTGAATAATTTTCATAGGCATTTACAGGAATTTTCCTGTCTGCACCAGGTACAAGAGGTTGACCAGTCGACACCTCAATCTCTACGGCATTAACATTCATAGTGAAAGCTAACGCCAGCGCCATCAGAAATAACCTACGTCGCATCATACTATGCCTCTTCTCTCAATATAAAATAAGAACAACCCTTCTTAGTATAAGTATACTATGCTAAAAAGCATTGTGCCTATGGTTTTATCGTTTATTCGTATTTGACGATATATATGCAATTTTTATGCCCATACACAGGGTGTTTTCAGTAAGTTCTGAATTATATTGTGCCCTGCTATGACAGTCATAACTGATGGAGGACAATAGTCAAATTCTGCATGGGGAGAAATTGTTTGGATGTAACAATCTTGTGTTTCCATAAATGATTTGTATTTATCGAGTGAAAATAGTCCATAGTTACCACACAGTTCCCATTTATCTTTAGCGAGAAGGGCCAAAAACTCATCGGCGTGCGGGTCATATGCAATGTTAGGCAAGGTACTTATTGTTAGCCCAGTATTACTATTAGTGCATGGAGAAATATGATACATATACCCTCTTGGTGTGATACAAAGCGCCCAAGTAATCACTCTAGTCATAAGAGTCCGTTTAAAAGCGCCAAATACTTCTTGTAATTTTGATTTTCGGACATAAAGGGCATAAAAGGTTTCCCTATATACCATTGAATTATCAGGCTCATCAAGATAGGTTTGTTCCACTATATCAAAGGGAACATTACATATGTTGGCGAGGTCTTCAATCGAATGACGCCATATTCCTCTACGCAGTAAACTAATACGCCTTTTGGGGAACAGTAAGATATATTCACTACCAATATAATCAGATAAAGCACCAAAATGAGAACCATCTTGACGATTGAACTCAGGAAATTGCATACGACGATAATCAGCATCAATGGCCGTACAAGCGTAGCTTTTACCTAAAACAGTGCTACCATAATCCTCAATCTGATGGGGGTTCCAAGGCCCTAGGTCATCACCATAACGCATCACACCATTATCATAACGAAGCATCTTAGTATGCCCCGTAGGCGACACACATAGAACGCAAGGATATCCATACTGCTGCGTGTACCATCCACCCACGCTATGCCAATCTGCAATTCTATCCTCAGGCCATGCAAACAAGGTCATCTCCACAGGCTGATGCCCATGTACGCCATTCACAGCCGCCGTGCCATGAATCGTATGCTTATACCAATTTCGACCAACCATATACTGCCATGCCAACGACGGCGTCGGTCCACTTTGACCTACAGGATTACTAATCACGATGAGCAAACCCATCCGCGCTTTACGGTAGGGTCTAACGATATTATTAATTTGGCGCACTAAACCTGGATTCATAAGACATCCCCCTTTTACCTTACTAATCTTAATGAAAGCTAACGCTATTTACACCTTTATTGTAAATAAAAGAATGCGTAAAATTTAGTGCATAGAGCTATGCGAACTCATTACTGTTTAAAACATAGGAATATTATATAATTATACTTAATAAAGAGAATCTATGTATTGTTATAACTCTTATAAAAAGAAACATATACGCAGGAGAAGATTATATGCAAAAAGTATCACTATTAATGGGTGCTTTCATCATAAGCACTATGGTGTCACCAGTAAAGGCCATCGACGTCAATATTCCTGGTGCAGATTCGAAAATTCCAAATGATGCGTACATAAATTACCAATCCTCAAACTCGGCCATTGAACAAGATGTGGCAAATTATGTAGAAACCTTAAAAAGCACCGATAAAGCCAACGGCATTAATAGAAACGAATTAGCATATGCAAAAGAAGCCTCCATATATCGTGGAGAGCATTACCACAATACGGTTATTTCCGTTCACAATCGTTATAGCCAAATCCGGCTTTCATTCCCCGTATCGGGCATAAAAAGCGAATATAATATCGGCCGATATAAAAGACCAGATCGTACTATAGAGGATTATTGCGTTATAACTGATAATGGAAGCCTCAATCTAGAAGTCGACTATGCAGATTACAAAGATCAAGATTGGCGCAATGCTAAAATTGCCTATGAAAAACTAACAGACAAGGATGTTCGTAAGTTCTTACAAGATAAAGCAAAGAAGAGTCCAGAAAAGCATATTTCTGATATAAAAGCGACTGTATTTTCATACCCGGCTATTACCTATAGTACTTGGGATAGCATGAAAATGCCTTACCTAAAAAAGGGGCAAAAAACGACTATGACCGTCGATACCATCAACTTTAAACATGTGGGCTTTGCCATACGTTCTCCTTTATATCATGCAGGTATCTCCTATTTCGACAACAAACCCGTTCTTAACAAAGTTCCTACAGATAAATTGCTGTCCAATTATGTGCTTCCCTCTGTGCAAAGCCTAAATAAGTTAAACCAATATTCGCGCATAGAAAACCTAAACGGCATAAAGTATCGTGTGCCTAAAGATGCCCTATTCGAAGGTGAAAGCAAAGAAGATCATCAGGATATTAGATATTACAAAAAGGGAGATATAACATTCTTTGTTTCTACTAGCCATATCGCTAAGAATCCCTATGCTCGTAATCTTATTGTTGATGGTCATTACAATTTTAAAAGTGATTTAGATACGTTCTGGGATATTTACCATTACCACCCAACACCAGATTATATTAATTATGCCGTTATATGGAATAATAATATACCTGGACTATCCATACATAGCTATAAACCCCATAAGGATGATCATATCCTAAGCTTTAACTCCTATGATGGAACCTATAGCTTTACCTATATCATCTTTTATCCAAGTTTTTTAAATGCTAATGAGGTTCAGAAATTACGCAATATGATTGAATACTTTGATTCTATGAATAATCCTGAGTTTAAATTAAAAGAACATGTAGTGTTTCCAGAAACATAGAAGATTAATACCCATTAGGCATCGTGCAAAATCAACCTAATATTATATATGTAAACAAAACAGCCAGTACCGCAATCGCAGTACTGGCTATTGTTATATGTCGCTACTTCTTTTTAGCTTGTTTTTCATGTTGTTCCACTAGTTCAAGAAATTCCTTAAAGTTATTGATTTTAACAGCTTGCCATGTGCCATCATCAAGTTTTCTCATAGCAAGGTTAAAGGTAATATCTTGGTTAAGTTCTTTAGAGTTAAATGTAACAGGCACAACGGCACTATTGCCGTCAACAATGGCAGAACCAATGCTTTTGAACTCAAGGTCTTTGACACCTGTTTTTTCTTTCATTTCATCAGCTGCTTGTTTTTCTCGAGCATTTTGGTCTGAACTTTCAGGTTGCTTTGCAATAGCATTGTAAATTTCATTACTCAAAATAGGCACAATCTTAGGTTTCAAACCTTGGAACATCACCTCAGCAAGGCCTTTAAGTGGGTTGTCTTTAATTTCAGGATCTTCCAGTTGCATAGCCACAACATCATCATAACCAGAACCGATAATAGAATCCATATCTACGTACTTTTTGAAAGCATTTACATCGTGTTTTTCTACGGCTTCACGAGCAAGATTCAAGGAATAGACCGGTGTTTTTGTAAAGTACAAGAAATACCAGCCTAGAGCAATGGCCACAATGGCTACAAGTACGGCAATGATAATCTTCTTTTTAGACATAAGGGTCTCCTCTCATGCGGGCACAATAGTATACAACTTACTTTCAATTTTACAATAAAACCCTACTATTTAAGAAATTAAATTCTATTTTATTCAAAAAAATGTATGATTTAAATTCTATTGCTAGACAAATAAGCACAACCTATTTCACAACCACATCCTCAAAATGTATACGATATGCTTCATAGTATAATGTATCTGCTATATCATAACGTGTTGTATTAAGCGCCGTGCGCAAAATAGCACGAGTCGAGGCTTTCACCTGAATCGGCAACGACTGCCCATCAAAAGAGAATACGCCTAAGGGTTCCTCGGTGATTCGTACGCATTGTATACCGTAGCTTTAATTTTATACATAGGTGGTGCATACTCTAATACCTCTATGAATTTCGTATCTAAATAGCATGTAGTATGCTCATCCACATTAGGAACATCAGGCGTTACCTCATACATCACCTTAAACTGTGGTGACGACTTGAGTTCCTGTATCGATATCGCTTGGCTAGGTATGGTGAAAGCTAACGCTACTGCTAACATTATAAAATACGTTTTAACATAAGACTCTCCTAAGACCTCATACACTATAATAAATAAGATAATAAGTTATATTCTCTTACATCACTTAGCACATTACTATTGCCATGCCGATTACGTTGGTATCGAATCAATACAACCTGATTCGTATATTTATTGAATACAAAAGATAAACCTTCATTGTGATACCCTACGTATTCACCCACATAATACCCAGTATATGTATCATATCCATGATAGATATCTCCATATGGTTCTGCTGGTCGTCCCCATTCAGTATCCTCAAGAAGCGGCCCATAAAGAGATTCTACTTCGCTTCGCGTCATACCTACCATAGCCCCTTTATTAGTTGCATACCCAGATTTTATAATATATATTGTACTCGGTTGTGTACGCAAATCCCATAATGAAATAATAACCGATTGGTCAGCAGAGATGTACATATCGTGACTAGAATAACGATGATCTGCTAGCCATAAAGAATAATGGTAATAATTCAAATAAGAGTACATATCCGAATTAGATTCTAAACCGGATAAGACGCCCGCATCATCAGTTTTGGCAAACACAGTTTGCCCCATACAACTAATGATAAGAATAGAACTTAACAAGAGTTTTATAAGCATATGTTTCAACAGACTCACCTCTTAACCCTTAAATTAAGATTATAGCAATAAACACTATACCTCACTCATTCATCTTAATTTGACGATATATCATAACCTTATTATAATATAAGAAGATAGTCAGACGAGTCGTAACGTCAGGCTCATCTCGAAAATTAAATTACTTAGGAAATGGCCTTTTCGTTTATCTAGCTACCAAGCGGTAACGGAGGGCTATTTGCTTTTTGTAAGGCAAATAAGCGCTATCAGTGCTCCAAAAGCGATAACAACAGTCATCACCTGCAATAGGAGCATGATGATTTCATAATCACTCATAGGCTTACCCCTCCCTTCAATAACGAAGAGAGGCCCAACCTCGTCTAACTATCTTAGACTTATTATATAGCAAACAAATATACGACACAATAAGCATCGTATTATAGAGATTTATAGATGAAAACTCTACCTTAGGAAATCTAGGGTAGAGTTTTTTGTGCTTATAGTATATCTACATTACACCGTATATCAACTCTGTTTTTTTAACTATATACAATAAATATTAAGTGATATTAAAGCTTTCACATAAACAATTTTTCAAAAGGTTGTTGTATGATACTATATAAAATAGAACCAAGAAAATCAATCGGCACAAAAAATTCATGAGCTAGAAATGCAACTACAATTGATGGCGGAAGATGAAAAAGAATATGAGAACGATCCAAAGCGTCTAGATGATGCTAAGAATTTACAAGAAATTTACGAAAAATTTGAACTAGAGAAACAATTCTTGGCAGATTATACAAGTGTTAATAAAAGAGTACGTAAAAATATTATGGTAATGCTTACCCGCCTATACGTAACAGATGATCCAACACAAATTGATACCACTCATAATAATAAAATCAATTCATTGGGATTCCCTGTTTATCATATAGAAACTGCTGATGGCCATCGATTATATTATGCGTATTCAAAGACAAGTGCTAAACCAATTCACATTCTTTGTCACTGCATAAAATCAAAACAAGACACTTATTTCAATAAAATGAAAAATTCAGAAACATTGAAGAAAAAATTCAGAAATTAAAATCACTTGAAGGCATGTGATATATAGAGTTAAAATTAAAGCATATTTCTATCATATACAAAACAAGACAAGGAGAGAATCATGATTTGTCAACATTGCGGCAATCCCCTACCGGAAGGCGCCAAATTTTGCAGTATTTGCGGCCAACCGCAAGCACAATTAACATGTAGCAATTGTGGCACCCCATTAGAATCCAATACATTATTCTGTAGCAATTGTGGAACACCAGTAGCTACAGATACAACTACACCAGAAGCAATAAAAACTTCACCGACACAAAAGACCAATCCCGTTTATGACTGGGACCCTTTTGAACTCAACGAGCTAGATACACTTACCTTTGTTCTAACCAAGAAATATATTGAATTTCAAGGTCGTGCCAGCCGTAGCGAATTCTTTAGATATAACTTAATGATTTCTCTTTGTCTAACAATCATCCCTATCATGATGGGTATCATTAAATTAGTAACTAACGATATTATGACTGCTATTGTCTTATATATCCTTCTAGGTATTATCGATTTAGCATTAATTCTTCCAGGCTTAGCTATTACCGTCCGCCGTCTACACGACACCAATAAATCTGGTTGGTACTTTCTAATCAATTTTATTCCTATTGTAGGACCAATTTGGTTCTTAATCTTAATGCTAACCAAAGGTGATACATATACCAATAACTATGGTGAAAGAACATCCTATATCCAAATTACTCCAGATATCCAACGACAATATGGACTCCGGCCTTCGCCAACCTCCACATCTACCGCATTGTATATCATTGCCTATGTCGTACTCATAAGCATAAGCATTGGCTTGAGCGCTGCTACTATCGCTACTAGTTTTAATCCTATAAACAATACAACACCTACCCACTATTCTACCAATACGAATACTAACAGTAGGAATGTGCCTGTAAAAGCTGCACCTACCACACAACCAGCATCAACAAATACACAATCAGTGGCACAAAATAATGCGGTTGAAGAAAGTACAAAAGCATTGCAAAACTACTATCGCTACCTAACCAATAAAGATTTTGCTAATGCCTACACGTACCTCTCTGATGAACAACGTGCTAGCCTCGGTACCTACGACTACTGGCGTAATGGATATAAATCAACCCTATCCACCACATTACTTTCAGCAAAAGCTGTATCCGTCTCACCAGACACCGTCGTATATAATTATCGCATTGAAAGTAAAGACCTCATTAACGGCCGTATCAAACATCAAACATTCACCGGTAATGTAACCATGGTAAAAAACAATAATAACTGGATCATCCAAGACCAAGATGGTCAATTAGCTGATTCCTATTATGAATAAATACACAAACATAACCACCCGTAGAACGAGTGGTTTGCTCTGACCCTATAAGGGGCTTTCTCTAGTGATGGCCCTCTAAAGAGGGCATTGAATGATCTGATAACCACTCTATTACCACTGGCTGCCCCCTACTCGGGGGCTTTTATCCGACCATAAATGATTTATCTTCTATACTTTGGAGCAAAAACAATATGATATTTACATCTCCATTTACTATGTGATAAGCTTTTTACGTCATTCATTGACATTGAACCTCCTATGTTGAAATGTTGTGGTTGCCAGACCAACTTCATTTTATCACTAGGAGGTTCTTTCCTTTTCTCTAAGAATTTTTACTGACCCCCAGTTTAACTGGGGGGTAGTCATACCTATTTGGCGTATAACTAATGCTCCAATACATGCCACCGCTCTCAACACAAACTAGGATAAACGATAACTCTACACCTATACTATAACAAGAGAGACGGGGAAAATATTACACATGCAAAAATCCAAAATTTAAATTTTATTATAAAAAATACCGCTTAGCGTATAAACTAAGCGGTATAAAACTTTATGGAAACAGCATAACTAAATTTTAAAATAACTTTACTTTAAAATAATCCAGGTACAACAAGTTCACCTGTAACTTTATTGTACTCTAACGCACTCGAGGAAAGTTCTCTAAGAATTTCTGTGAATTAGAAATTTAATCAATACCATAACCTTAAGTTTAAAAGGTATATATTTTCGTGGAATAACTCTACACGAACTCATCAATAACGTTAACCATATTCATATTTTATTTGACTATAATTCCATATAGAATCAATATTTAATTAAAATACTGTTTGCTCATATTCATAAGTAAAATCCTTTTGAAGATCACTAATAGTATTTGCTATCCGATCCGTTCTAGATTCTATTTCAGCTTGAGCCCACGAGCTATGACTATTCCCTAACTCATTAACAACTTTAATCTTAGATTTCGCATACTCTTTTCGCTTTTCTATAAAGAAATTATTACTTGCACGAATATTGAGTTTAGATTCAAGAGGGATTTTATTGCCTATCATTTCTATATAGTTCTCTATACTACTATCGAAATATTGAGAATCATACTTCTTAGGAAAAATATGCTCGATATGCCATTTTTCTGGCAAAAGTTCATCTTGCTTACGATAAACTAACAGCTTTAAAATCAATGAAACTGCATTGTTAGGTAAGTCCTTATAACGAGCTTTTACATCAGACATATTAACTTTAAATTCAAACTTAGGTTTTGCGTCATGAATAATACTTGAATTTAACTTCAATATAGCTGGCTTAATCGCATTAGCTGTTGGTGTTAGTATATAAGGCATTATTGCATCTACCGATAGTTTTTTCAAAAATACTTTGAATTTATTAACAAAATCTATATCCTTATGATATTTTAAATAGAAAATTACAACTGGATATTTCCAAAAATCATTAGGATATGAACGTAATACATCTATAAATTTTTTTATCTCTTTATTATTAGCCCATACAGTAGATTGATTAGCCCCCTTTAAGGCAGCCCAAAACTCACCGATCAATACAAGTTCATCCATAATAACTGGCGACTTAATAGCCTTAAACTTATTCTGTCCTAAATACTTTCTTAAACCAGGTGTAGTTGTCTTTTTATCATCATCTTTAGCCCTTAAGTAAAACATATAATAATAGAATAGATTTTGAATATTTTCTCCCCCTTGATCAGCTAACTCAATTAAATTTTGCCAATTAATGATAAAATCACTTCTCTCTGGACTAGGTAAATTATTATACATTTGCGCCTTAAAAATATCTACATCAGAAAGAGCTAAACCTCGATCATTCAGAGTAGAGAATATCGTTAATGCTGTATCTTGAGAGTTTGCTTTTATTGGCAATAATATACATCCATCTAATAATGCCACTATAAAGTAAAAAATTTTAAAAGGCTCTTGCGTAGACTTATCTTCTATTTTTTGTAAAAAATAATTATAATTCTTGCTATAATTATCCTTATTACCATCAATAGTGATTCCTGTTATTAGTATATCTTGAAGTATCTGATTTCCTAAATTATTAATTACATTTGATTTTAATAATACACTCTTAGTATCTGCTTCACCAGTTAAAGGGTTTGTTGTCCAAATTAAAGAGCTTACACGACTCTTTAAAAATGTAACTTTTTTTCCAGAAGACATGGATTCTAACTTATGTAAGATAGCTCTCAATAAAAGAAATAATGTAGTGATACGTTGTTGCCCATCTATGATTTCTTGATTACCAGATTCATTATCAAATGAAACTACACTCCCCAAAAAATAATTATCATTCATATTGTTATTATAATTTAAAGAATAGTCCCAAATATCTTCAAACAAGGTATCCACCTGTTCCTCTTCCCATGCATATGGTCTTTGATATTCTGGAATAAGAAATGGCTTTTTTTTAGCGCTCTCAAATAGCTCAGTTACACTTTGTTTATTAACCTGAATAGATGTTGACATATATAATCCTCCAATCAAATATTAATACTAAAACCCTTGGCAAATTTTTATCTCTGTCCTTAATATAAACAAGTTAACTCTAAATCTCATCAACGGTAAAATTTTTTTACTCCACCTATATCTTTATTAAATTAGAATATAGAATTATTTGCTACTAATAAATTATTACTAGATTTAATATTGATATTAAATGTAATCTTTTGTGAATTAGGGAGATTTTTAATTAGAATGGCTTTAACTTCTTCACGGGTGAGAGTGTCTAAAATTCTAACACCACCGACCTCGTTTAAGATTTTACCGGCTTCAGAGTAAGGGAAGCGGTTTACAACCATGCCATCTTCTTCTATAAGAACTTTTACGGCTTCCAAGATACCTAATGCAATTTCTTTATTAGAAATAATATTACTAGATAAAAGAGCTACCGCATTACCACGATATGGAGTAGACACAAAAAAGTCTATTAAATGATATGGAGCCTCTATATTTTGATCATCTCTAAAGTAATATGCCAACCACCATAAAATTGCAAGATTATGTATAGCTAAAGAGCGTTTTGCACCATTAACAAAAATAGTACGTGATTTTAAACTAGATTCTTCACGCTTTTTATTATCAGGATTAGCAATTTGGCTATTAAAAATTCCAATCTGATAATCGAGATAATCTGTATGGGCTAATGCAACCCAAATTTTCTCCATTTCAGCTTGAACTGGAGTTAATACCTTAAGGCTTTCCCAGACACGTCTAATATTACGTCTTACAATATCCGCATCATATTCCTTAGGTTCAACCTCTAATGGTTCATACTCGTACTCGATACTTGTCTCTATAACATGATTAAGATCAGAAAAAATAGCTTTTAATTTATCCATATCATTACTTTTATAAAGGTGCGCATACTTTACAAGGAATTCATTTTTAAACTCTTTTAGAAATTCATCCGTTACATATTTAATATATCTAGTCATTTACTTCATCTCCAGCAAACTTATCATGTACACTTTTGATCAACGGACAATTCAACAAACGCTGAGCTATAGCTAATGTACTTTCATTATTTAGATTAATTCCTTCTTGCGTTAATAGGGCATCTATAGATTGATACCAATTCAAATCTTCTGATACATTCTTATTCTTAATTTCTGATAACACAAAAGTTAATGCAGGAATAAAGAAGAGTGAAATAAAATATTCTTTAGATTGAATGCTATTTCCACAATGTTTATATATAGAAAATACCTCTGTAGGAAGATTTAAAACAATAGTATCTCCGCTCAACTCTACATTCATATATGGCTCGTTATGAGGTGCTACAGTGAATATGGACTCAGTTCCACTACGACCAGACTCAAGATCTATTACAACTTCTTTAGTAGGTAAAAAAGCTAAAATATCACCTTTTTTTAAATTTGTAACCGCATAGTCTTCATCATAATATAGATCATTGAAGTTAATATTTGAATAGTTATCAATATCCGCATTAGCAATAACCATAGCATTGATTTGTAGCTTTTTACGAATATCCCCTTCAAATATAGTATTTCTTATGAAAGTTTGATCCTCATTATTAGTCCATAATTTACGATAACTACTAGCTACACCTTCTACATGAAGTGCATAACGAGCATTACCAGAGTCCACCAATTCTTTTAAGCCTTGATTATCAAGTTTAAAATTAGCGGCAACAGAAATAACACCTGAGCTTTCAGGGTTCACATTAATTTGAGCATCAAAACTACTATTATCAAGATAATCATCTAACTCAGGGGTTAGAACAGGATATGGAAATAAATCAGCTTTTAAGTTCATATGTAACCCCTTTCATCTTCACACGCATACGATCTTCGATAGTGAAATCTACAACAAACCGTTTATTGATTTCTAAGTCTTCTACACTAAACTTTTTAGAACCATGTAATTTAACTTGATTTCCACTATTTGAACTTACTTCTTTTATGGTTTTATTATAGGCAACTCCATTCTCACCGATAGATTGGAAAGAAAAACCTAAGCGATTCTTACGTTTAGTCGTAGTACCAATTAATCTATACATTCCATTGTCAGAATCTACATCAATAATCTTCATCTTTAAGTAGTCTGGATTATTTACTTCAGTAAATTTAACACTTACACTAGAGTCTCCACCATCCACTTCACCTTGTTCGCCTGGCTCATCCTCACCATGACCATACTGATTATCAGAAGAATTTCCTCCACCTTCACCTTTACGTTCGCTACCGGAACCTGTAGAATCACCATCTCCTAACTCAATTTCAGTCATAATACGGTCTAATGTTTTAGACTCTGAAGCCTCATCAGTGACACTCGGCTTAGAGGCTTTCTCTTTAATTGAAACATTACTAACTCGAGAAGTAATACCACTATCCTCAGTCTTATCGTCATCCCCATCTTTAGGTGCCATCATAGGCAGCAAATCATTTAAGCCAAAAGCTTTAATAGCTTCTCCATCTTCACTACCAAAACATTCTTCAACTTTTGCTTTATACCAATGATATAAGGCCTTTAAGAATTGCTCCGATTTTTTTCGATTACTATCATCTTCTCGATCTGTACTCCAATTATCATGATTAACATTTTCTAACTTTTTCAAGAAAACGTTTAATTTATGACCTGTAGCATAGAAAACACCCGAGAATGGAATGGACCCATTAATACGATTTCTTTCAAATATAGTCATACCACTTCGTCTAGTTTGAAGAACTCGTCTTGTAGGATGTTCTTCATCTAACACTAAATATAAAGTGGCATTATCAGTATCTTCTATGAATGAATACTCTTCTATCCATTCTTCAGGAATAGTAAAGATTTTTTTATTTTCAGATGAAAGCGCTAAATAATAAGAGTACGTATTGTAGAAAGTATTTCTTTCATCCGTAGAAAGATTATATTCACCAATTTTTAAGGTCTCTTTAATAGACTTCAAATAGTCTGATAATGTCAGTTGATTAATTTTTTCATCACCAACAACAACTTCAAGTTTATTATTCTGAAGAGCTACAAGAAAATTATTGAGGACCGCTAAAATAATTTTTTCCTTCCAATTCTCTATCTTCTTTAAACCCATTACAAACAAGTCTGTACCATACTCTTGTCGATTCTGCGTAAATCTCGTTGGTACCTCGATATCATTAGACAAACGTCCTCGTGATTGTGTAATATAACTAGCCGTAGATCCATCAAAAGAGACTTTCTCATCATCACGATAAGATACAAAATTGATAACTCCTGCAAATTTATTTCCATCATTAGTAGACATACTATTATAAAAAACTGTACGCAAATTAGATGCGGCAAATGGAGCGGCCTTACCAATGCCTTTACTGCCCGCTGAAGTCTCATCAGACTTTTCAGAATAACCATCACCTTCAACAAGGGAAACGAAGTTCTGATTATTTAGACCAGTTGTATTATAGTCACTAATAACTAGCATTTCGATAGTCTCACTAGTTAATACCGACTTAAAGCTCTTTAAATAATGCAATGTATCTGCATTATTCTTCTCTTTCCAAAAACGTTCAGCTTTAGGCAAAATATCATTTATTAATTCATTTTCACCTAAAATTTCTTTTGCCTGAATCGTTTCAAATTTAAACTCAACACGAACAGGCGCATCAAGATCTTTTTGATGAGCATCAATAGAGTTTTGTAAAACCTCACGAGTTAATGACATAGGAATATTATCTAAGAATGTTTCTATCCCTGCACCATTAGACCCGGTAGGTGTAAGACCAAATCCACCCGGGAACTCCCAATATTTCATGAATAACCCCTCACACAACTAATAAAAATACGAGTATAATAAATTAATTATAGTACTTTTTCATATTTTTTTCATCCAAAATAAATTACAACTCCCCATAAAATAAGAACCCTGATAGATCAAAATAAGTTAATATAAAAACATAAATACCACCTAGAAACAATTCTAGGTGGTAACATTGATATACATTTTTCCTAAACTTACAGATAATATTTACTAGTTTTAATTTTTTATCAATTACCTTTTGATAAAATGCTAATTCATACTTCTGGTAATTATCCATACTCATGGCAAATGCACTAATACCGCCTGTAATAAACATCCCCATTATTGCCACAAAGAAATCACTAATTCAGTACACTACTACGTCTCCTTTTACTAGGAACAAAGCTTATTTTTATATATTAAATATTTTGCATAATCAAGTTAAATGCTCTTGCCTGAATTCTTGTAGGTCCAGAATTAACAGTAGTGTCAAATGGCATCCAGCTATAACCATTATCAGTTGAATAGTATACATATTTCCACCCTATATACGGAGGTAATAATATATCATTTCCATCTATTACTGCATGTGTCATATAAGTCTTATTTTCATTTAATGGTTTATAATACCAAAAAGTCCGGACTTGATCGATTGCCTCAAAAGATTCGATATCAGTTAATCGATCATAATTAAAACTTGCAGAAACTTCATTAACCGCTAATAGCAACTCCTCTTTTGTATTGATTTTTACTACTATGGAAGAGGCATCCATATAAATAGCTTTATCCTGTCGCGCATGAATTAATAGATAACTAGGATTATCAAATAAATTTTGAGGATATAGCAGCAAAAACATTTGAATAAAGACATACTAACAAAATTAAAACAAAAATTGATTTAATTTTCATAAACTTCACCTAATTTAACAAGGCTTCAATATTTATATCTTTATAAAGGTATAATATGCTCACTTATATTGATAGATGTTTCAAAAATACCACAGCATTGTTCTTTTACACTACAAGTATTGCAACAAATAGGGTAAGTCTTTTTCCAAGCAGAAATACTATCTCTTGCTAAAAATCGCACACGTTCTGTCAGCAAACACAAAGGTATGTTATAAATCGAGGTCATCATACCTCGTCTATGTAATGATAATACTGCAGAGTCAACTATCTCTTTATAATCAAAAGGATCTATCCAAAATTCCTTACTATTTTTAGCTGCATATCCACTGTATTCCATTCCCATAATAGCAACATGACGCACAAATGGTAAATTTCTAGCTATATAATCAGCTAACAACTTAATATTACCTATAGTCTTACTGAATAAAACAGTTCTAATTTCTACTAATTGCCTCATTCTAAATAGGTTAAAAATCCCTTTAATAGTATCAACAAATGCCCCCTTACTACCAACTATGTAGTCATGCTGTTCATAATTTGCTGCATATAAGGGAATACAGAAAAGTAATTTAGAATGACCAATACTCGTAATTTTTTTAACTAGTTTCAAGTTTTTAAACGCACGACCATTAGTCAAAAAAGAGACCGGAGTATCTGGATAAGTATCATGGACCCGATTTAGCAACGCAACAACTACATCAGGAAAAACAGTAGGCTCTCCTCCAGTAATACCTATATGCTTTACATTCTCAGGCCTTAACTCTAGTATTTGTAAATTCATATTTAAAAAATGACCAGAATTATCACAAACTTGAGGGCACATTATGCAGGCACTATTACATTGATTTGTAATAAAAAGTGTTAGATCTTGCCAGCTAGTACGATATAAAATAGAAACAATCCCAGTAGGCATAATAGAGATAATATCGCCTGACTCATAATTAAGAAAGTCATTTGGTGAAAGTGTTAATTTGCGCCGACCATTATTACAAGTAATTAAGTCATCTTCTATATACACTTTGCCTATATAGGGTTGTTCGATATTAATACCTTCAATTTTTGTACTTAACATTATCAACCTCAATAATTAATCCATGACCAAAAGACTTTATTGATCCTATCATCGTTTAAACTTAATAGATAGAAAATATAGTCTAACGCACCTTTAGTTTTCTGACAGAAACTACTACTTGGTCGATGCCCTTCAAGAGTCCCATTTTCAGCATAATATCGTACAGGATCTGCGCCACAATATAGTTGATATGCACAGGTTGCACATTCAGGTAAGCATTCAACACAAGATGCTTTAACAACCTCTTTAGCAACATCACCTTTGAAGAGCTCATTCCAAGTATTAGCTTTCACATGACCTAAACAGAACCGTTTATCTCCACGTCGTGCTAACATACGCCCTTCGTCTGACGCATAAACATAGCCGTTATAATCGTAAATAACACCACTTATGATATTGCCACACGGAGATTGCAAATCGACAAATCCAGTACTAAAAGGTGTCAAAATACGTTCTAATAGTAATGCTGCATAATACTCAATAAAATGATAGCCTTCTATATTTTTTTGAATAATATAGTTCAAAACATTCTTATAAGCTCTGAGAAACTCTTCTGTTGAATAGCCTAACGTATTTACATTATCTACAGCATTACCATAAGGATTTAGAGCACGAATAAAAATCCCATGAAAATCATGTTTAATATATTCATCAACAACAAGAGGCAAACTATTTAAATTAGTCTTACTAACAGTAAGCAATGGTGATGCGCCATCTTGACCTAAAATGAATCTAGTCAGAGCTAATTTTTCTTCAAACACCTTATACCCATCAATAGGGCCTCGCGGCTTACGATTATAGTTTTGTATCTTCTGATCTCCATCAAGAGATGTAGAGATTGCAATATTATGGCTTTTACAATATTCTAAGATATCTTTAGTAACCAATATTAAATTAGTGCAAATAACAAATTCTAATCGTCTCTTAGCAATCCGGTTTACTATTTCTGCATATTCTATAATATCTTTAATAATAGGCCAGTTTAATAGCGGTTCACCACCTTGAAATTCTATTTTTATAATCGGTGATGGAGATTCAAAAATCTTATTCACAATATGCTTTGCTGTAGGCCAATCTAAATCTAAGTCATGCTCTTTTTCATTTGCACTACTAGCATGACAGTACCGACAATTAAAATTACATCGTGCTGTTACAACAATCATATGTAATGATGTAAAATCATCTAAATATGCTTTTCTACTCTTTAATTGGTTAGCTAATACATCAAGTTGAATCTCGAGATCGTAGTCATCTGCTAAAAACTGTTTGTCCTTTAAAGCAAAATAAAAATCTGAATTTCTATCAATATCTTTACTTAAAATATGATTGAATTCATCACGATTTATAAATAAATGTTCGCCACCTTGATTAACTAAAACCATTACTCCATTTGGTAACTCTGTAAACCAAAATGGCAAATAATGTAATTCAGGGAGTAATGACACTAGTCTATTCCTCCTGCTTTATCAAATGCTTTATGATAAATAATCTCTCTAAGCTTACCAAATCTATCATCTAAATCAATTTGAACCTGTTTTTTTAGTGCTTCATTACAAAAGTCGCCCAATAACTTTTCTAACTTATCTTTATCAGCTTCTAATTTTAACTTAAACCAAACACCAACAGTATCGAAGTCTATTTCATCAACTTTAATATGGCACTGATCAGTAAACATATTTGCTGCATACATAACAGCTTTAGGCTCATAAAACTCTTTCTTCAATTCAACAAAATAAATGAAGTCATTTTCTTTTCTGATAAAGTAATTTGCCATACTAAACACCTAAGGCTTGTTTCATTTTTAAATATATCCGACCATTTTGTGGTAATCCATGTCTAGCTTGGAAATCATATATAGCTGCAACAACCTCTTGTGTGCGACCACTGCCAGATGAGAACTTATAACCATGTCGTTGTAGTCCAGCTCGAACAATATTAATATTAGTACTATTTAAATATGCCTCTGTTTGCCAATCCACAATACCAGATACCGGTAACCCATATTCTATTTGGAAATTCTTAATAGCTTGAACAGTATCCGGCCCTTTTTGACCATCTACCGTTCCAACAGAATAACCTAAATCATTAAGTTGTTTTTGTATATCTGCAATCGGTAAAACATCGCTAGGTTGTGCAGGGGCTACATATTCACTACTAGAAGAGCCTGATGATCCACTTGAGTAGCCTCCAGAATATCCACCACCTCCATAAGAACTAGAATAGTGAGAATAATGGGATCTATGAGAAGAATGAGATCTATGACTATAATGTGCCATTTCCACTAAATCATTAGAAAAAATACCATCAATACTATCAAATATTTGTTTTTGAGGTAAGCTATCTTTCGACTTAAATGTAGTCCCTTTAAACTTATTAAGATTAACTGCACCATTATGATCAAGATTTTGCAAATCATCGGAATAAGGTGCCCAAGCTTGCGCAGCAGTAGGTAACCCCAATTGTGCTAACACCCAAGAACTAACTGTGACAAATGTTAACCACGCTTTTTTAGACTTTTTCATAATACCCCTCACTTTTTATAACTATGAAAATCAAATCAACTTAGAAGCCAATAAATAATTAAAACTATAAATATCATCATCAAACAGCCGCAACCGGTCTCTGTTTTATTTGTATTAATCTCATTTTTTAGATTAGAATAATCCTTTTTTACATCATCCCAACTAGGTTCTGAAGGCTGACTTGTTTTCTGCTCAGTATATATAGATAATAAATTAAAACTACACTTAGGACAATTCACCCAAGCCTTTCGCATATTATGCCCACAATTAGGACAGACACGTGTATAAGGAACTCCTGTATTAACTGAGGTATTATCAAACTTTTGATATGAGGTATAGGAAAGACCACTGCCTGGAAGTTCTATAGTATTCCGAACACCGGATCCATTTATAGTTGTATGAATTCCTCTACGACCAATAGTAAGACTAGTACTTTTCTTATTAAGGTTAATTTTAATTCCTGGTGCAATCTTTATCGATCGTCTAAATCTAAAAAAGCCCACAATAAAACCCCTTATACAAACGACTACAATAACTTCACACTTTTTTCATTATTAATTACATTATCGGATTTTTAATATCAAAATTCAATTAATTTAGGATAAATATATTTAACTATTATTAAATATACACTGCTATTAAGCTATCTCACTTATATGATTATTAATACATAAAAGCTCTACCTTAGATCAATCTAAAGTAGAGCTTTCTTTTATTTCAATTCCCCTCTACGCACACAATCCCATTCTACATCTTTCATTTCCTTCGTTAGTTCTTCATTTAATTTACGTATTAAGGATATAAATTCTGTCCGCTTAGCCGCATCATTCCAGTCGATTAATATCTTGCGTAATTTAAATTGCAAGAGAGTATTTTCAAATTGCTTATATAGATTACCTTCAAAACATACATCCTCATTATCAACTCCACTTCTATATAACTCATTGATATCCTTTACAATAGCAGAAATATTCTTTGATATTAATATGCGCTCTTTAATATAATTATACACACGAGTTTTATATGAGCAGAGATTGCTTCCACCATTATCACCGGTCCCCTTTTCCCACCAGGTATAATAGCGTAAGCTCAAAACTGGTCCTTCTTTAATTTTATCAACACGCCAAAACATATATGGTTTAACGGTTAAATTATCCTCACTTGTATTTTGAAAGCCCCAATAATCGGTATCAACAGTTCGGTCTAGAGAACGCGGCCAAAAATGTATATTCGACCAAGGCGTACCATAGCTGCTACCGTGCTGAATCGTGTGAGTATGAGGAGCATCGTCTAAGCGACCATATACATACGAAGTCTCAATATCCTCAATATATATTTCCAAATCCGTCATGAATGACGATTTGTGATTGGGCTGATTAAATACAGTCTGCAAAAACAATCGTTGGGCGATCGAAGTATCTTGAATATAAAAACGAATATGCCCATCTATATCCTTATAGTGTTTCCAAAAACAGCTATGCTCTATAGTGGTCCTAATCTTACGAATTAAATAATCCATAAAGTTCAGTAAAATAGAATTATTCCACCCATGACAAGATAATAACAATGACAAAAACTCCGGCCCATCCACATAGGTATTAACCTTAGGATCCTTCTCCAGTTCTCGAACCGTATTCCAATCATCATCATTAAACCAATCCGTCTTCACATAAGCCGTATGAATCGTGTATTTTGATAAATTCAATTCTCCCTGTTCATCTCGTAATGCCCATCGGATACTATTCATAGCACTCCAGCAAGCAGTCTCATCACGTTTTTTCTGTTTTTCCTTTTTATCATCTGAAAGATATTGATATATATCCAATTCATTGTATTGATTTGATTCAAATGTTTTTGAAAGTAAATATTTATACCGATTGATCTGATTGCCATGCTCCTCTGATGATGTTTTATCTTCAACAATTAAGGCTACCTGTAACTCTGGAACCAATACAAGTACATCAATATTAAGTAACTGCCTAAAAATATATATTCGATTAACTTTGGATATATCATAAGCCTCATTCAACAAACGAGATAAAAAACGTACCCCGAACTGGCGACCACGTTCATTATCCTCACGAGTAGGCATATTAATCCAATTCAAACACCAACAAATAAAAGCATCCTGCGATAACTCATTCGTTGCAAAATTAAAAATATTATTCTCCACAATCCGTTCGTCAATCATACTTCTCATACCCCTTACCTAGTCCCCATAATCTAACATCACCTAAGCCACAAACGTATATAGAGAAAGCCCCCATCTGTTCCAAAACCGAATTTGGCCCTGCGGAGGCCGCAGGCCGGAATCAGACCCGGCTTCTCTAAAAAACAATGTCCTTTTATCACCTTTATACAAAAGAAGTTAGAGAAATTCCCCATGGTATTCTAAAACTGACTTTGCCTAGGCTGGCTACGCCAGCCGTAAAGGCGGTGGAAGTTTTAGGATGCCATGGGGAATCTATAACTACCCTTTGTATTTAGGTGATGTAGGGCATGTTTCAGGCACCACGTCTTTGCGGTCCCCTAGTTGTGCACTACGGTCTGTGAAGTGTGTATGTAATAGTTCGTGAGCTTTGTGTCCTAGTGGTTCGCCCAAGAAGTTTTTGTATAGTTCTTGAATTTCAGGGCTTTCATAGGATGCCACGTATTTGTACTCTTCATCAGCTTTGTAAAGTCCGCCAATGCGGGCTTCTTTTGTTTTTACGGCTTGTGGTAATTTAGTGCGTGGTTGACCACCGCCACCGATACAGCCGCCAGGGCAAGCCATAACTTCGATAAAGTCATAGTGTTTGCCATTTTCTTTCAAAGCGTTGAGGAAATCACGGGTATTTTTACCGCCGTGTACAACAGCAACGGACAATGTCACGTCATCGCCGAGTTGTACGGTCGCTTCTTTTACGCCGTTCATGCCGCGAACGTCTTCGAGGTGAGTCAATGCATATGGAGGTGGCTCTTTGTCAGTGATGAGCTTATACGCTGTACGCATAGCTGCTTCCATAACGCCACCTGTATTACCAAAGATGATGGATGCGCCAGTTTCCATGCCAATCAAATCATCAAATTGAGAATCTTCTAAGCTTTCAAAATCAACACCTTCATCATTGAGCCAACGAATGAATTCACGTGTGGTAATGGAAATATCCGTATCCATGCCGAGGCTTTCATCATCGTAATAACGAGCAGCCGCATTCTCCTCAACACGCTTAGTTTCGGCCTTTTTCGCCGTACAAGGGTTAACACTGACGGACACGATATTCGCCGGATTAATCCCCTTTTTCTCAGCAAAGTACGTCTTAATCATGGCCGCTTCCATGGCGATGCAAGAACGGGTGCTAGACAAATTCGGAATAAGTTCAGGGAAATAGATTTCCGCAAAGCGCACCCATGCAGGGCAGCAGGATGTGAATTGAGGAATGGTACCGCCGTTGTTTAAGCGGTCCACGAGCTCAGACGCTTCTTCCATGATGGTCAAATCCGCACCAAAGTTCGTATCAACTACGTAATCAGCGCCGAGTTTGCGAAGGGCACTCACCATTTTGCCTTCTAAGAATGTGCCTGGTTCAAAGCCAAATCCTTCACCGATGGACACGCGCACAGCCGGCGCCGTTTGAATGACAACGATTTTGTCAGGATCGGCAATGGCCGCTTTCACCTTATCAAGCTCAGATTTCGCATGCATGGAATCAAATGGACAGGCAGCCGCACATTGACCGCAATGGATGCACACCGGCACATCGCCAGTCGCCTCGAGGTCGTAGTAATCGAGCACGCTCATCACATCTGCGCAAGCGCGACGGCACAAGGTGCAATTCTTACACTTCGAAATATCGTGGTAAATGGACGGATTGTCGAGCGCGATGGGCACGCGTTTGTCTATAAATTCAAATTGGGACATGAGGACCTCCTCGTTCTGTATAATCATACCTATTGTGAAAGTTTAAATTCCTCCTATATTACTAGCATAACAAATATAGAGGCCGTTCATCAACGTACTGGGATAGTAGGAATTGGAGTTTAGTATAACACGATATAGTATATTACAATGTACTATATTACGTTATACTAAATTAGCAAAAAAGATACATGCCTCATCAGACCATATATTATCTAGTGTTACGAGGGTTTTCACCCACACGTTTTGTCCTATAACTCAAACTCACACTCTGCATATAAACACAAAAAAGCAGCTCCTTCGAGCTGCTTTGTCGTATAAGGTGTATATTATTTTTTACCTTATTTTGCTTGTTGAGGCCATAAGAAGTTGTAAACTGCTTCGGATGGGGAACCAGCAACAACTGGACGATCTTTGCCATCAACTTTATCTTCACGTTCTGCGTAACCTTGAGGGTTATACAATACAACCTTTTGGTCTTTTACAGTTTTCTTTTTGTGATTGAATTCTTCAGTTGCGATGAAATGATAACCTTCAGAATCTTGAGCTTTAATCATAACAGTTGCAGTTTTATCGCTTTTTTGAACGCTATCTTGATCGATGGACCAAGTGATACCTGCACTATCTTGACCAAATACTTGCCAGTTAACAGCACTAGCAGAACCGAAACCACATGCGCAAATTGCAGCAGCAGCTAAACATGTACCTAGTAATTTTTTCATATATTTCACCTCGTATAAAATCAAATTTAATTTATTATACCATATATTAAATGTATTTTGCGTGAAAGCTAATTTTTTGTGATACTTTTACATAAAATGTACTGCGCCCCCCATACGTCGCTATGCTCCTCTGTTAGCCCACACCCGACTTATAGCCCTGCGAAGATCGCAGGCCGGAGTCAAACTCGGCCGATGTCCCCCTTTCTGGTCCTTTGCTGAAAATAATTTTATAGATAAAAAGAACTCAATTCTCTGAATTTGTATAAATGATGGATGATAAAGGGGATTGATGGGTTCGAAAAAATGACTTTGGCCCTGCGGAGGCCATAGGCCGGAGTCAGACCCGGCCGGTGGAGTTTTTTCGAACCCATCAATCCCTAAACACACGTATCACAAATACTATTCAGAAAATTGAGTTCCAAGTATCTATATTGAATTATTTTCCCCAAAGGGCCTGCATTACTTCTGCCCCTATTGTATCTTTCTCAATTTTCACAGGTTTTTGTTTTTCATTGCTACTCAACAAAGGTACACCAGATTGGCTATACACGGTTGCGTTGACTTCTGTCCATGTGCTATCTGAGCGATTAATTTCAACGGTGTAGATATAGGTATAACCTTCTACATTGTTGGCTTTCACCAAGATACGTGCCATCGAGTCTGTTTTAAACACCGACGAGTTGTCAATAAACCACGCGGAATCGTCTGTATCCGCATCAACGTAGTACCAATCAGCGGCATGGGCTACACCAAAGCCAGCGAAAAATATGCATCCTGCTGCCATGATGGCAGCTAACCATTTTTTCATCATCCTATTCTATTCTTCGCTTTCGATTTCAGATGCAGGAATTACAGCAATGCTAGCTACCTTATCACCGTCGTCGAGGTTTTGTGTTTTAACACCAGAAATGGCTTTGCCTTTTTTCACAGCAATATCATTCATGTTAAAGCGAATGATTTTACCTTGTTCGGAAATTAACATCACTTCGTCATCATTGTGAACGACTTCAACGGCTACTACATCGCCAGTTTTGTCGTTAATGCGGAAGTTCTTTGTACCGATACCGCCGCGTTTTTGTACATTGTACGCATCTGCTTCGTTGCGTTTACCATATCCCTCTTCGGAAATGGTGAACACTTGTGCTTCGCTTTCATCAGACTCAAGAACACCAGCGCCTACAACAACGTCTCCTGTTTTCAATTTTATACCGCGTACACCATGAGCCGCACGTTTCATGAGACGAACGTCCTCTTCGTTGCAACGGATGGCCATGCCAAGTTTCGTACCGATTAGGATATCTTGGTTACCTGTGGTTACGATAACGCAAATCAAGCGGTCCCCATCGTCAAGGTTAATCGCATTGAGGCCAGAACGACGGATGTTGCGGTATTCTTCGATAGCCGTACGTTTTACAACACCGAATTCAGTAACCATGAATAAGTTTACATTTTCATGGATGCGTTCAAGGTCGATCATAGTCGTAACGGATTCGCCCACAGCGAGTGGCAATACGTTGACCATAGCGGTACCACGAGAATTACGGGAACCTGCTTCTGGCACTTCGTACGCTTTGAGGCGGTATGTACGGCCAGTGGACGTGAAGAACAACAATGTATTATGCGTGCGAACATGCATAATTTGCGTTACATAGTCGTCTTCCTTCGTCTTCATGCCGATAACACCAGCGCCGCCCTTATGTTGGTTTCGATATACGTTCGCATTCATGCGTTTGATATAACCTTGTTTCGTCAAGGTAATAACCATTTCTTCGTCAGCGATGAGGTCTTCTACATCAAGGTCGGACGTATCGATAGTGATTTCACTGCGACGAGGGTCACCGTATTTCTTCTTCATATCTTCCAGTTCGTCTTTGATGATTTGACGTTGACGCGCTTCACTAGCCAAGATAGCTTTCAAATCTTCGATCAATGCCAACAATTCCTTGTATTCTTCTTCGATTTTTTCACGTTCCAATCCTGTTAAACGGCGTAACCGCATGTCGAGGATGGCTACTGCTTGTTTTTCTGAAAGCCCGAATTTTTGCATCAATGCGTTACGTGCGATTTCATCAGTTTGGGAGCTGCGGATTGTAGCGATTACTTCATCGATGTGGTCAAGGGCAATCAACAAGCCTTCCAAGATATGTGCACGTGCTTCGGCTTTGTTAAGCTCGAATTGAGTGCGGCGTACGATGACATCAAGGCGATGATCTAAGTAGTAACCCAATACTTCTTTCAAATTCAATACGCGAGGATGACCATCTACAAGGGCCAACATAATCACGCCGAACGATTCTTGTAATTGAGTATGTTTATATAATTTGTTAAGCACGATATCTGGTTGCACGTCAGCGCGCAATTCGATAACGATGCGCAAACCTTGACGGTCAGATTCGTCGCGAAGTGCTGTGATACCGTCGATGACCTTGTCACGGCTCAAGTTCGCAATCGTTTCGATAACGCGAGCCTTGTTAACTTGGTACGGAATCTCAGTTACTACGATTTTATGCTTGCCCTTCGCCATTTCTTCAATGGTTGCACGAGCACGCATTTTTACGCTACCACGACCTGTGGAGTACGCTTTTTTAATGCCATCACGGCCCAAAATGAGCGCCCCAGTTGGGAAGTCCGGACCTTTAATTTGTGTCATCAATTCGTCCACAGTTACATTTGGATTATCGATGAGCATTTCAAGGCCATTACACACCTCGTTAAGGTTGTGCGGCGGAATATTTGTCGCCATCCCTACAGCGATACCACTGGAACCATTGATGAGAAGATTTGGAATCTTCGCTGGCAATACAGTTGGTTCTTGCAAGCTTTCATCATAGTTCGGCATGAAATCAACAGTTTCCTTGTCGATATCAGCGAGCATTTCTTGCGTAATTCTCGCCATACGTACTTCGGTATAACGCATCGCGGCGGCACTATCGCCGTCGATGGAACCAAAGTTACCGTGGCCGTCTACCAAGAGGTAGCGCGTATTGAAATCTTGCGCTAAACGAACCGTTGCGTCGTAAACGGAGCTATCACCATGTGGATGATATTTACCAAGTACGTCACCGACGATACGAGCGGATTTCTTGTACGGTTTATTTGGCGTCATGCCTGTTTCGTGCATCGCGTACAAAATACGGCGATGTACTGGTTTCAAGCCATCGCGCACATCTGGAAGCGCACGCATAACGATTACGGACATTGCATAATCGATGTACGCATTCTTCATTTCTTTATCAATCTGAACGGGATGAATATTCCCGTGGGACCATTGTTGGTCTGCCACAATCTCACCTCATTTTACTAACACTGATTACAATTCATCATATTATTATAGCATTTTTAAGGGTTTAGCGCTATTGTTATAGGGATTTTTGTGAAAGCCGCCCCGCCTATTCTAACAGCCAATCTAGAACATTCTTTTGCTCTATACCATTATGATTGTCAGTTTTATGCAGTACATCCATTGTAAGTAAATACTTAGGATAGTTATCATCAAGTTGCTCTAACGGTGATAATTCACGTCGTAACGTAGTATCTTCCATTACAGTATAACTGACTTGGTAATATGCTAACCGATGTGGTTTTTTAGCTACAAAATCTATTTCACCATTTTGTAGCTGCCCCACATACACACGATATCCACGTCTAACTAATTCCAAATATACAATATTCTCTAATATATGACCTCGGTCCGAATCTGTACGACTTAATAAAAACTTACGGAATGCACTATCTACAACATAATATTTAGCATTTCGCTGCAATAACGCCTTCTCCTTTACATCAAATCGGTCAACTTCATAGATTAAGAGACTATCCTTAAGACCTTGTAAATATTTCTCAACCGTCTTATTATCCGTTTTGCGACCATAACTAGTGAGCGTATTCGTAATTTTTAATCTCGTTACAATATCTTTCAGAACAACCGTATTAAGAATACTCTCTAAATATTCATCAATACTTTCATCATCCTCAACACGCACTAATCTTGGAAACGAACTATGTTCAATATATAAATTATATATGTCCATATCTGATAAATTTTGCTGACTATATGCACTATAAAATTCTTTGAAAGAAAGAGGTAACATCTCTATTTGTACATATCTCCCCGTTAGCAATGTAGCAATATCAGAGGACATAAAATATGCATTTGAACCGGTAATATAAATATCTACATTAGGTTTGATAAATAAACTGCCTACGACCTTCTCAAATTGTGGTACATGCTGTAATGCTTCATACTCTAAATCCTCAAAATTAATAGAAATAATTTGATTTGGTTTAACACCACTGTCTAATAATTCTCTTTTGGAAATAACTACTAACACATCTTAAATATGCTACTTTATTAATCCTCAACAATTATCGAATCCAACTGATTCATCCTAAATTCTTCTACCACATCCATAAAGACCTTATTATGTATTGGATTTTCGGTCATACCAAATAAATGGCTCCTGCAATCGCAGTCGGAGCAGCCAAATTTGGGCACGTCCCATTCGGCAATGGCGCGTACCGCATCAGCCAAAGCACATTCGACGCTCACGTCTACATCGGAATCTGGCATGCTCGGCATGGATGGGTATGGCTCATGAGTAAGGCTCTAGCTTTCAAGGGGCAATCCATTTGTGCGAATGGGCACGGCCGCTATCATTTCGCAGTGTCCGCGGAAGTAATCGAGGTGCCAATGCATTTTCTTGCGTTTTCTCTTATGGCGCTCAATGCGTTTCGTAAGGTTCGCCTTGGCGGAACCGACATACATGTAATAACCTGCATTAAAATGCATCATGCCCTTAGATCCGATTTCGAGATCTAGTTCATGGTCAAGGTGCATCACCATGATGTACACGCCGCTATCGTGCGCTTCGCTGTCGAGAACATAGCTCGGATAGGTGCAGGCGCGTGTCACGGTAGGCATGGTGAAAGTCTCATCCCACGCTACAGCAACAGCTTTCCAGTCAAGGAATGGGGCCACTTCCTTAAAGGTCATAGCGAATTCTAAATCCGTATGGTAGTCCGGCAAGAACCATTTAGCTTGATCCCATTGTACAAGGAATAGCACACCCGTATGGTAACCTTCATCTTGAAGTTCCCGTAAGTGCAATAAATGCTTACGTCCCCGTTCTGTAATAGCATCAGGGAACATAGCACCGGCCTTGGAGAACAAGGTGCAGGATTTAACCTCTAACAGAAATTCTTCACCATCGTCATTAGTGAGGAGTAAATCAAAGCGTGATGTCGCCCCATGTAGTTTTACCGTATATTCGCGACGTACAACACGCCATTGTTCCCAACCAGGAATGAGTTTGTTTTCAATCAAATGCTGAGCCACATCATTACTATAGTTCGTATCGAGCATAATAACGACGCCATCCCGCTCAATACCTACAACGCGGTACTTCGTCTTCGCATCCGGCTTATCATGAGGCACGATGTACATCGTTACACCTATAAATAACAGTTCCCACATACGACCTGGATTTGGTAAATGGGCAAGTACGCTTTCACCATTGAGATTCAAGGTTACCACAAAACGATTGGGACGGCCTGTATAAGTTGCTTTCAAAATTGTATCGTATAAAACCTTCATCGTTCCTCCTACATCAAGATAATTCTAGGTTCATTATACAACAAAACGGGCCACTCCGAAGAGCGGCCCGCTGGGAGGCGTCATATGACAGGTTCCGAGGCTATCATATGACCAGGGATAAGATATTCATCGCATAACAGAGATATGTTGTTTTATTGCAAATCTTTACTTTGCGTAGATACTTCACTGGCAGAGGTAAAGCTTGCCAATGGAGCGTCGCCAGAGCCTAAGATTACCTTGTTCGCTACTAGCGCATTAGCTGCCGTTTTAGCTTGTTCCAAAGTAAGGCCAGTGCGAGGTCCACTAATTGTGATCGATGCGCTTTTACCATCGACTGTAGCAAATTTAAGATATACCACACGTTTATCCGCCATGTTGGGCACTCCTTTCTAATTCATATACATAAGGACGGGAATGATCGCGATAGGTCCACAGGGTTTGGATTACTACGAACCTTCACGCAGCCATTATGTGCTAACTATTATGAGTGAAAGCACATTAATGACCAAGGGATACTTCGTTGACGCGTATTACGTCAGCAATGGTGTTCTCATAGAGACCAGCCAATGCGGTACCGACGATTTTGACCGCGTCATCAGTAGCTTCTTCAGCGACGCGTGTGAAAGTGACGTCTTTGTACTTCGGTTTTTCTTCCGTACCGATATTAAAACGTAACACTAACTTTGTGCGTTTTAGTTCAGCCATCTGATCACCTCCTTTCACCTATATACATTCCAAAAGGAGGCTCGTGACAAGCAAATTCATTTCAAAAAGAGGAATAATATTTTTCCCCATGAAAAAACGACCCCAAATCAAGGTTTAGAGCCGTACTTTTGTATTTAGTTTCACGTGAAACAGTGCCAAAAATTTTTGCTTTTTTGTAGCTTGGGACACATTATTTTATTGTAAAATGAATTATACTAGTATATGTAATTTGAAATGATGATAACAATCATTTCATAACGATCTCTTACTAGCTCTCTAGAATATGTATCGTTTGGACGTACACCGTCGAAACACATCATCTCTAGCATGTGCTAATAGAGACTTTCACAGTGAAAATATATGATAGAATATAAGTAGTTCATTACAATTTAGAGGGGATTACAATGGCTCAAATCGCAGGAAATTTACAACGAATTAAAAACGGCCAACGCCGTTATGCTATTACACCGCGCATTCCAGCGGGTTTTATTCAACCAGATCAATTGCAAAAATACATTGATGTGGCGAACAAATTTGGCGCTGTTCTTAAACTAACTGGCAGCCAACGCATTATGATTACGAATTTGAAAGCTGAGGACGTAGATGCCGCTTGGGAAATGCTTGGCATGGAACCGGCGTACATGGTGTCCAACCGCGTGCGCAGCGTCAAGATTTGCCCAGGCACAACGTTCTGTAAACGGGCTAAACAAGACAGCGTGCATCTTGGCATGCAATTGGAACGCAAATATTTGTCTCAAGAAATGCCTAGCAAGATGAAAATCGGCGTGTCCGGCTGCATTAATTCTTGTACTGAAAGCCGTATGAAGGACGTTGGCGTTATCGGTTCTGTTGAGGGCTGGAGCATCTATGCTGGCGGCAGCGGCGGTGCGCATCCACGCATTGGCGATCTCATCGCAGAGGTAACAACAGAAAAAGAAGCCCTTGCACTTGTGGACCGCATCATCGAATATTACAAAGCAAATGCACAAATCGAACGAATGGGTGAATTCATCGACCGCATCGGCTTGGATACTTTCAAAGAAGCTGTACTAGGCGACCTTGAAGGGGCTCCTACAGAAGTAAAAGCAGCAGAACCTATTGTTAACTTGCCAGGTCACGGCAATGATCCAGAGGTTGAGGCGCCACGCCTTGAACCAGGTCAACCAATTACACCGGATACAATCATCCGCGATATCGTGGACATCTATCCAAATACAGTACCTGTACTACAAAGCATCGGCATGGGGTGCCTCGGTTGTCCATCCTCTACGATGGAACCACTATGGCAAGCCGCTGAAATCCACGGCGTCAACGTGTACGATTTACTTAACAAACTAGAAACTGCCCGCAAAGGTGCATAATTAATATAAAGGAGTTTCACATGTCCGCATTTTTAGGCCACATTCACTACTGGTTATACCGCAAAATCCAATTGCTCGTAGAGCGTGAAAACTTAATTCTTGAAAAAACAACAAAGGTTGTAGACGACCTTGCTGAAGAATTGCATTCCATCTCCGTAGATACATACGGCGAACCAATCAATCCTAGCATTCCGTTGGAAAACATCATCGACCACAACAACATTCACGGTTGGCTCTCCAACCAAATCAACACAGCATCCGTACGCGAAGCGGCTTTCATCAAAGACATGCTCGATACAAATGCCGATGAAAACGCCATTCACGTAGTAACTGCGATTCTCGACGCCTTCGCTGTACAAGGTCAAGCGTGCGGCGTGGTAGCTCAAGACAACCTTGAAGAACATACGGCACCTGCCATCTACAACGCCCTTCAAAACTTCTATGTAAACGGCATGCCTTGCGACGGTGGCGACCAAATCGTTGAGGACAGCGCAGACCGTTTCACATGGGTTGGCGACCACCGCTTACAAGCTGGCTACTGGCGCACAGCAGGCGTAGATCCTAAATTCATGATGCTCGCATACCAAACATGGTTCGAGGCCTTTGTGAAAGCTATCGATCCTGCATTCGAACTCATTACCACCGAAGAAAACGGCACACGCTTATACACAATCGCTAAAAAATAAATACCATTTCGTTCGCTAAAACGGACGAAAAACGAACGAAAACGCAAACGTAAAATTTTACGCTCGTTTTTGTCCATGTCTAAAATTTGTATTCACAAAAATTGTTGTTAATACAAATACTTTTGGACATATATAGTGTATCCTATGAAATAGAACAGGCCTGTTCTATTTTAAAATTTCTTACAAAAGTGTAGCTACAGAAACAGAATTGATAAGAAATATCAGTTATAATAGAACCATAAGATAAATCATTACTCATATACTTTCAGATATAGGAGGTGCAGCATCATGGCAGGCACAGTAAAAAAAGATCTAGGTTTATTATTCCAAGGCCCTAACTATGTAATCGTAAAAAAAGGTGGCAAAGCAGGTGAAAAGGTAGAAAAACATAATCATCCTGAAGCCAATGTTATCTTTACTGTTGTTAAGGGCACAGTTCAAGTATTCCTTAACGAAACAGAAGAACATGTACTCGTACCGGGTGAAGTTCTTGAATTTAATGGCGATAACTACATTCAAGCAACGCTTGTTGAAGATAGCGAATTCATCGTAAACCTCGTTCATAAACCTGAATAAGATTATATAGATATGACCTCCTCCTCTCCTTAATGTCTATATATAAAAAACACCTATAAATGGTAAGTTACATAAAACAGTAGCTATTACCATATATAGGTTTTTTTACATTCTTAGTCCTAATATCTTAATTTCATAACTGTATCTCTATAGAATATAGTATTATCGCTTGCAGTTGCTTTCATAAGAGAATATACTAATTATGTAAGAGAGAAAGAAGGATTTACATGACACCCGAAAATTTAGAAACCTATATTCACAATCAATTTGAGGATACTACCACCAATACGCCTTGGACGCAGTTTCTCCATTACAAGGTCTTTCGCCATCAGGGCAATCATAAATGGTTCGCTCTAGTCATGAACATTACTACCAATAAATTAGGTATGATTTCATGTATTGTATAATTTAATGTTTATGAAATAACTTTCACCTATACTCGTAACATCATAGATGCACTTATTAAAAGTACAGTATATACAATAGCAATGATAATAATATGCATTGATGTAGTCTTTAACATTTGACGGTATAGTCCAAGTGAACAAAGTATATAATATAGGGCCAATACAAACGTAATGAGGCCTAAAATAAATTGAACGCCAAACGCAATCATACCCGCTCCGGCAAGGCTCAATACAATAACAAGTACAGCACCGAGTAAGGACAATACGGTTATAGGTAAATCAAAGGCCATCGCATACGAAACGGCCATAAACGTGTCCTTAAACGTAAGATCACGATTACTAGTGGCTTTCACATAAAAATGGGCCAATATCAACCAAAGACCTTTTAAGAAAATCCAGGCAAAAACAAAGCCTAAAATCGATATAATCGTATCTAGCATGGTCGCAGGCGTGATAAAAAATATGATAACATTTTCCACCACCGATAAACCAAGCATAATGCCAAACAAACGCGATATAAAAACTAGCGCTTCATCAAACGTACCATTCTCCATAATATACGGAATCCCCTTAGACCGCGGATACCGCATTAAACTCCAACAAACCTGCATAATCGACATAATAACCCCCTCCTTATCTCCTTCTTCTCTGCAGTCTGAAAAAATAATATTTTATCTAAAGAGATTAACGAAAAAAGGGATACCCCTCTGAAAACAACTTTGGCCCTGTTCCAAAGGAACAGACCCGGCCGGTGGAGGCTTTCAGAGGGGTATCCCTTTTACCACACGTTAAAACGCTAGATAAGATATTATTTTTTTAGACGTTTAATTACTTCATCTGTAATATTTTCAACGTTACTATTTGCATCAGCTGCGCGGATTGTGTATGGGTCGTCTAATACAACGTCCATTTTCTTTTCAACGCGAACGGATTCGATAGCGTTGTGAATGTTTTGCATCATAGGTTGTGCAATTTTATTCACTTCGTCATTTTCTTTTTGTAACAATGGAGCTACGGATTTATTGAATTCTGCTTCTGCTTGAGCTTGATCTTTAATTTTATCAATTTCTTGCATTTTCTTTTCAATTTGTGGACGGTATTGTGCATCTACTTGTTGCATTTTCATATCGAGTGCACCGTAACCAGGATAGCTATTTACAACTTGACTCATTTGCACTAAACCAATGTTAGCAGCGCTTGCCACAGCAGTGGTAGCGGAGATAGCACCAACAATAGCCAATGTTGTCAATTTTTTAGTTAATTTCATTTGAGATCCTCCTGAACAGTAAAGTTTCATTACACAAACATGTAATGCACTATTTTTACTATATCAAATCTAACTTGCTTTCACAAGTAAAAACCCTCAAAAATCATAGATGAGACATAGTATCTAATAATTAAATTGTATACTATTAAATAATAATAAGGGCCCATGAATTCATCATGAACCCTTATTAAAAATTTACTATCTATTATTGTTCGTCATTAAGATATATGTATTTATCGGATTTCAATTTGGACACGAGGTCAGGCACCAAGCCGATAAGACGATCAAAGCTGCTGCTGTAAGGATTTCCTTTAATGTTGAATAACTCGATGCGTTCGCCTTTGATTACGAGCACAGCGCTTGGTTCCATGCGAGCACCGCCACCACCGCCGCCACATTCATGGTTCTTGCCAGATGTATTGTGGTTTGTGCCAGTGCCGAAACCAAATGTTACGTCCACAAATGGAACCAATGTAGTATCGCCGATTTGCACCGCTTCACCTACTACAGTTTCCACCTTAATCATATTTTTGAACTTCTCAAAAAGGACTTCTAAATTTTCTTTTACGTTACTGTTCTCCATCGTAGTACCTCCACTGATGTCAACTATGCGTTAGCGGCTTGTTCCGCTTTCAATCGTTCTAATTCTTTCTTTTCTTTGCGCTTAACCCAAACGACCTTGACCGTTTCAGCTATGAGTGCACGCATTGGTTGTGAAAGCACGAATCGCGTGCCGTGCCATGCCAACGCGCCTAGAATAATGCGTCCTTTAATGTGACCGCTGCCTTCTAAATGCCAATTCAAATAATCAATCTCGATATGTTCAGCCTGTTCAGGCCAGATGCTGTACAACATCGAAGCAAGCACGCCGCCCTTAAAAGGATCGCCGATGCCGATACGCCCTTCTACGGCGATATCTCGTGGTTTAGAATGGTCATAACACCGCTTAGAAACAAGCAATAATTGACGCCACAATTCCGTATTCGTCACATGTTTCATAAACCAAAAGGTCGGGATTTTCGATTTAAAGCTAGCCACCGGATCGTTAGGATCTGGTTTCTGAAAGCGCGATTTTACGCTATCTTTCAAGCCGTCTATTTTCGTAAATACCTTCTCTTTTACGGTGCCATCACTATTGAAAGTGACCTTTTCCACCACTTCATCACCGGGTTTCATCGTCGGGTTATCGCGGATTGAATCATATTGTGCAGCCCGCGCCTCAGCACCCTTATTATCATCCTTAGATGCATCAACACGCTCAACGCGAACTTGTTTACCTGGCTCATCCGAAGATGCCCCTGCACTGCGCGTAGCATCTAGGCTTTCACCAGAAACACCAGCAGTTGTCGGCTCAGTCGGCTCAGTACCGCCCTGACCTCCGCCTTGCATGGCTTTTATCATTGCTTCCGCTTGCGCAGCCATCGGATCATTTTCAAATTCATCAACAGCCTTCTGATATTCGTCATCAACCCGTTGTTGAATCCACTCGTCGTATTCTTTCACAGGGCCTATTTTCTGCATACCTAATACATAAAGTTCTTTAAAAAATGGTTTGCCCTGAAAATATGCGAGATGCAGCGACAATACGCGCCACAGCCATTTAACCGACAATTCTACGCGGTACGGCGTCCTGCCGTTCCATTCGATGCTATATGTGATTGGCGTTAGTAGGATAATCATGATCAGCGCTACGATGAAAAGCACTACGATGAGTGCCACAATAGCGACTATACTCAACCACATCACCTCCTTAGGTTATGGGATTTATGAAAGTATGCTCTAATTTTCAATGCCCTTACGAGCCATTACACCTTGCATGTAATAATGCTTAACTTCCTTCATTTCCGTCACAAGATCGGCTGCGTCAAGAAGTTCTTGCGGTGCCCCGCGTCCCGTAAACACCACTTCGGTTTCAGGATTACGAGCCTCTAATAGAGCCTCCGTCTTTTTCCAATCAATGAGTTCAAAGAACAAAGCCATGTTATATTCGTCGAGAACCACCAAATCATAGTCGCCACTAGAAACAGCTTCTAACGCGCGTTCGTAGCCCTTTTCAATAAGCGCTACATAATCCTTAGGCGGATTTCCCGATTCAAATACAACTACCTCATCACCCCATTTGGCGAGCTCATCCTTGCTCTTCATGCCTTCCTTGATGATAAAAAACGGTTTACCTACAGTTTCTAATGTAATATTTTTGAGGGTCGGTAAAATATTATGTTCACTATACACTTTAGACTTCATAAACTGTAAAAATAAAACCTTTTTGCCAGCGCCTATAGCACGTATAGCGAGGCCGATAGCAGCCGTCGTTTTACCCTTGCCTTCACCGGTATAAACTTGTACATAGGCCTTCATAGATATACCTCCGTTCATATACCTTAATTGTACAATATTTATAGACGAAAAGGAATAGATATCACATGAAAGCCAATCCTAATTATGCATCAAATAATAATATCTATTATGTACTAATTATATTACCTTTTCATTGGTGCCGAACAAGGTAGCGATAAGGCTCTAAATCCTCCACCGGCCGGGTCTGACTACGGCCTGCGGCCTCCGCAGGGCCAAAGTCGGATTTAGAGCCCCATCGCCACCTTACTATTCAGCATATCAATGATAAATACTTATAAAATGTTATGCACCAATGCATTCGCAAATAGATATTATTATTAGCAAAAAGTATTATACTCCCATGTGATATCTATTCCTCCCTTATACAATAATCGTAACAATTATGGTATATGAACCTCCTGCCCACCCGATCCGTAAGAAGAGTCGTTGACTCTGCGAAGCGCAGTAGCTTCCCCTCTCCCGCCAGTTTAGTAATTAGTAATACGCCAAAAAGGATACCCCCTGTTCGAAAACGACTTCGGGCTCCGCGTAAGCGCAGTAGCGTGTCGGCTTTCGAACAGGGGGTATCTCGTCTTATAGCGTATTTAATTACTAATTGGCAAAAATACCATAGGATCAACCGCGGACCCATTAATCCGTACTTCGTAGTGTACGTGTGCGCCAGTACTTTTACCAGTACTACCCATAGCAGCGATAACTTGGCCTTGTTTAACGGTCATGCCCGGTGTAACGAGAACGGCACTATTGTGGCCATAGCGGGTCACAAATCCGTTGCCGTGATCAATTTCTACGAGGTTGCCATAACCACCTTCGGTGTAGCCTGCAAATGTTACGCTACCCGCTGCAGTAGCAACAATAGGTGTACCGTAATCGTCAGCGATATCGACACCTTCGTGGAATGCGCTAGCAGCACCGGTCACAGGATCGACACGGCGGCCATAAGGGGATGTAATAACACCCTTACTTGGCCAGATGCTTGGCGTTGTACTATTTGTATATCCACCAGAACCTGTGGTGTAGTTCAATTGTTGCAATGCAGCGATGTCTTGAGCCCCACCATCACGCAAGATGTTTCGCATCGTGTAGAAGCTAACCAATAATTTTTGTGCATCCTTATCTAATTTAGATAGTCTTGCTGAAAGTTGCGCCGCACTTAGCGTGGGACTAGTCTCATCGCTAGCGGCTTCCTGCTTTGGGTCAGAGCCATCGCTACCACCTTGAGATGGTGTGCCAGACTCAGCACCCTTTAACATTTGTTTATTTTCTTCACTAATTTGATTTAAGTTTTGGATTTTCTTATCCAACACTTCTGTTTTTTGTTGTAACAGTTTTAATTGTTCTGTTTGCAATTGTGTTTGTTGACGCAATTGAACGATTTCTGCTTGTCGTGCAATGCCCCAAATGGATAAAACAAGTGCTGCTACAAATAAGATTACGACCACTACGGCTACAATCTTCGCTTGTTTATGACTCAATGTAATGGTGCAATTATCACCATTCTGAGACACTACAGAACTCAAAATACTTGGTACTTTCAAAATGCCTTCCTTACTTTTAATCATTCCTCAACTCATCATTCATGTGCGCTCTATATGAACACAACAAAGCGATTTGCCTATTGAGAATGGATAACGCTCGCTAACGCTTCCTCATTCGTACGTTCTCCAAGCGCTTCATTTAAACTTTCTAATTCCTCTTGTGAAAGATTAACGAGACTTTTACCTTTCACAATTGGTTTACTGAAAATACGAGAGTCATTTCGGCCATAGATACTGGAAATGCAAACCCCATTATTATTGCCATCAAGCAATGTAAGGGCAAAGGACAAATCGTTGCCGATATTATCAAATGCATTATACTTCTTAAAGCCGATTTTTTGCAATGTGTTGCCTTGAATATTGCGAATTTGAGTTTGTTCCTCAATCATATCCTGCAATCCCTTTGCGGCCTCGCGAATTTCAGTGATTTCTACTGAAAGTTTACGTTCTAGGCTAGCCCCATTTTCACCTTGCATGAAGAAATTCAACTTCTTCGTTAAGCTCCCTAATCTAATGTGTAGGATAATACAATGTACCAATAAAATAACGGCTAATGCGCATCCTAATACACCGATATAGGGTTGTATAGATTCTAACATTCAAAACCCTTTCTATCTAATTCGTCCATAAACGGACTAATAGCACGTTCTAGTATACCATGTAATGACGCAATAAGTACACCATAATTCACAATAGGCGTACCTTGCACAACGGCACAATCAATGCGCCGTAACACCTCGCGACGCGTCAACATACACGCTCCGCAATGGATGATAAGATCATAACCGCTCACATCCTTAGGGAACGCGCCACCGCTGGTAAATTCAAGCTGTAGATCCGTATGCCCCTTCTTTTTAAGCCACATCGGAATTTTAACGGTTCCAATATCATCGCATTGGCGACGATGCGTACAGCCCTCACTGATGAGCACATGCGCACCAGGTTTCAAGTTGTTAAGGGCTTTCACCCCCGTTACTAAATCCTGCAATTTTCCCTTGAACCGAGCCATTAAGATGGAAAATGATGTTAATGGAATATCCGCAGGCGTCAACGCATTCACCGCTTCAAAGGCTTGCGAATCGGTGATAACGAGTTTTGGTTTTTGTGAAAGCTTACTAAGCATGGTCGGTAGCTCTTCTGTTTGGCACACCAAGGCAAGGCCTTTATGGTCCAAAATCTCGCGAATTGTCTGAACCTGAGGCAAGATTAGACGACCCTTTGGCGCCGCCGAATCAATAGGACATACCAAAATGATAGTATCCCCTGGATCAACTAACCCTTGTAATAGAGATTGCTCGCCTTCTACATCGAGCGGTGTTAACCCTCCTAGCAAATCGAGCAATGTAAGACGATCTCGATTCGATGTAAAATCCGTAGATCCTACGACAGTGGCAATAGCTGACAAATCGGGATACCCATCTACATAATTTGGGTTAGTATCATTACCATTGCTATCGTTATCATGAGTGCTTTCACTATCAAAAGCGTTAATTTCATTGATAAATAATGCAATAGGCACATTATTTTGTTTCAACTTATTAAGCCACATCATATCATCAGCAGTGGGCGTTTCATCATTACGCAACACATAGACAGCGAGATTGATTTTTTTGATAATTTCTTCGGATTTTTCAATGCGAAGAGCGCCCAATTCCGATGTATCGTCAATCCCCGCCGTATCGGTAATGACCACCGGTCCTAGTGGCAATATTTCCATAGATTTGCTAACAGGATCGGTTGTAGTACCTGCCACCTCAGACACGAGAGATACAGGTTGATCCGTTAGCATATTAATTAAGGTCGACTTACCCGCATTACAACGGCCAAAAAATCCGATATGAACGCGATTCGACTTTGGTGTTTGTTCCATTATACGCGAAACTCCATTGTTTCTTCATGTGCTGTGCTCTCCTGAGCATCTATATACTCAATAAGACGTTCTAATTCAGTTTCAGAGCTAAAGGCAATCTCAATCTTACCTTGTACCTTTTTACCAGCTCGGAATTTGATAGATACTGGAGACCCTAAGCTCAATTTCAAACGATCAACTAATGCGCGAACCTCAGCCGTATTATGAGGTTCTGCAGCTTCTTTGGACTTTGTCTTTTTAGACATCATTGCTTTTACGAGCTGCTCTGATTGACGAGCGCTTAACTCGCCCTCTTTGATGCGATCTGCTGCCTCAACTTGTTGCGCTACACTACGTAAAGCCAACAAAGGGCGAGCTTGACCAACGGTTAAATCGCCTTCAATTAAGTCCTTTTGCACCGATGCAGCTAGTTTTAACAAACGCATCATATTAGCAATATAGGAACGGCTGCGGCCAAGGCGTGCAGAAATCATTTCTTGAGTTTGTTTATATGTATTCATTAACCCTTGATAGGCTAAAGCTTCTTCAATTGGATCCAAGCCTTCACGTTGGAGATTTTCTACCAAAGCGACTTCTGTCATTTCCTCTGTATTATAATTTTTTACAACTACAGGTACTGTCTCTAGGCCCACCATCAATGCAGCGCGATAACGGCGCTCACCGGCTACGATTTGGTATTTATCCTTTTGCTTGCGAACGACGATTGGTTGAAAGATACCTAAATTCTTAATAGATTCAGCCAAAGTAGCTAAACTTTGTTCATCAAAATTCTTACGTGGTTGATCCTCATTAGGAATCACATCCCCTATAGGCAATTCGTGAACTTCACGTTCAGGCAAAGCCGTTTCTATGGACTGCTCTCCCATCATTGCTGCTAATGTTTTTCGTTCCTTTTTCTGTTTCATCGCCATAATAATCCCCAATCTATTAGTACTTTCACACCGCATATATAAAATGCAGCACAAACCAATATACAGTTTGTGCTTACATTACATAATCATATTTATTTAGTCTATTCTATACCAATTATTTCGTTTTCTTAGAATCTCGAATAACCTCTTTAGCTAATTTAGTGTAAACAGCTGCACCCTTTGATTTCGGATCATATACAATAATCGGTTCCCCATAACTTGGTGCTTCACTGAGGCGAACATTTCGAGGAATAATTGTTTTATACACCTTAGTGCCAAAGAACGATTTTACCTCATCTGCCACTTGAACAGACAAATTAGTACGTCCATCAAACATGGTGAGCAACACACCTTCAATTACAAGTTCTTTATTAGATGTTTGTTGCACGATTGTAATAGTCTTAACGAGTTGGCTAACACCTTCCAAGGCATAGAATTCAGTTTGAATTGGAATTAAAACACTGTCAGCCGCTGTAAAAGCATTCAATGTTAGTAAGCCAAGAGATGGTGGGCAATCAATGATGATAAAATCATACTCATCGCGTACAGAAGCAATGGATTTTTTCAAAATTGTTTCACGTGAAACAATTCCTACTAATTCTACCTCAGCACCAGCCAATTGAATCGTTGCAGGCGCTACAAAAAGCTTTTTAAGCATTGTAGGTTGAATCACATTAGCGATGTCTTCGCCATCTATCAACACATCGTGAATACATAATTCCAAATCATCTTTTTCAATTCCTAATCCAGAACTAGCATTACCCTGCGGATCCAAATCTATTAACAACACCTTTTTGCCTGCATCAGCCAAACAAGCACTGAGATTAACAGATGTTGTAGTCTTGCCTACACCGCCTTTTTGATTAGTAATCGCTATTACTTTGCCCACAAAATTCACCTCAACTTTACGTTCAAAAATATTTCATTTCATTATAACATAGGGCACGCAAAAGAAATAGAACTTTATAGGTATGTCCATCATTTTTCAAATAAAATCTAAAAACAAATAAGAATGTTTCACGTGAAACATTAAAAAAATATATGTTCACTAATAGTGATATATCAGCATATAAATTTATTTTATTACGTGTTATCACTTAATAGATTTACACCATTAGGTATAAAATATTTACATATAACTTTTTTCTATGGACGCAACTCAATAAATTATATGAAGCTATAACCTTTACAGTATATATAGATATATTTATACTTATAAAAGACAGTATTTTAATAGGTTTAACATTTTAACCATACAATCTATTTTATTTTTAAAGGAGGCGTTTCACATGCCCATTTATAACGGAATGCTTCCCGTCATCAACAAGGACGAAGTAAAGCGATATGCAGGACTTCGTCATGCCGAAGATTTTCCAGAAAAATTCGTTGACGAAGCTTGTAAAGAAATCCAATTATTAGCGACACCAAAGGGTGTCTATCAAGAATATGATTACGATGCGGAAAACAAAGTTATCCTAAGTAATCCGCCGCTCAAAATTGAAGGCTCTATCATTGAAAAACACCTTGAAAAATCTACAAAGGTGTATGTGCTAGGTGTTACAGTCGGTGAAGACGTTGAAAGACGTAGCGAACAGCTATTTAAACAAGGCAACTACACAGTAGGTCTCTTACTAGATGCGGCTGCAACAACTGCAGTTGAACAAGTGGCTGACCAAGTTAACGAGGTAATTAATAATATTGCTAAGAAACAAGGTTATGCACCTACATGGCGTTTTAGCCCAGGTTATGGCAACTGGCCTTTAGAAATTCAACCACAACTTGGTAAAATCATCAAAACCGAACAAATTGGTCTACAAGTTACAGAAAACTTCTTATTATTTCCAAGAAAATCCGTAACAGCCATTATCGGTTTAATGCCAGGAGACCAATGCTTGACAACAAAACGCGGTTGTAGCTCCTGCTCACAAAAAGATTGCCAATCAAGAAAACTTCCAGAAAAAGCAGCTGTTCCAAAACCAGAAACAAGCAAAACAACAGCCGAAACATCTGGTATAGCTATGAAAGCCCAACCAACAGAATAAAATTTTAACACACGATGTTTCACGTGAAACATTACCTTGTACATCTGTACCATTGTACCTATGTACAGGCAAAAATGTTTCACGTGAAACAATCTATTTATAGTATTAATAATTGGAATGTAGGTCACCAAGGTTCTGAGACCGACTTTGCCAGATCTAGGCCCTTGGCCGACGACTGTTAAGGCGGTGGAGTGCGAATGTCTTTGGTGACCTACATTCCAATATATAAAGGATGATTCACATGTACATTTTTGACGGCGCTATGGGTACAATGCTCCAAGCAGCAGGCCTAGAAGAGGGCTATTGCCCAGAATTATTTAACGTGGAACGACCAGAAGTAGTAAAAAATATCCACACACAATATTTACAACATGGTAGTGATGTAATTACTACCAATACATTTGGTGCATGCGGCCTTAAATTAGAAGATTACAATTTACAAGATCGTGTAAAAGAAATAAATATAGCAGCTGTAAAGGTTGCAAAAAAAGCAATTGCAGAGTTCAAGCCATCTGCTCGTGTAGCTGGTTCTATGGGCCCTACAGGACGTTTTTTACAACCTTTGGGCAATATGAGCTTTGATTCTATTTACGATACATATAGAGAACAAGCAGAGGCTTTGATTGAAGGTGGCGTTGATTTCATCATTATCGAAACGATTATCGATGTTCAAGAAATGCGTGCCGCTCTATTAGCATCTTTGGATGCTCGTGAAACAGCAGGTAAGACTAAAGAAGATGTACAAATCATCTGTCAATTTTCTTTCAGCGAAGACGGTCGTACTATCACTGGTACACCTCCAGAGGTTGCCACAACTATCGTAGAGGCAATGGGGGCTGATATTATTGGTATTAACTGTTCTCTTGGACCTGAGCAAATCACTCCGCTCATTGAAAAAATCGCCAGTGTTACTAATTTACCAATCATCTGCCAACCAAACGCAGGTATGCCACAACTCATTAACAAGCAAACGGTATTTCCGCTTTCAGCAGAAGACATGGGCCCATTGATGATTCCAATTGTTGATGCAGGTGCAAGTTATGTAGGTGGCTGCTGTGGTACAACACCAGCGCATATTCAATCGATTTCTGATGCTGTAAAAGCACATACACCTAAAGAACGTACTCATATTGAGCCTAAAACAGTGATTACAAGCCGTACAAAATTAATCGAATTAGGTCACAATGTAAAGCCATTGATTATCGGCGAACGTATCAATCCAACAGGCCGTAAGGTGCTCGCTCAAGAACTACGGGACGGTTCTTTCATTCGTGTAAAACGCGATGCCTTAGACCAAGTAGAAGCAGGTGCAGATATCCTCGATGTGAATATGGGTGTAGCCGGTATGGATCAAACACCTTTGATGGAAAAAGCCATCTTCGAATTGTCCATGCTTGTAGAAACGCCATTATCCATCGATACATTGGATCCTAAAGCCATGGAGGTAGCCCTTAAAAACTATCCTGGCCGTGCACTTATCAACTCTGTAAATGGAGAAGAAGATTCCATCACACACGTTATGCCATTGGCTAAACGCTATGGCGCTGCATTGCTTTGCTTGCCAATCTGCAGTGGCGATTTACCTGAAAAGGCTGAGGATCGCGTTGCTTTGGCTGAAAACATCGTAAATCGCGCATATGGCTATGGTTTACAACCGCACGACCTCTTGCTTGACCCATTGGTATTAACACTTGCCAGCGGCGAAGATAGTGCACGACAAACGCTTAGCACATTGCGTTTATATAAAGAAAAATTTGGTTTTCCAACTGTTATGGGCTTATCCAATATTTCCTTCGGCATGCCACAACGTCCGTATCTAAATGGTCAATTCCTAACAATGGCCCTTGCATCCGGTTTGACCACACCAATCATGAATCCGCTTAACTACGCAGCTAAAAAAGCATTTGTATCAAGCACCACATTACTTGGTTGGGACCCAGGTTCTGCAGAATTCATAAAAGAATATGGTTACGAAGATGAAACTACAGCACCAGGCAATGCGGCGCCAAAAAGTCCAGATAAAGCATCCTTTGATAGCAACGACCCATTAGCTAATATCCGCGCTTGTGTAGAACAAGGCGAAAAGGAAGCTATCATAGAACTTGTTAAAAAGGCATTAGCTGACGGCATTGATCCACTAGATATTACGAAAAAAGGGCTTTCAGAAGCCATGAACGTAGTAGGCGACAAATTCGGTTCTGGTAAATTATTCTTGCCACAAGTTATGCTCGCTGCGGAAACGATGCAAGCTGCTTTCAACACTATCAAAGAAATCATTCCGGCCAGCGACAGTTTAGATAAAGGAACCGTTGTTGTAGCCACTGTTAAGGGCGATATTCACGATTTAGGCAAAAATATCGTAGCTGCATTGCTCGAAAACAATGGTTATAAAATTGTCGATCTCGGCAAGGATGTTGACCCTGAGGTCATCGTACAAGCCATTAAGGACAACAAGGCGGCCCTCGTAGGCATTTGTTCCTTAATGACGACCACAATGCCTCAAATCGATAATACCATCGCTGCTATTCGTGCAGCCGGCCTTAAAACGAAGGTCATGGTTGGTGGCGCCGTAGTATCCCAAGATTACGCTGACCAAGCGGGCGCAGATATTTACGCCAAGGACGGCATCGCGGCTGTAAATCACGCGAACGATTTTTTTGAAACTTTGAAATAATGGCTAATCTAGGCATATAATATAGGTAATACTCATGGTGAAAGTCTAAAATAATGCTCACATAACGCATATGAGGCTTTCACCATACAAAGAATAGATAAGAGGTATATGATGACATTACGTGAGAAACACCAAAATGGCCAGTTCACCATCACCGTTGAGTTGGACCCACCTAAAAGCAGTTCTGCCCAAAAGGTTTTTGAACAAGCAGCGCGCCTAAAAGGCAAGGTTGACGCCATAAACATTGCGGATAGCCCTATGTCTAAAATGCGCATGAGCCCTATTTCCTTGTCCTATTTATTGCAACATAATGAAGGCATCGAAACGATTTTCCACCTCACATGCCGTGACCGCAACATCATAGGCTTACAATCCGAACTGCTCGGTGCTGCAGCACTTGGTGTTAATAACATTTTGACACTGACAGGTGATAAGCCGGACCATGGCGACCACTCATTCGCACAATCCGTATTTGAAGTGGATTGCATGGGCTTACTTAACATTGCAAAAACATTGAACGCAGGCAAGGACCTTGCTGGTAACGACCTTGAAGAGCCAACGAATTTCTACATCGGTGCTACAGGTAATCCCGGTGCACCAGATTTAGAAATCGAACGGCAAAAACTAGCTGCTAAAATCAAAAATGGTGCTCATTTTGTGCAAACACAACCAATCTATGATTTAGAACAAGCTAAACGCTATATCGACAAAATGTCTGAATTCAATGTACCTATTATGCTTGGTTTGATTCCTCTCAAAAGCTTTAAAATGGCAACATATCTTCACGAAAAAGTGCCTGGAATCAACCTTACCCAAGACATCCTTGACCGCGTAGAAAAAGGTGGCAAAGAAGCGGGTACAGAAATCGCTATCGAAACACTAGAACAAATCAAAAAAATCGCTGCAGGCGTACATATCATGCCGCTTAATGATATAGATACGACTTTGCATATTATTGATCACGTGTAAATCTTAAATAACAGCAAAAGTGCTCCCAACAGCCTCCCAAAAATGACACGCTATCGCGCTAAAGCGGGACCCGAAGTCATTTTTAGGAGGCTATTGGGAGCTTCTTTATTCTATAATTAAGCAAAAACGTAATAAATAATATGCAAATCTTAAAAGAATAGGGAACAAATCAAAATAGATTTATTCCCTATTTTGTTTTCGATATAGCCATTAGTGTTAATATGCTACAATCTTTTCCTATTTATTGTTACCTATAATATATAGTTTAATCTAAAAACACCTTTCAAAAAACGACTTTGGCCCTGCGGAGGCCGATAGGCCAGAGTCAGACCCGGCCGGTGGAGGTTTTTTGGAAGGTGTTTTTAGATTGCTTACATTAATGAAAAAGATTGTAGCATATTATAATAACGGTTTATCCTTTATCTCTTTTGGTTTTCTAGGATATTTCCCAGGTGTTTTTCCTGTTTTCTTAATGTACACGATAGCTCGTTTATCATCTAGTGTCGGTAAGGTCACGGTTCTTACATCTTCGATGGATGCTTTTAATGTGCTAAGGGCTTTATCAGATTCGCCGACTTCTTCTTCGTAGATAGCGCCTTTTAAGGCGATAACATAGCCGCCTTGTTTAACGTAGGGCACGGTCCATTCTAATAGGATTGGTAATCTTGCAACGGCACGACTCGTAGCGATATCAAAGCTTTCACGATAATCTTGATGACTCAAATCTTCAGCGCGTCCATGTAAGGTCTTGCAGTTCGTCAATTGCAATTCGTCGATAACAGACTCAAGAAAGGTAAGGCGTTTCTTGAGGGAATCAAACAAGGCTACGTGCAAGGTTCTATCATAAATAGCCAACGGAATGCCAGGAAATCCTGCACCGGTTCCGACATCGATAATGGAGGATCCAGATTTGATAATTTTCGGATCATAACAAGATAGAGAATCAATCATGTGCTTAACCACGACCTCTTTCATATCCGTAATACCGGTGAGGTTGAGATATTTATTTGTTTCAATCATGCGTGCATAGTACACGTAGAAATCTTTTGCTTGCTGCTGTGTGCATGGCAATCCAAATGATACCATTTGTGAAAGCATATATTCTACAAACTCAGATTCACTAGCGATAGGCACATCATATTTTTCTTTCATCAGTGCTCCTAACTATATGTATGTAATTCAGATTAAAATTCATTTATTCGCACTGTAAGGCCTGTTTATGTGCTTCTAGGATAATTACTAAAAAAGAGCATACAAGCGAAATATAAGAGTCATATTTGTATCTATTATACCATATTCTCAATATATTCTCATTTACTATATAGATAAAAGTGCAAAAAGAGGAGGTACGCATAAAAATCTTATATCATCTAAATCGCCTCATAATTGTAAACCTATTTTGTTAACCTTCTAACACATCCTTTTCCAAATTTATATATCTTATTTCTACCTTTTAAATTTTACTGTTTATCTATAATTTATCACTATGAACTTTTCTTCACATATAAATTGTTTTGTCTATTCTGAATGTACACTTAGTGTATTTTTCTAGTGTACATATTTTACTGGTAGAATAATATATTTTATAAATATACAAAAATTTACGTATATAGCTCACTTTTATATTTCTAAAAAATAAAGCTTGCTAATAGTATTATTTATGGATACACTACAATCAATAGGAAGTGGTACCCATGAAACAAAAATATATGTGGTTCTTATTTAAACTTGGGCTATCCTTATTTACTTCTATTGTATTGTTCTAGTTGAATCAACAGTACAGACACATCCGCCGGGGATACGCCAGAGATACGGCTGGCTTGGCCGATGGAGTGAGGGCGAATTTTGTTGAGCTTTTGTTGTGCTTCAAGGGAAATACCTTTAATTTCTGTATAATCCCATTCTTTTGGAAGAATTTTTTCTTCCAGTTTGCGAACCTTCTCAACTTGTTCCATTTGCTTTTTGATGTAACCTTCATAGGTAATGGCAATATCCATAGCTTCTTCTACGTCAGGTGTAAAGCGTTTCAAACCGAATGCATCAGCTACGGTAGCATAGGAGAGTTCATTACGTTTTACCAAATCATATGCGTGGATACCTGTTTTGATAGGGGCTGTGCCCAAGCTTTCAAGCAAGGCTTGCGTTTCCTTGGACGGATTGACAGGTGTGTTGCGCAACAATTCCATACCTTCTTCGATGGCCGCTTTCTTAGCTGTAAATTTAGCCCAACGATCGTCTTTTACAAGACCTATAGCACGACCTTTTTCAGTAAGGCGCATATCTGCATTGTCTTGACGAAGCAATAGACGATATTCACTACGGCTCGTCATCATGCGGTACGGTTCATTTGTACCTTTTGTGACGAGATCATCGATGAGAACACCAATGTATGCTTCGGAGCGAGCAAGGATGAAAGGTTCCTTACCTTCAAGCCATAAAGCAGCATTAATACCAGCCATTAGGCCTTGTGCAGCGGCTTCTTCATAGCCAGATGTACCATTAGCTTGACCAGCAGAGTAAAGGCCTTCAATATGTTTTACTTGAAGGGCTGGCGTCAATTGTGTTGGGTTCAAGCAATCGTATTCAATAGCATAGGCAGGACGCATGATTTCGACGTTTTCAAGACCAGGAATGGTCCGAAGGAATGCGTATTGTACGTCCATAGGAAGGGATGTACTCATGCCTTGTACATACATTTCATTTGTACCCGTTCCTTCTGGTTCTACGAATAATTGATGGCGTTCTTTATCGGCAAAGCGCACCACCTTATCCTCGATGGAAGGACAGTAGCGCGGACCAACACCTTCGATTTTACCGCTGTACATAGGAGCACGATGAATATTGCTTTTAATAATCTCATGCGTTTCCTGATTCGTATACGTCAACCAACATACATCTTCGTTGCGGTTGATCCATTCGTCCATAAAGGAGAATGCATGATGATGTGCATCACCTTCTTGAACGGCCATATTTTCAATATTAAGCGACCGTTTATCTACGCGGGCTGGTGTGCCAGTCTTAAAGCGCATCAATTCAACGCCATTATCTAATAGGGATTGAGAAAATTGTTCCGCTACCCGTTGCCCATTTGGGCCACCTACATAATCGATATCACCGATGAGGATTTTGCCTTTCAAATAGGTCCCTGTACAAAGAATGACAGCCTTAGCGCCATAGAATTCGCCAAGCTCAGTAACGATGCCCGTTACCTTGCCATCCTCAACCTTGAGCTCCGTAACCATGATTTGCTTAACATTGAGATTATCCGTATTTTCCAAGGTATGTTTCATCAAATGCTGGTATTTAATTTTATCTGATTGGCAGCGCAAGGAATGCACGGCAGGGCCTTTACCCATGTTGAGCATCCGCATTTGAATAGCCGTAGCATCCGCATTAATACCCATTTGACCGCCCAACGCATCAAGCTCATACACAAGATGGCTTTTACCAGGACCGCCAACGGCAGGGTTGCACGGCATAAGTGCAATATTATCCAAACTGATGGTCGCCATCAACGTGCGATGACCCATGCGGGCGCAGGCGAGGGCCGCCTCACAACCAGCATGACCGCCACCGATGACAATGACATCATAATTATCTACTGTGTACATATTTATTGAATTCCTTATATTTATTACTTATATTGAAAGCTTATTTTATTTAAATCACGAGGCCGTAGGCCGAAGTCAGACCTGGCTAGTGGAGGCTTTTTGGAAGTACTCATTGTCATCATCACTTACCGAGACAAAATCTACTAAATAATTCATCTATCATGCTTTCACGGATGGTATCGCCCGTGATGTCGCCTAATAGTTCCCAAGCGCTGCGTAAATCGGTAGCGACAAAGTCTACTGGCATGCCCATGTCGATGGAGGAGAGGGCTTGTTCTACTTGAGCCTTCGCTTGTTCCATGAGGCTGATGTGGCGCACGTTACTGATCATGGCGCTGTTATCTTGTTTTACGCGACCGCCATAGACGAGTTCTTGCACCCATTTGGAGAGAACTGCAGACCCTTCGCCGTCTTTGGCACTGATGCGCTCAATAGCTGTAAATGTGCCGTGTTCTTCGATATTTTCGTCTGTAACGACTTGTGCCACATCGGACTTATTGAGGAGTACGATGGTGTTCAAACCGCTGACAGAGATCAAAATTTCGATTTCTTCAGGGGTTAATGGAGTAGACCCGTCGATAACACAGAGTACAATATCTGCTTTATTAATATAATCGCGAGCACGCTCCACACCGAGGGCTTCCACCGTATCTTGTGTATCCCGAATACCTGCCGTATCGATAAGGCGCAATGAAATGCCTTCTACAGTCATATATTCTTCAATACTATCCCGCGTCGTTCCCGGAATATCCGTTACAATAGCGCGGTTTTCGCGCAAGAGAGCGTTCATAAGGCTCGATTTACCTGCATTTGGGCGGCCTACAATAACCGTCGTAATACCGTCGCGAATGAGGCGGCCTGTATTCGCTGTGGACAAGAGTTCATCCATAGCTTTCAAAATAGGCTGTAATTGATTGCGAACCTCTTGGCTCGTTACATCCTCGATATCCTCCTCAGGATAGTCGATAGTTACCTCTAAATGAGCAATCATGGCGATGAGCTGTTCACGCACATTTTTTACAAAGGACGAAACGGTACCGTCTAGCTGCGATACAGCAAGAGAGAGGGAGTCCTCTGTTTTTGCTTCAATAATATCAATGATTGCCTCCGCTTGGGTGAGGTCGATACGTCCGTTCATAAAGGCTCGCTTCGTAAATTCGCCGGCCTCGGCCATGCGCACATCGTGATTAACGAGCAATTTCAAAATTTGTCGAACCGGCACAATGCCGCCGTGACACTGAATTTCCACCACATCCTCTGCCGTGTAGGAGTGGGGTCCCTTCATCAATAACACAAGAACCTCGTCGATGGTCTTGTTCGTCGCTGGATCCACAATAGTCCCGTATTGAATCGTTCTATTTTGGCGGTCCATCAACGGAACGGTGCCAGCGCTCTTGAACAGGCTATTTACAATAGGAAAACTATCCTTGCCGCTAACCCGAATAATACCAACCCCGCCGATGCCGGGCGGCGTCGCAATGGCCGCTATTGTATCATCTATATACATAAAAATCTCCGTACTTCGAATATCTTTAATTTCTTCGCCTGTGAAAGTTAAACTAAACCAATCTTACCCATGCGAAGATTACCTTAGGTTAGCTTTCACCATAACCTATCGTATTACGTATAAATAAAATGGTGGTGGCGGCGGCATTCTGAAACCGACTTTGGCCCTGCGGAGGCCGTAGGCCGGAGTCAGACCCGGCCGGTGGAGGTTATCAGAATGCTATCGCCACCAAACACTTTTATTTTTTGTAAGAGATCACGATATGGCGGAATGGTTCATCACCAGCGGATTCTGTAACGATGTGTTTATCATCATGCAACGCGGTATGAATGATTTTGCGTTCAAATGCATTCATAGGTTCTAAGGAAACCTTTTGACGGTTACGTTTTACCTTAGCTGCAAGGCGTTTTGCAAGATTAATCAACGTTTCTTCACGACGAGCGCGGTAATTTTCCACATCCACCACGATGTGACAATGGCCAGACACCTCTTTGTGAGCCACCAAATTCGTTAAATATTGGATAGCATCAAGGGTTTGACCGTGTTTACCAATCAAGATACCAAGGTCTTCACCATGTACTTGGAATGTGATTTTATCAACGGTAAACATCTTTTCAATCATCACGATAAGGCCCATTTGAGCAAACATCTTTTCAAGGAATTCCTTACCTTTTTCAGCGATGATTTGTTGTGTTTCTTTTGAAAGCTCTTGTTTAGCTTTCACAGATACCGGAGAATCATCAACAGATTCAGCCACATCGCGTTCGTCAGTCGCAACAGGTGCCTCTGCCACAGCATCAGAAGTTTCAGCGATAACTTCTTTTTCCTCTTCCGTAGCCGCAGCTGCTACCGTTGTATAGAACAAACGAACCACAGCTGGTTTACGGCCAATACCTAAAAAACCATTAGAAGGTTGTTCAATAACCTTTGTTTCTACCAATTCACGACCATCTATAGAAAGTTCTGCAACCCCTTTAGCGATGGCATCTTCAATCGTTTTAGCAGATACATCGATAAATTCCATAGTACCTCCTATTTATTAGCTTCTAAGCCTTTGTAAATAAAATGTTGTTGCACCAATTGGAACACATTGGATACAATCCAGTAAATAACAAGACCAGATGGGAAGTTCAAGGAAATGTAACCGATGAACAATGGCATAAAGATTTGCATAATCTTTTGTTGTTGTGCAGCGGCACCACTAGCACCCATACCAGTTTGTCGGGACATAATCCATGTGGACAAAGCACTCAATACTGGCAAGATGTAGTATGGATCTGCTTCACCAAGGCTAGGAAGCCATAGGAAATGTTCGAATTCAGGATTGTAAGGATATCCTTGCAATGCGTAGAAAATAGCAATCAAGAACGGCATTTGCACCAATAAAGGCAAGCAGCCAGCCAATGGGTTTACGCCCATTTCTTTGTACATAGCGCCCATCTCAGCTTGTAAACGTTGAGGGTCGTTTTTGTATTTTTCTTGAAGCTCTTTCATGCGAGGTTGTAACTCTTGCATTGCTTTCATAGATTTAATTTGTTTTACTGTCAACGGCGCTAAAATCGCTTTAATAATGACAGTAATGATGATAATAGCCACCCCATAGCTTGGGAAGCCGACCATTTCAGTAAAGTTGAAAGCATATGTCACAAGTGTGCGCATAAATTCAACTAAATAGTTAAAAATTTCCATTGTTTCTCCTTCGAGTGCAGGTCGAAATTGGGTTCCTTCGCGCATCCATATATCGTTATGGTATGGTCTAAATTTCATCCATACAGATGCTCAGGTATTTCCAAAACTGTGCTCGCTTAGGCTAAGGAACGGGATCATACCCGCCCTTGTGGAATGGATGACAACGCAAAATGCGTTTTAGCCCAAGCCAGCTACCTTTTAAAGGCCCATATTTTTCAATGGCCTGCAAAGTATATGCGGAACAAGTGGGATAATATCGACAACATCCCGGTTTGAGAGGGGAAATGGCAATCTGATAGAAGCGAATAACGAGCCATAAAACAAAGGTAACCCCTCGTTTTATAAGATTTAATAAAGTTATACATGTATCTTTCATAGAATTCACCATGATTCGATGGGAGCATGTATCTAAGACAGTTCCACCAAATCCATATACCTCATAATACGCGAATAGGACCAAAGCATAGCGCTGTCCATGCTTGTGGTCCTATATAGGATTATACTAAGAGCTTGCTTTTACGCAATAAGTACAGTATTTCCTTTTCCGCTCGTTCATAGGTTGCGTCCTTCAGAGGGCCACGTCCAACGATAACAATATGATACCCTTCTCGAATTTGATGCTGATTGAGGCGATACACCTCTTTCATAAGGCGACGTGCCCGATTGCGTTCAACCGCACAACCCACCTTTTTACCCGTCACAAATCCGATGCGAGTCTTTTGCTTCGCTACAGGCATACGATATAACACGCACATGCGTCCTACCTCGTACTTACCATGCTTATACACAAGGCGATATTCATTATTGTTTATAATACGTCTCGTTTTATCTAAGCGGTAATCCATTGTATCGTCCGAGTCCTATAGAATAGAAAAACTTGGCAAGAGCGCCAAGTTTTCTGAAAGCTCTTGCTGAGCCATTATATTATGCAGATAAGCGTTTTCTGCCTTTAGCACGTCTTCTTTTTAATACGAGACGGCCACCAATAGTTTTCATGCGTTCACGGAAACCATGGGTACGTTTTCTCCAAAGAGTATTTGGTTGATATGTACGTTTCATTAGTAAAACACCTCCTCGTTATATATTTGTTTTACTTATACCATAACAGGGTAATTATAGAGGGAAAACGCAAATCTGTCAATAAAAAACAGGGTTTCCCTATATATATTTATATAAAAAAGATATGTTATTTAGATTAAAATCTATAAGTGTAATTTGTTTGCCAATTATATTACTACATTTAGGTAATGAGGACTGCCTACTATTTTCTCGCTCCACCGGCCGGGTCTGACTACGGCCTCCGGCCTCCGCAGGGCCAAAGTCGCTGTGAAAATAGTAGGCAGCCCTCATTAAACAATATTCATAAATTAGCCAAACAAATTACACCATTCACATCTTATCAAGACACCATATCTTTTTTATCTGAACCTTATAGATCAACTCCTGTTTTTTTATTGAAACAGATTGCGCGCACCTTCCATTAGAGAGAAAGACAAAACTCGTAAGATGAAGTCAAACCCAGCCAGTGGAGTAAATAGGGGCAAATAAATTTTGCCCCGTTGTCCTTCTCCCATTATGAAATTCGTTTATTTTAGCTAAATTTAGATTAAAGTAGGTTTGGTGGTCACTTTTTCGCGACTTTGGCCCTGCGAAGGCCGTAGGCCGGAGACAGACCCGGCCGGTGGAGCTAAAAAGTGACCACCAAACCAGATTTAGATAAAAATGCTAAAATAAACAAATTCCATAAAAGTTATCCACAGATTGAATGACAATCTCCCTCATTTTTGGTACAATCATAATTGAAATTGGTAAAATTATATATTTTTATAAGTTTTTTTCGGATAGTTTAGAAAAGTTATCCACATTTTTTCTCTTTTGACCTGTAAATAGTATAAACTCAGTATTTATAAGGTTGGAAGGGAATTTTATTTTCTCTCATTCACAAGTTGTGCACAGGTTATTCACAGGTATTTATGGTTTTTCCACAATTTTAGAATAAGTTATACACATAATAACGAAAGTTATGCACATTTTTAGTAAAAGTTATACACAAGAGGAACAAAATGCAAGCAGCTGATATTAATGATATATGGGAACGTATATTACAAGTAGCAAAACAAACGCTGCCGCCTGCGATTTATTCAAGTTTGAGTACTTCTCTCATACCAATGAGTATAGATAATAATTCTATACACATTGGGGTTATGCAGAGTTTTATAAAAAGTGTCATCGAATCTCAGCAAACGGTAAGTAAATTGTTAACAGATGCCATCAAGCAAGTGACAGGCAAAGAATTAAATATGGTTTTATTGGATCTGTTTCCACAAAAGGATGAGGCTCCAACAACACCGCATGTAGCAGATACTTTCACAGAGAATACTGTAGAAAATACTAGTACGAGCACTATAGAAAATACGGTGGTAAGTGACGCGGACAACATCGATAAAAAAACTTCAAAACTTGCAAAGCAAAAGGTTCCGTATCAAGAGGAGTTTTACACACCGGTGTACGCAGATCCTGTGTATATCCAACGAAAAGAGGTGGAAGAGTTAATTCCAGATGAACCGATGTTTCCTGTAGAGCAGCCACAAACGGCGCAAACGTTGCAATCTACGGATATTCCTATCGATTTATCTTCGTCACAGCTCAATAGTGGATATCGATTTGATAATTACATTACAGGCAATGCAAACCGCATTCCTTTTGGAGCAGCCCAAAATGTGTCGGAGTATCCTGGCGGCGATTATAATCCGCTCTTTATCTATGGTCCATCCGGCCTTGGTAAAACGCATTTGATGCACGCCATCGGCAATGCCATCGTTGAAAGATATCCTAATCTCAAGGTAATGTGCACAACGAGCGAAAAGTTCATGAATTTATTCATCGAATCCATACGCAAACGGCAAGGCGAGTTGTTCCGTAATACGTTCCGCAACATCGATGTATTGCTCATCGACGATATTCAGTTCTTAGAAAATAAAGAGGGCACGAAAACAGAGTTTTTCAACACCTTCAACGAATTATTGGACAATAACAAGCAAATCGTTCTCACCAGCGATACTATGCCAAACGACATGGATCAATTCGAAGAGCGCTTGCGTTCTAGATTCCAAGCGGGCTATGTGGCAACCATGGAAAATCCAGATTTGGAAACGCGCATTGCCATTTTGAAAGCCCTCGTTGAAAAGGAAAACAACAAGAATCGTAATCTCGTTATCGACAACGATGCCATCAACTACGTAGCGTTACAATTCGACGAAAACATCCGCGTACTACAAGGGGCTTTCAATAAACTCATCGGTACCGCATCCCTAGAACAACGGACCAGTAGCATCGATTTGGAATACACGAAGAAAACATTATCCGACATCATCACGACGGAACGAGTAACACTCATCGACATCGAGTCCATTCAAGACTTTATCAGCACCTATTTCAACATTAAGAAACAAGATTTGTTAGGCAAAAAACGAAAGGCCCAATTCGCATTTCCACGACAAATTGCCATGTATTTGTGCCGCGATGTGATTAATGAAAGCTACCCACAAATTGCAACGGCTTTTTCCAGAGATCATACGACGATTTTGCATGCGTACGATAAGATCAGCAAAGAAATCGACAAGAATCCGGAAACGAAACAGATTATCCTAGACATCAAAGCTAAACTATCATCACTCAACTAAAACGGGTGTGGATAATTCTGTGGATATATTGTGTATAAATCTGTGGATATTGCAGAAATCAATATTTTCTGTGATTATGTGGATAACCTAAAACAAGGTATACACATACTTATCCACAACTATGGAAACACATGAAATCTAGAAAACTTTCACATGTACACACATTCACAGCGCCTACTACAAATACTACTAAACTAACAAACAAATCAAAAACATATCAGAAAACCGATCTATCGTTGATTATCTATAGAGCACCAACGAAAATCGCACAACGAATATTACAAACAAGGAGAGTATTTACGTCATGAACATCAAATTCCCTAAGGCCAATCTCCAAAAAGCCATTAACGTTCTACAAAAGGTATCACAAAATAAAACAAGTTCAAATCTACCAGGTTCCATTTATATAACAACAAAAAATAATCAAGTGGAACTACAAGGCAACGATTTTGAATTGGGCATTAAATTGACAATCGACGCCGAAATTTTAGAACCAGGTACTTTAGTGGTTGCTTCTCGCTATTTCCAAGAATTAATCCGCAAATTACCAGGCGAAACAATTCAATTAAGCAAACCAGAGGATGGCAATACGTTAAAAATTACATCCGGTTCCTCTGAATTTAATTTAGTAACCTTGCATCCAGATGATTTCTCATTGGTAGAACAAATTCACGACCAAGATTATGTCAATATCGATAGTCAAGCTATGAAAGAACTCATCGACCTTACGAACTATGCAGCAGCAAGTGACGATGATCGCCCTGTATTTGCTGGTGCTTTGCTGGAAATCAAAGATGCAAACGACAAAGAAGTAACCATGGTTGCTACCGATACGCATCGCATGGCTGTTAAAAAGGTAACTATTGATGAACCTGCGACGTCCCCTATGCGCGTCATCATTCCAACAAAGGCTTTGGCAGAAGTATCTCGTTTATTGCCAACAGATAATCCTTCTATTATTAAAATCATTTGGAACCGCACACAAATCGTATTCATGTTTGAATCCATCTATATCATTTCCCGATTAATCGAAGGCACGTACCCAGAATATGAAAAAGTAATTCCTGCTCAATTCGATTCTAGTGCCGTTGTAGACCGCAAGGACTTTGCTGGTGCTGTTGATCGCGTATCCTTGTTGGCAAAGGATATGAGTTATAACGTAATTCGCTATGACTGGTCCGAAGAACAAGTGACTTTATCCAGCCAAAATGCTGAAATTGGTATGGCGAAGGAAGAAATTCCTGTGGAATTTAAGGGCACACCGTTCACGATTTCCTTCAATGGTCGTTATATTTCCGATATCTTGCGTCACAGCACAGGCGACAACATCCACATGTATTTAAAACAAAATGGTCCTGTTGTGATTCGCCAAGATAATAATCCGAACTATACCTATGTAGTAACACCTGTTCGTACGAATTCTTAATTATCACATACGATGATGTATTCTCATTTTTATGAAAGCCAATTTTACGATTAGTTTTTATATTGAGAATTCAGTATGTACTATATATAGATTATTGTATATTTATATGCATAAAAATTCATATTACCAAGTATATGATAATGCGTTTTAGTCATGATTATATACTTGGTATATTCTGTAATTTATCCACCATAGGAGGACGTTATGAAACAACAAGCTGTACCAATCCATACGGAATACATTCAAATCGATCAATTGCTTAAATTGGAAGGCGTCATTGAAACAGGGGGCCAAGTAAAAGGCCTTATCGATGATCAAGTGATTACATTAAATGGCAATATGGTTACAGAAAAACGCAAAAAATGTCGCGTTGGCGATGTGGTTGGTGTAGAAGGCCTCGATGTGGAATTCATCGTTACAAAAGAGGAGGCATAATCGGTGAGAATTAACTCACTGCAATTGTTCCAGTTTCGCAACTATAAGGATTTAATCATTGATTTACAGCCTGAAATCATCGTCTTGTACGGTACCAATGGGGCTGGTAAAACCAATATTTTAGAGGCTATTTACGTCGGTACCATTGGTAAAAGCCACCGCACGAATGATACGTCGGATATGCTTTTATTTAACGCTAATGAAGCGGGCATTGTGGTGAACTTTGAGAAAAAGGAGACACCGCAAAAGGTTAATATCAAGCTATTTCGACAAGGTCCTAAGGATATCCGCTTAAATGATACTAAGATTTCTCAAAAGGAATTGATTGGTACTTTAAATACGGTCATTTTCTGCCCAGAGGATTTACAGCTCATTAAGGGCAGTCCATCGGGTCGTCGCAGATTTTTAGATATGGAAATATCCCAAACGAGCGCTACTTATTATCATCAACTATTGCAATATAATCGTTTATTGCAACAACGGAATACATTATTGAAGGAATATCGCGGTAAACAGAATATTCCTCTTGCTGAATGGGATGTACAACTGGCGGATATGGCGGCTTTCATCGTAAAAAAACGGATGGAAAGTTTAAAGAAAATCAATTTGCTTATCGATTTGATGAATCGTAAATTGACGGGAGGCCTAGAAAATCTCACCATAGGCTATGAACAACCATATGGGGAAGAGGGTCATATGGTGTACACGAAGGAGGCCTTTTACGATTTACTGCAAGACGCATTGCCTCAAGATCGTCATCGCATGACGACAAGCGTAGGTCCTCATCGCGATGATTTACGATTCTTTTCCGATGCTATCGATTTAAAAAAATTTGGATCCCAAGGGCAACAGCGGACGGCTGTGCTTTCACTAAAACTGAGCGAATTAGAATTCATCAAATCCGAAGTAGGCGAATATCCTGTATTGCTCTTAGACGATGTGTTGAGCGAGCTAGACGAGGCGAGACGGAACAATTTGTTGCAGTTCATTCATAAACGCATTCAAACCGTCATTACTACGACGGATATACATGATTTTGAAAACATGCAAGGTGTTCAATTTATTCAATGTCAGGAGGGGCATATCCATTATGGAAAGCCTTGAAATGTGCTTAGCTGGTGGCCTACATGAATTAGGTTTACTGGAACAATTTAAACTGAATACACTTATTCATCATTGGCGTGATGTGGTGGGCCCCATTTATGCTGGTCATACGCGCATTATTGACATCAAACCTCCGAAAATTGTGCTGAGTGCGGATAATTCGCAGTGGATGCAAGAGGTTAAGATGAACCAAAAACGCATTCTCAAGGCCATTAATGACTATTACAAAAGTGATATCATTACTGAAATGGGCCTCATCATGCATCGGAAGAGCTATGTGAAAGAAACGGTGAATACTGAAATTTTGAAAATAGATATGCCTGACATCGATGGCTATATCGACATGTCGAAAATCGTCTTGTCCAATGATGATATGAAATCTATTGATGCTATGGTTGAAAGCTTAGAAGAAGATAAATTAAGAGAACCGTTTCGAAAGGTGCTCATTAGCAGCCGCAAAAAGGAAGTCTATTTGCTAGAACACGGCTATCATCGATGCGAGCGCTGTTATACGTTGATGAGCAGGCAAACAAAATATTGTGTGTCCTGCGAATATGAAATGCATCGCAATCATATTAATGATATAAAAACACAAATTAGACGACGTCCATATATAAAATATAGCGAAGCTCAACAATACATCAAATGCACCTTTAAAGATTTTTCCATAGCTATGCGAGAACTGATCTATTTCTATTTAGATAAGATCTACCATGGATCTACAAGCCGAAACCATATGTATATGGCCACCATGCTCATTACCCATAAACGACTTGAAGAACTGACAGACCAACACGTTATTAACTTGTGTAATAAATACAGATCAAAATTCTTGAGCGATGAAAAAATTAAAGAGCTAAATATGTTACGAGGAATTTTGGAATAGATGACCATTATTTCTCGCTCCACCGGCCGGGTCTGACTACGCCCTTCGGGCTCCGCAGGGCCAAAGTCGCTGCGAAATTAATGGTCATCTATTCAATAGCAGGATAGAGAAAAATGGAGTTTATTTAGCATTCTTATTTAGATGAAAATAAGAGGAAAAACATGTACTTACATATTGGCGATAATTTTAGCATCCCTATGAATTCGATTATTACCATGATTCATGCGGAGTCTGGTAAGCATCATAGGACGGGCATTTCGCATTATGACGCAGAGGTCATGTATGTGGTGCCCGAGGATAAGGTAAAAACGTATATTGTAACAGATGATGGTGTGTATGCATCTGGTATATCACTTAAAACATTAAAAAAGCGGATTGATGAGTTTTATACGCTTTTAAGTAGCAAATTATAGGACTTTCACGATATAAGCAATCTATAGTATAATAAAGAGATAATCTAGCACCGCAGATGTGTTGTGTATGAGCATATTGCGGTTTATGTCGTTAGGAGGAGTTTGTTTAATGGCTGAAGAAAATTATGGCGCTCAGAATATACAAGTTCTTGAGGGTCTAGACGCGGTCCGTAAACGCCCAGGGATGTACATTGGTAGTACGTCCATTCGCGGTTTGCATCACCTCGTTTATGAAGTAGTAGACAATTCAGTGGACGAAGCGCTCGCAGGGTATGCGACGCATATCGAAGTATCCATTAATGAAGATAATAGTATTACCGTTGTCGATGATGGTCGTGGTATTCCTACAGGAATGCATGAGTCCGGCATGTCTGCGGTAGAATTGGTTTTAACAAAATTGCATGCTGGCGGTAAATTTGGCGGTGGCGGCTATAAGGTGTCCGGCGGCCTTCACGGTGTAGGTATTTCCGTAGTAAATGCATTGAGTGAATGGACTAAGGTTCAAGTATCTCAAAATGGCATCATTCAAGAAATCGATTTTGCGCGCGGTCATAAAACATCTGAATTGCACGAAATCGGCAAGGCAGAAGGTACTGGTACGACGGTTATTTTCAAACCAGATCCTGAAATCTTTGAAACGACGGTGTTTAATTTTGATACCTTGAAAATTCGCTTACAAGAATTGGCGTTTCTTAACAAGGGTCTTCGCATTACATTGAGCGATTTGCGCCAAGAGGAACCTCGTATTGAAAGTTTCCATTACGAAGGTGGTTTAAGTTCTTTCATCGCATTCTTGAACGAAAACAAAGAAGTTGTTAACCCAACTGTTATTGACATCGAGAATACAAAGGATGACGTTGTAGTAGATGTGGCATTGCAATACAACGATAGCTACAGCGAAAACTTGTTGTCCTTCGTAAACAACATCAACACTGTTGACGGCGGTACTCATCTATCCGGTTTCCGTGCTGCCTTGACGCGTACCCTCAATGATTATGGCCGTAAATCCGGTTTAATCAAGGAAAATGAAAGCAATCTTTCCGGTGAGGACGTACGTGAAGGTTTGACAGCGGTTGTGTCTGTGAAAGTATTAGAACCTCAGTTCGAAGGTCAAACTAAAACAAAACTTGGCAATAGCGAAGTTAAAGGTATTACTGATGTTATCGTATCTGAAGGTCTCAAAACATTCTTTGAAGAACATCCACAAGATGCGAAGAAAATCATCGAAAAAGCAACGATGGCAAGCCGTGCTCGCGAGGCAGCTCGTAAGGCTCGCGATTTGACACGCCGTAAAAATGCGTTAGAAGTATCTAGCCTTCCTGGTAAATTGGCAGATTGCTCCGAAAAAGATACATCTATGACAGAAATTTATTTAGTCGAAGGTGATTCTGCAGGCGGTTCTGCAAAACAAGGTCGCGATCGTCGTTACCAAGCGATTTTGCCATTGCGTGGTAAAATTCTTAACGTAGAAAAAGCGCGTCTTGATAAGATTTTAGCAAATAACGAAATTCGTTCCATGATTACCGCATTCGGTACAGGCATTGGCGACGAATTCGATATTACAAAATCCCGTTATAATAAGATTATCATCATGACAGATGCGGACGTTGACGGCGCTCACATCCGTACATTGCTTCTCACATTCTTCTACCGTTATATGAAACCATTAGTAGAAGAAGGCCATATCTACATTGCACAACCGCCTTTATACCAAATCAAAAAAGGCAAATCTCATTGGTATGTATACTCTGATGCAGAACTTACAGCTAAGCTTGATGAAGTAGGCCGTGATGGTATTACAATTCAACGTTACAAAGGTTTAGGTGAAATGAACCCTGAACAATTGTGGGAAACAACAATGAACCCAGAAAATCGTACGATTTTACAAGTTAGCTTAGAGGATTCTATCGAAGCTGATAAAATCTTTACGGTGCTCATGGGCGACAAGGTTGAACCTCGACGTAAATTTATTGAAGATAACGCAAAATATGTGCGCAATCTAGATTTGTAAGAGGTGACCCATGGCAGATAATCAGAATACTAACGTAGAGTATACTTCTAATACTCAAAAACATTTAAAACGATCCCTCAAAGCGCGTCATATGAATATGATCGCCTTGGGTGGTGCCATCGGTACAGGCTTATTCGTAGCCGGTGGCGAAGTGGTAAGTACCGCTGGTCCTGGTGGTGCTCTTGTGGCGTATGGCCTCATCGGCATCATGGTATATTTCCTCATGACATCCCTTGGGGAAATGGCGACGTACTTACCGATTCCAGGTTCTTTCGGAACCTACGCAAAACGCTATGTAGACCCTGCCTTTGGCTTTGCCTTAGGTTGGAACTACTGGTTTAACTGGGCGATTACATTGGCTGCCGAAGTACTAGCAGGGGCGCTCATCATGAAATATTGGTTCCCTGACGTGCCAGCCATCGTTTGGTCCGCATTGTTCCTGTTAATTCTATTTGGGCTTAACTATTTGTCCACTCGTTCCTTTGGTGAAAGCGAGTACGTGTTCTCGTCCATCAAGGTTATTACCGTTTTCGTATTCCTATTTTGTGGCTTTATGCTCATCTTTGGTATCGGCGGTACATCCCCTGGATTTGAGAACTGGACAATAGGGGAAGCACCATTCGTAGGTGGTTGGGAATCCATCCTTGCTATCTTCATGGTGGCTGGTTTTTCCTTCCAAGGTACTGAGCTTATCGGCGTAGCCGCTGGGGAAGCAGAAGACCCTGAAAAGAACGTGCCAAAAGCGATTAACTCCATCTTTTGGCGCATCCTATTGTTCTATATTGGGGCTTTCACAGTTATCGGTTTCCTCATTCCTTACACTGATCCAAACCTATTGAATTCTAGTGTAGAAAATGTATCCATCTCTCCATTTACACTCGTATTTGACCGTTTTGGATTTGCATTCGCCGCTAGCTTTATCAATGCTATCATCTTAACAGCCGTATTGAGTGCTGGTAACTCTGGCTTATATTCCTCTACGCGTATGCTTTACGCACTCGCTAAGGAAGGTCAAGCGCCACAAATCTTTGCAAAGCTCAACAAACGCGGCGTTCCAGTACCTGCATTGGTATTGACTACAGCCATCGGCTTGTTTGCATTCCTTACAAGCTTTATCGGTGAAGGTACAGCGTATACATGGATTGTTAATATCTCTGGCCTTTGTGGTTTCATCGCTTGGGTAGGCATTGCCATTTCCCATTATCGCTTCCGCCGTGCGTTCATTGCACAAGGCAGAGACCTTAAAGAATTGCCTTATAAGGCGTGGTTGTTCCCATTTGGTCCAATCTTGGCGTTCATCCTATGCGTCATCATCATCTGTGGCCAAAACTACTCCGCTTTTACAGGCGACACCATAGACTGGTATGGCGTATCCGTTGCGTACATCGGATTGCCTATCTTCTTCGTTGTTTACTTAGGTTACAAATACATCAACAAAACTAAACTCGTTCCGTTGAAAGAAGTAAACCTAGACCGCGATTTTGACAAATAAAAATGCAATAAAACTAGACCTGTTCATTATGAAAGTAGTGAATAGGTCTTTTTTTGTATATGCTATAATATGTGATTGTGTTTCTGTAAAAGCCTTGCTATAATAAATCAAAATATATTGTAGTCAATTAGAGAGGACACAACTATGATTATTACTACAACTATGCACATTGAAAATAAACCTGTACAAGAGTACAAAGGCATCGTATTTGGCGAAGTCGTAGAAGGCCGTAACTTTGTAAAAGACTTTATGTCCGGCATTCGAGACATCGTTGGTGGCCGCAGCGGCAGCTACGAAGATTCCCTAATGAACGCACGCCAAGCAGCAATCGATGAAATGGCAAAACGGGCTAGTAAAATCGGCGCTAATGCCGTTATTGGCGTATCATTCCAATACAGCACAGTAGGTGCTCAAAATGGCATGCTTATGGTGACATGTAATGGGACGGCCGTTGTAGTTTAATAAGGGGAAAAAGCTGAGCATGACTTCTCTGCTCCACCGGCTAGGTCTTGGTGATAAGGGCCATAAGTAGGGTGTGAGGCAGCAGGTTTTGAAATCTGCTGCCTTTTAGTGTGCAATAATGGGGTCCTTAAAAAATAGAACAGGCGTGTACTAATTTAAGAAAGGTATGTATAGTGCTCCTGAGAAATAGGGATATGTATGTAAGGCAATAAAAAACAGCAGGGCTGCCACCCTGCTGTTTTTTTCTTTGTTGCGTAAATACATTGCAACTTATTTAACCTTATACCATGTTGCGTACATAACTGGTAGTACGATAAGTGTTAGTATGGTTGCTACAAGTAGGCCGCCGCTGAATGCGATGGCGAGTGGGCTCCAGAATACGGATCCCATGAGTGGTATCATACCAAGGATGGCCGCGATGGCAGTTAGCATGATTGGTCTGAAACGTAATGTAGCGGAGTTGATGATGGCTTCGCGGGCAGATTGTCCTTCGGCGCGGTGGATTTCGATTTGGTCCAATAAAATGATGGAGTTACGAATGATCATGCCGGAGAGGGCAATGATGCCGAGTATAGCCATAAATCCAAGTGGTGTGCGCGTAATGTTTAGGGCTAGTACAACACCGATGAGTCCAAGCGGAGCGGTAAATAGCGCCATAAACATGAGGGCAATTTTCTTTAATTGGAACATGAGAATCGTCATGATTGCAAAGAGCATAATTGGCATTGGTACGAGCAATTTTTGAACGGCGGTGACGCTCTTTTCGGCGGAACCATCGAGGTCAATAGTATAGCCAGTTGGTAAATCTTGACGATATTCAGCAAGTTTATTGTAAATTTCTTTCGTCTTAGCATTACCGAGTACGCCAGGGCCTACATTAGCATGAATGCTAATGGTTGGCATCATGTTGCGGTGCCAAATAATGCCTTCTTCTTGACTCATAGAAATCGTTGCGATTTGGCTGAGCGGTACATAGGAACCATTTCCTGTTTGGATTGGTAATGATGAAAGTGCCGCCAAGTTGTGGTTTTCATTGCCGCTTAATCTAAAAGTAACAGGAATGGTTTGGTTTCCTTCGTAGTATTCACCGGATTTGGTACCGGATAATAAACTTTGTAGATGAAGCGATACGGCGTAACTATTAATACCAAGCAAACGCGCTTTATCTGGGTCGATGTGAATTTGAGCAACTGGCTCTGTATCCGGCCAATCGAAGGCGATATTATGTAAATCTTTGTCTTCTTGCATCTTGGCTTTCACATCGTTAGCAATTGTTTTAACCTCAGACGCATCAGGACCCGATACGCGGAGCATAATAGGATATTTTGATGGTGGTCCAATTTGGACAAATTGCATATTGATGAGTGCTGATGGATATTGATCGTTTAGTTGATCTTGTAAATCCTTGAATAATGCATCTCGATCCTCTAAGGATTTTGTAACGATGATGGTTTGCATGAAATTAGCGCGCGGCAATTCCGGTTCTAAGGTCAATACAAACCGCGGCGACCCTTCGCCTACATAGGTGGTGAAATGGTCGATATGTTCGTTATCCTTTAACAAAGCATTCAGCGATTTAGCTTGGCTTTGGGTATAATCGATGGACGAGCTTTGAGGAAATTGCATGGATACGATGATTTCATTCCGCGTTGATGATGGGAAAAATTCCTGTTTGATAAGCGGGAATGAAAGCAAGGATAGGATGAAAGCCCCTAGCGTTAGGAGTAATACGGCCTTATGATGACCTAGTGCCCAGTGAATGAGGCTTTCAAAACGAGCATAAAAAACGGTTTTCAGACGATGCATGATATGATCGCGACGAGTCCATTCTGACTCGGGTTTCTCGGCCTTGTTTTCGATAATTTTGTAGCCCAACACCGGACTGACCAAAACAGATGCAATCCAGGATAGAATGAGGGCCATGAAGACAACGATGGACAGGGATTTCGTGAATTCCGCAACCATGCCCTCCGCCAAGGCGAGAGGCAAGAATCCGGCGCAGGTAATGAGCGTACCGGACAGCATCGGAAAGGCCGTTGAGTCGTAGGCGAACGTAGCGGCACGCCAGTGGTTAAAGCCTTCTTCGAGCTTAACACTCATCATTTCCACGACGATGATGGCATCATCAACGAGTAGGCCTAGCGCCAAAATGAGGGCGCCAAGGCTAACCTTATGCAAATAAATGCCATTTTCATACATCAGTACAAAGGTAGTGGACACGACGACCGGAATGGTGAGGGCCACCACGATACCCGTTCGAATGCCAAGAGACGCAAAGCTGACGAGTAATACGATGGCGATGGCTTCGAATAAAGATTGGGAGAAATCGCCAATGGATTCCTTAACAATGTGCGGCTGATTCGACACTTGGTCGAGGCTTAAACCTGCAGGAATCGTTGTTTTAAGCTCTTTCAGTTTCGTATCGATAGCCTTGCCAAACTCGATGTTATTCGCACCAGCATCCATGGAAATGGCGATGCCAATGGCCGGTTTGCCTTCGTAATAGAATTGAGGACTGGATGGGTCCTTATAGGTCATCGTTACGTTCGCAATATCGCCAAGGCGAATCGTCTGGTTATTGATGCGAACCGGCATATTTTTGACCGCATCCACGCTATCAAAGACGCCGTTAATGCGTAAATATACATTATTCGTATCCGTATTGACCATGCCCGCCGGCACCATGGCGCTTTGCTGTTTGAGGGCCGTTAATAATTGTTGGGTGCTCACCTGATACGATGCGAGCTTGTCCTTGTTAATCGTTACATCCAAGGATTTTTCTTGAACCCCGATGAGGGTAATTTTTTTAACATTCGGAACGGATAAGAGCTGCCGTTTTAAATCTTCCGCCTGTTGCCGTTTCTCTTCGTACGAGAATTCGTCACCTGAAAGCGCGTAAATGGTGCCATATACATCATCGAATCGATCGTTGATAGAAGGGCCTTGTACGCCGGATGGCAAAGATTTCCATTTATCATTGATCATATTCCGCGCTTCTTCCCAGGCGGGACGAATCTTGTTCGATGGTAAATCTTCTTTCAGATTGATATAAATAACCGATTTGCTGCCATCTGTGAAAGATTTAGTATAATCCACACCCGGTAAATCTCGTAGTTTTTCTTCGAGCTTATCCGTTACTTGATCCGACATTTGTTGAGGTGAAGCACCGGGCCAAGAAACGCCCACAACCATAGTACGCATCGTAAAGTCTGGATCCTCCATGCGTCCCATGTGGGTGAACGAGAATATACCAAAGGTGAGGAGTACGGCGATGAAGTAGTAGATAATGGATTTATGGCGTAATGCCCAATCTGCTAAATTAAACTTCTTCATTCATGCACCGCCGTTCCTTCTTGTAATTGTTGTGTTCCTGCGGTGATGACGATATCCCCTTTAACGAGGCCATTTTTTACAATGACCGAATTATTACCAAATTCGCCGGTTTGAATAGGAACAAGATGTGCTTTCTTATCTCGAATAATATACACTGCGTTATTACCTTGTTTGTCTTTCACCAACGCCGTCAACGGTATGGAAATATCTGTTGTATCCGTTTGATTGAGGATGGCATTGATGGTCATACCGAGCTGCACCTCTTTTGGAGGGTTTTGTAAGGTAATTTTGACCGTATACGTCCGCGCTACAGGGTCTGGAACCGGTGAAATTTCACGGACAATACCTTGTACTTTCACATCAGGCAAAGCCCAAAATGTGATGGTCGCCGTACTACCAGGGTAAATTTTGCTCATTTCCTGTTCTGGCAAAGCGATGACTGCCTCAGGTTCGTGACCGGCCGCCAAGGTACCAATAGCCTGGCCTGCTACCACGACCTGACCGGCCTCGACATTGAGAGCCGTAATAATACCGCTGTCTGGAGCAACCAAAGTAGTATAACTATTTTGATTGTTACTTAAATTAAGACCCGCTTGAGCCTGTTGCAACTGAGCCTTCGCCGCATTCAGTTGATTTTCCGCTTGATCCAATTGCAATTTACTGATAGCCTGCTCAGCGTACAAAGCGCGGTATCTTTCAGCATTCGTACTAGCTAAATCATAGGCCGATTGCGCCGCTGTAACAGCACCTTGCGCATTTTGCACTTGACTCGCCGTGTCAGCTCCGTTAATTTGAGCAATCACCTGACCGGCCTGCACAGCAGTACCAACACTGACAAACTTGTTAATCACACGGCCGCCCACCTGGAACGCCAAATTCGTTTCCGTCCGATTCTTGATAGTTCCCGAATACCCAGCACTCGTTGTGCCAGCCTCTTCGCCAATCGTGATCGTCCGCACCTTGATACTCGTATTATGATCATCTTGATTCGACCCACAACCGCCGATGATAAGTGCACTCATCAATAGCGCCGTGGTCAAACCTAATACACTACGATTCATAATCCCCTCCTTCACACACATAATAGAGGTTATTGTGAAAGCAATAACTACTACAAAATATATATTTTATACAATTAAATAATACTACACTTTAGATAAAAATTCTATAAGTACATTAGAAAATATATATGTTTTCTGATTATAGTAACTACGAGGCACCTTCCTAAAACCTCCAGCTACCTTGACGGTCTGCGCCTGATGGCTTGACCTAGTAAAGTCGGTTTTAGAAAGGTGCCTCTTCGTTAAAAAATATCATAAACCAGAGCCTATACAAACATATATATATTCTAATAATTGGAGAGAGGGGACCTTCGGGGAGAAATTTAGGTTTAGATTTATCTAGTGCAATCAATATATTTTTACGGCAATGTTTGATAAAAGGTGGATTACCTTTTACAGTTGAAGATCCACATTATAATAAAAAGACATTAGAAGCTTTGGTAGAAGCAAAAAAAATTTCTAGAGATCCTAATGTACCATCCTATGAAACAATGGATGAGTTAAAGGCTGCTTTGGAATCTGATTAGTGTATAAAGTTAAATTTACTTCTACTTTTAAAAAAAGCTATAAGTTAATGAAAAAACGTGAGTTAGATAGATGAGAGAACCCCTCCTGAAAACGACTTCGGGCTCTGCGTAGCGTGTTTCTCTCATAGATTATGTTTAACCAGTTGTGCGAATTACAGTAGAAATGAAAATTTGAGCACGTAGGATCATAGGATAGTAGTAATAAAAAAATAGACTCCCAAAAACGATTTTGGCCCTGCGGAGGCCGTAGGCCGGAGTCAGACCCGGCCGGTGGAGTTTTTGGGAGTCTATTTTTTTATATTAGTATTTATGACGATACGTGCTCTAAATTTTATTCTTCTGTTTGTTCCACAACTGGTTCAACATAACTAACCAAAATTTTGTCTATCCGTGTATTATCCATGTCCACGATTTCAAATGTGTATCCGTCCCAGGTGGTTTTGTCGCCTTCGAGTGGAATTCTACCGAATAGAAGGTTCATGAGGCCGCCCAGTGTTTTGTAGAGGTCGTCTTCTTCACGTGGTAGTTCTTTGACGATGTGGAAGAATTCTTTGAATTCGTCTACGTCGAGTAGACCGTCTACGAGCCAAGTGCCGTCTTCGCGTTCGACGATGCGGTTTTCTTCTTCTTGGCGCTCTTCTTCGCCGGATGGCATGAGGCCTACGATTTCTTCCATGATGTCGTGCAAGGTAACGAGACCGCTAAAGCCGCCGTATTCGTCGAGGACGATGGTTTCGTGAACGCCTTCGTTACGCAATGTGTTGAGTAATTTCATAAGAGAAATGGACTCAGGTACGAGCAATGGTTCTTTCAGACAAGAATGGATGACATGGTGCAAGGATTTTTCGCCTTGTAAGCATTGGACCATCACATCGGTTACATTGACTACGCCGCGCAATTCGTCGAGTGAGTCTTCACCTACCGGAATGCGGTATTGGTTCGCCGTTTTTAGGACCTCCATGATTTCTTCTTCAGATGAGTTCAAATCAATCCATTTGAGCTGCGTCCGTGGTGTCATGACATCGCCTGCGTTCATGTCTGCTAGGTGGAAAATATTTTCTACGAGAATTGGTTCTTCTTCTTCAAAGGCCCCCATGGCTACGCCTTCGGTGAGCATTTTGTTGATTTCCGACTCCGTTACAGGCGCTTCTTCTTTCACAGTGACGCCCAATATTTTCAATAGAAAATCCGTCGACACGCCGAGGAATAGTACGATTGGTTTTAATGCTTGTGAAAGCCAGTAAATTGGCTTGGAAACAACAACGGCAATCGCTTCAGGGTTGTTGATGGCTAGGCGTTTTGGCACTAATTCACCGATGACAAGCGATAAATAGGTGATAATGGCAACAATCAAGAAGGAACTGATAGAAGCCGCATAAGGAGCGATACTAGGGAAGGCTTTCACCAAAACGTCCTCTAATGGTGCGGAAAAGGTAGCACCGGAATACAAACCAGTCAAAATGCCGACGAGGGTGATACCAATTTGGATGGTAGAGAACATCTCGTTCGGATTCTCCGCCAACTCAAAGGCCTTCTTGGCGCGCTCATTGCCAGACTCGGCCATCTCCTCGAGACGGCGCTTCTTGGCATTGACGATGGCTAACTCTGTCATGGAAAATAAGCCATTGGCGATGATTAATATTATAATAATTATAAAATCTAAGGTCAGATCACTGTCCATGTAAGTAAATACTCCTTTTTATGAGATATAATTCTGCACATGAGAAAAATTGAAATATTACTCTTTAGTATACCATATTCGAATTATATATGGTAAATACAACAAAAGCACCCATGGAGGGTGCTTAGCATAGAAAAAGCAGGGCGGCAACCCTGCTTTTTCATTTTTGCGTGCAACATATTGAACGCATTAACTTCCTTTGTCATATATTATGATACATGATTATCTTTAATTTGTAAATATTGCTCTAATAAGGGTATAGTATATGTAAATATCAAATTAGTGTTAAAAATAGGTCATACAATTGGGAATTTATGATGGGTTTAAATATATGACAAGCGAACAGGAATGGGAACAAGTGTTACAAATTAAAACAGCAGGCCGTGATGACAGCCGTTCTGATACAGAACATCATCCGTATGAGCCAACGGATTATTGTGTTTTAGAACGCCTTGCCAATAGCGGTTATATTACGAAACAAAATACCCTCATCGATTACGGTAGTGGTAAGGGACGTGTCAGTATTTTCATGGCTAATCAGACGCGGTGCCATTCCATCGGTATTGAATACGATGAACGTTTGTATGAACGAGCTGTCGTAAATGGTGAAAGCCTAGCTGCTAAGAATCGGGTATCCTTTATTCTTGGTGATGCAGCTACCTATACATTGCCAGATACTGTAGATCGCTGCTTCTTCTTTAACCCCTTTGCACTTCATACCATCAAACGAGTACTAGGTAATATATTTGATTCTATATATCATCATCCGAGAGAAATTCTACTATTCTTTTACTATGTTAATGAAGAAGTAGAAAATTTCTTAAATAACCATGTGCGTCTAGAAGCAGAAGAATCAATACAATGCGGTGATTTATTTCAAGAAAATGATGAAAAAGAACGAATATTGGTGTATAGGGTGAATGTGTTTTAGTACTTTCACTAAAACACGCAGAAAATCCGCATATTTTTTGATATAATAATAGATTAGAGAGTATAAAAATTTATTTTTTCTATTCACCATGGTATGTATTGATTCGTAATGATTAATCGTAGTGATTAGGGCTGAGTATATACTATAAAGGAGGAACGTATGGAACGCGTGTCAGCAAGTCTTATTGAAGAAATTCGTAGTGCCTTAGTAGAGCGTTATAATCGTGATCAAGAGATTCAGCAAATGATTGAAGAAATCGGTGCTGATGAAGGTCTTAATGAAAAAGAACTGTTTGTTATTCACCAAGCCTATTTAGAGGTTAAGGAGCGCATGCAGTATACGGCGAATTTGATGGAATTGTGGAATCAAATTGAGGCCGTTCAGGATCGCATGAGCATGCTTAATTCTTATGAAAGCTTGGAACGCGATTTATTTGGCGATGTTCTTTTCTTTGATAAACCGATGGGCTATGGTGCGTCGAATCAAGACAACTTAGATTATGCGATGGAGCAAGTTAAGTTACACGATGTAGATCATGACCTCGAAGATATTGATGATGAAAGTATCATAGACCGAGATATTCATACATCTTTAGATCCTTATGATATGGTAAATTCCTTGTTGTATTCCAAACAATCTACGGGCGATAAGGATAAAACTAAACAACAAAAGGAAATCGACAAGCTTATCAAAAAACAACTGAAACGCGTAGAAGAAGAATGGGCGAAGCTTTCAGGTAAAAAGGATAAAAAAGATAAGAAAAAGAAAGACAAAGATAAAAAAAAGGACAAGAAAGACAAGCAGTCTAACAAAGAATTCGAACTTGTAAAGGAATCTAAGAAGTCCAAGAAGGACAAAGAGTCCAAAAAGAGCAAGAAGGATAAGGATTCTAAAAAAGCTAAAAAAGACAAGGATGCTAAGAAGGATAAAAAGGCTAAAAAATTAGAAAAAGCCTTGAAGAAGGAGTCTCAAAAGTCCACAAAAAAGGACTAACCGTAGATTTTATAAATGACCACGGCCAGAAAACTACGGATAAGGGCTGTGGAAAATGCAAGCGGTGCAAGGGGCCGAGTTGCAAGAAGTATTCACGTGTATAACTGTGATGGTACATATGATACGTGTAAATAGGGGGATACATTTGTATTTTGAATAAATTGTAGGGCTGGTGTGTAAATTGGAACATGGTATGAAGCGTTGGTTGCATTGGATACAGGGAATTCAACAAGAGATAAAGGCGTTTTTGTTCTTTTCAATCTTGTTTACGCTCTTTAGAATTGTTTTTTTAATTATTTTTCAATCCCAATTAGCTACGACTACAATGGATAGTATTTTAATGTCTTTATGGCTTGGTTTTCGGTTGAGTTTGAAGACAGTTGGATCAATTGTCCTCGTAAGTATGCTATTTGCTACATTGCCATCTATAGTGTGGCCGAAATGGAAGGCCCAAGGTGTACGCAAGGTTTGGTACGGATTTGTTACCATCTTCTTTACATTGCTCTTTATGGGGCGTATCCCGTTTTATACCATATTCAACTCCTCTTATAATGCGATGCTTATCAATGGCAAACATGACGATATTTATGCCATTATCAATACGGCTATCAATGAATATCATGGTATACCATATTTAATTGGTGGCATTGCGCTTAGTATTGTTTTCAGTTGGCTTTTAGTGAAAGTACTAAATATCAACACATATGAATGGGCACCTAGCACTAAGCGTAATAAGTGGATCACTGGTATTCTAAGTTTTGTTGGATTTGGTGTACTATTCGTATTTTTTCGCTTTGGTGGAGCTTTTGGGTACACGAATTCCATTAACTGGGAAAGCGCAGCTCGACTTAATTCAAATCTATTAAATGAAACGATTTTGGACGATGCACAAGCATTATACCGTGTAAAATCCATTGCGAAACGGACCTCAGAATTAGAAGATATTCATTTAACATCTGCTGAGCTACATGAAAAAATACAATCCATTGGCGGTAATTCTGGAAGTACACGATTTGATGAATCTTTCACAAAAACGATAACAACAGAGCGATTACAACAACAACCGCAATCTATTAATATCATTCTCGGTGAATCATATGGATTGTGGCCATTCCTTGCTGAATTCAACGAACCTGGTGCTTATCTTGTAGAGCAAGGTCGTAAGTACGCGGCTAGTCCACAGGCGATGGGTACGCAAATGGCCTTAGCTCAAGGAACAGGTACGATGCCTGCCATTATTGGTTTATTAACGGGCATGCCGGATACGGGGATGTATCCAAACTATAGCGTAGGTATGTTACAAGAACCGTATGGTCTCGGTATTGGACCGGTTATGAAAAAACTAGGTTATAAGACCGTATTTTGGTATGGCGGTTTTAGTACTTGGCAAAATGTTAAGAACTTTGCATTAGAACAAGGTTTTGATGAATTCCACGATGCATCTGAAATGCCGAGCAATGAAATCAATGCTTGGGGCGTAGCCGATGGAGATATGTTTAAGGCCATCAATGCGTACATGGACAAACATCGTGGCGAAAAAATCATCAATGTCATCATGACTACGTCAAATCATCCTCCATATAGTGTGAATGTGGCGAAGGAAGGCTATGATGCGGATAAGGTTCGTAAGAACTTGCCAGATTCCATTGCCAATACGGATAAGCAAATTAACGAAATGGGCCATATATGGTATGCAGACCATGTGATGGGTGAATTTATTAGCAAAGAGGAACAATCTGATCCAACTTCATTATTTGTTATAACCGGTGACCATAGCGAACGCTTTACCTTTGCTCATGAGGAAGGTCCTAAGGTAGCATCCACGATTCCGATTATTTTCTACGGTCAAGGCATCAAAAAAGAATGGCTTTTACAAGATGCATTTGGCATGAGTATTCAAATCATTCCAACATTAGCTGAACTTGTAGGACGTACAGGGCAAACCTATGAGGCTATGGTACCGAGTCTATTTAATCAAGGGCCGTTCGTATTTAATCACCGTTTGTGGATGGATAAGACTGGCATATATGTGGAAGATGAGAAAATGCCACAAGCATATGCTAACTCTATGAAAACCATGCGAGAATTAACGGCTTGGCGATTAAAACATGGGGATAGTATTCAATAGGGGAGATATACATGGCAACAGTAACGGTCATTATTTTGGCTAAAAATGAAGAACAACATATGAAAGACTGTATCGAATCTGCACAATTTGCTGATGAGGTGCTTCTTATCGACGACGGCAGTACGGATAAAACGGTAGAGATTGCTGAATCCATGGGGGCTCGCGTCGTACATCACGCTATGAATGGTGATTGGTCCCAACAACGACGCTTTGCCGTCGAAGAGGCTCGGTCCGAATGGATTTTCTTCCTCGATGCGGATGAACGTATTTCGACAGAATTACAACGAGAAGTACAAGATGTACTGGCTAAGAATGAGAAAAAAGCATACTGGATTGAACGGTCCAATGTGTTCCATCACAACAAGGCTACCCACGGTGTGTTGCGTCCTGATTACGTGTTGCGATTTATGCCAAAAGAAGGCACGAATATTGAGGGATTTGTACATGAAACCATATCTAGTACATACCCTGAGGCTAAACTACATGGCAAAATGTATCACTACACCTATGATAATTGGCATCAATACTTCAACAAATTCAACAATTATACGACATTGGCTGCTAAGAAATATAAGGAAAACGGGAAATCCTGCTCCTTTGTAAAGGATATTCTTATCCGTCCAAGCTGGGCTTTTTTTAAGGTGTACATTTTAGATAGAGGTTTTTTAGATGGAAAAATGGGATTTATTCTATCCGTGAACCATTATTTCTACACCATGATTAAGTACGTAAAGCTATATTATTTATTGAAATCTAATGGGAAACTATAACAGATCTAGATAATAAATTCTGGATAACAGATGAGTGTTAGTAGAGAAAGGAAGGACCATAATGCGCGTAGCCATTTTGGAAAGCATCATTATGCCTGCCGGTCATGAGGTAGAATTTGACCGCATAATCATCAATGAATTAAAACGTCAAGGTCATGAACCGGTATTGATGGTGCCCGAGAATTTTACCTTTAAGGTTGATTATGGCGTTGACGTTATCTATCTTGAGGGCGGAGAGGTAGTGACCTATGCAGGTGCATCGAAATGGAAAAAACCGTTCTTGTCCATTTTACGTGAACGACGTCGCCGCGCATGGTTTACTTCGGCTGCTAAGAAATTAGAGGCACATCATTGTGATGCTTTGATCATTCCTACCTCTACGTATCGCTATATAAAAGCACTATTGGATACGCCTTTAAAACATGCAAAGGTACCAGTTCACTTTATTTTCCATGGCATTGGCAAGGGTGAAAACGTACGATTCTTGAAACAAGCGGAACGTGCCAATCGATATCCGAATATTTACCTAGATGTCATTACCTTGCGCGATGATATGATACGCAGTGATCTACCACGCGTACGTCCTATATTACCTCCTGTGTTTACCCCTTCGACGGGTGAAACGCCAACCTTCTCTACACATACGCCGCTTCGTCTTGGATTTTTTGGTCAATTCCGCAAGGAAAAGAATATTATCCCTTTATTAGACGCTTTTAAAACAGCTACCTTTACAGGTCCTGTAGAACTCTTGGTACAAGGGGCAACGGCAAAACCTGAGGACGGCGAACTATTCGATGCCATCGCTGATGAATACAAGGACGTGCCAGGGCTTTCATTCCTACATGCGAACCTTATAGGCTCCGATTGGGATAAGGCCTTACTCGATGTAGACGCCATCTTGATGCCATACGGTGCTGAACGCTATCGCTATCACTGGAGCGCCATGCTCTATACGGCTATTGGGTTCTATAAACCGGCCTTGGTATCGCCTGAAATCAACCCTGAGGTACTTCGTGATTATCATATTGGTGAAAGCTTAGACATATCATCGGTGGATACGATTCGCGCTGGATTAGAACAATTTGTAAATAAAATGATTGAACATCCAGCAATATATGAGGCAGGTTTGGTACAAGCCAATGAAGACTTTGGACATAAACGGATGATGGATTCGATTATTAATGTATAACTATACAAGAATTTTTGGAATAATCTTTTGATAATCTTTTGAAATTATTATATTGATAGATTAGAAAATCAAAAAATACAGATAGAATAAGAGTTTATAGCAAAAATAATCTTTTGACAATCTTTTGATAATCTTTTGAAATACTTAAATTTATGCGGCGAATTGAGGTGAATTATAAGTTGGTAAATTTTGAAGATTTTGATTTAGTACATGAAAATGAAAATATTGAATATAAGGAATCATTTGATAAATTACCAGGTGATATATGGCCAACATATTCGGCGTTTGCTAATACTAAAGGTGGTTTAATAATTCTTGGTGTTTCTGAAGATAACGGAAATTATGAAGAAGTTGGAGTTAGTAATGCTCCTAAAATAATTCAAGACTTTTGGAATACTATTAATAATAGAGAGAAGATTAGTAAGAATATATTAGATAATAGACATATAGATCAAAAAATATTAGATAATGGTAGATCTATTATTTATATTAAAGTTCCAGAAGCTCATATTAGCGATAAACCAATATTTTTGAATAATAATCCTAATAAAACATATATTAGATTATATGAAGGTGATCGAATTGCTACAGATGAACAAATTAGTACCTTCTTTAGAGATAAAAATAGTAACCAAGATTCGGTGCTTTTAGATAATTATACAATAGAAGATTTATCATCAGAGACAATACAAAAATATAGACAATATATTTCTAATAAAAATGATAGATATACAAATATGTCTGATGAAGAATTACTAACTTCTATAGGTGTTAGATGTATTGATAGAAATGATGAAAGAAAGTATAAGTTAACTGAAGCTGCTCTTCTATTTTTTGGAAAAGAAGAAGCTATAAGAAGTCGTTTCCCTAAATTTCACTTAGATTATATTGATAAACGTGGTATTTATAATATTCAAGATAGATGGAAAGATAGGGTTGCTTTTGGGGATAGTCAATATATAGATTTAAACGTCTTTGAATTTTACTTAGTTGTTATGGATAAATTAGTCTCAGCCATTAATACTCCATTTAAGTTGAATGATGGTATAGAGAGAATATCTTATGATAATTTTATTACGGCTATTAGAGAAGCTCTTATTAATAGTTTAGTTCATGCAGATTATCATAGTAGTTTGTCTGATATAGTTATAGAAGTTAGTGACTTTTTCTATAAATTTAAAAATCCTGGATGTTTACGAGTGGAACTAGAAGAGTTTATTTCAGGAGGAACATCAAATCCAAGAAATGACTTATTAGTTAATTTATTTAGACGTATTGGTCTATCCGAACGTATTGGTTCAGGAGGACCTATTATATTTCAAATTCCAAATCAATATGATTATAGGCAACCAGAACTAGATACAGATGTATTTAAAACTGAACTTACTATATGGGGTGTAGATACTATTACAACAGTGCCTAACTTATCTGATGAAGCCAAAAAAGTTTACAATATATTAAAAGAATCCAAATCATTTTTATCTGTAACAGCTATAGTAAATAAGGCGCAATTTACGAGATATAAAGTTTATAAAGCACTAGAGGTGCTAGAAGAAAACAAATTGATTATGAGTACTGGCAAAACTAAGAGTAAATTGTATCATACAAGTTTGAATACAGTTGATCAAATAAAAATGATAGATACTTTGAAAAAACATATTACTAAGTCATATAAATAATATAGGTTTAAATATATTTAATATAGAAGATTTTAGTTTGTTATATTTTTAGGAGAGTGTATGTTTCAATATATAAAGGACCAATGGTCTAATGGTCGAGCTATTTATGGAAAAAAATCATGGCGTGAAACACGACGCGTAGTCTTGCATTTCTTGCGAACTGTAGGCCACAAGCAAGAGATGATGGAATATAAGTCTTTTTTTGAAAGCTACGCACCAGATCAACATATTTTAGATAAACAAGAAGGTCTCTATGAGTTGATGAGCCGTATATTCTTGTTTAAAGAATCTACCTTGCGTGAACGCATTGATGCGGTAAAAAATCACTTTACAGCTTTAGAAGATGTATTTACATCAGAGACCATCAAAATGCTATATAATCCGGATGAACTAAAACCGGAAGGATTAAAACAAGGCATTCTACTATGGGAAGATGCTGACTTAAACATGACGGCACATCTTAACTTTATAACTGGTCAACGTAAGGAAGGTTTATTTACCATTCTGTTACAACTAGGCGACCAAGGCGTATATCATGCGAACATCCGCCTCGGCAAAGGTTTAGAAGGGGAACCAGCCTTGTGGATTGGTACCATCCAAGGGTACAAGGATGGCCTTGATAATGCGAAACACATTACGAAAAAAATGTTCGGATATCGTCCAAAAAACTTTATCGTATTCTTGATTCGGGAACTCGCTAAATACTGTAAAGTTCAATCCATGTATGCTGTATCTGACGAAGGTTTCTACGCCAATACACACATGGTACGTGGCCATAAGGCAAAAGTAGCTGAACTCGATCCATTGTGGGAAGACATTGGCGGTACAGTTACACAAGATCCACGATTCTTCAAAATTCCATTGGAAGAATATAGAAAACCGATTGAAGAAATCAAATCACAAAAACGTAGCCAATATCGGAAGAGATATGAATTGCTTGATGGATATCAGGAACAAATTCGGGGGAATTTGAAGGCGTATTTGAAATAATAATACTGTAGTAAAAACTGAATAAAAAGGGTGTTAGTTAATTAGGGGATTATACTATGTATAAGCATATTATATTAAGTAGGTTTGGTGGCTTAGGAGATATGGTTATAATGTCACCATTATTAAAGGGTATTAAGACATTATATCCAGATATAAAATTAACTGTTGTGGGGAATACAAATGCTAAACAGTTAATGGAAGCCTATCCATTTGTAGATGAGTATCTTACTTTTGATAAAACGAAGAAAAGCTCTTGGAATCTTATAAAAAAATTATGGCGTTCAGATGTGGTATATTTAATGGATACGCTTTATCGTGTATCTATTATTTATGCTCTAGCATGTATTAAAAAACGTGTTGGATTACCACATAAACGTAAATTTTGGCTCACTGATAATCTTGAAATAGAACCTTGGATGAATCATGCATTTGAGCCTGTTGTATATGCACATTTTTTGAAAGAAGCAACAGGAATTGATGTAACGACATTACCTAATTGGGATACTTTTGTATATCCGGATGCTAGGGATGTAGATAAGCAGCATGTAAAAGAATTGTTGGCATCTTTACAAGGTAAAGACTATATTGTATCTAGTTTAGAAACAGGTGGGCATGCCAAAAATTGGCCTAAAGAACATTGGCAAATCTTATTTAATGAACTTCGTAAAATGGGAAAATTCGTTGTTCTTATCGGACAAGCATCACAAAGTTATATTGATATTAACTTGCCAGATAACGTTATTGATTTACGAGGTAAAACAAATCTTTTAGAAGTTGGAGAAATAATAAAAAATGCAGAACTGGCTATTAATGGTTGTAGTTTTCCAGTACATGTAGCGAATGCAGTTAATACACCGGTTATAGGTTTATATGGGTCACAACCTGTTTGGCGTGGTGCTCCACAACGTATTTATAAAGCTATTATTTCACCTATAAAGTGTGCTGGTTGTGATCTTTTATTTAATGGTCCTGGTTGGTGTGAAAAGCCAGTTTGTATGAAACAGATAACACCAGTAGAAGTTATGAAATGTGTAAAACAATTCTATGATGAGGGGAAACCACTAGGAATGTATAAATTAGTTACGGGAAAATAATAATGAACTTACAAGAAAAATATGAAGTTAGTACAAAAGATGTTCTATTAGCAAGCGCTATACATACTATAAAGGGATCACGAACTTGTCCTGATTTTATTTATAAATATTCATTAAAAAAATATGGACACAAAGATAATTTAGCAAGATATTATACAGAAAAATATTCAAATATTCCTGTAGGTAAATATACTTGGGGGTATCGGTATGTTCGAGATGATATTATCAAATCCATTGGTTCCTATTGCTCAATTGCCATAGATCAGTTAGTTGTACCCAATGGTCATCGTATGGATTATGTATCTACTTGGAATTCTGAGATTGACTATCCTGATATGAAACCATATGTACATTCTACGATTATTGGTAATGATGTATGGATTGGTGCACGAAGTATTATTCTAGATAATGTAACTATTGGAGATGGTGCAGTCATAGGTTCAGGCAGTATTATTACTAAAGACGTACCACCATATGCAGTTGTAGTAGGAGCTAATAAAATAATAAAATATCGTTTTCCAGATGAAATTATTCAAAAATTGTTATTAATGAAATGGTGGGAATGGGATGATGATAAGATTCGTGAAAGTTACCATTTATTTCATGATCCTATAAAATTTGTAGATACTTATTCTGGAGATAGGAAGAATGGATATTGAGAAACAAGATAATACTAAGAGAATCTGCAATATTTTATTTGGTCCTTCTGATGCACCTGAAGTAGCTTATAAAGATTGTGGTATGTTTTTATATACATTAGCGAAATACTTTTCTTGGAAAAGCACTTATGTATACTATAAAACAAGAGAGAGTGATACCATTTGGAATCAAGAGTTTTCATCATATGTGAATACGATTTGTATTGGTGAAACTAGTGATTATAAAAAACAAATTGAATTAGCAAAAATATTTTTGAAAGAACATATACATGAATTTGATGTAATTATGTTTTTTAATTATGGTAGTACAGTTTGGAAACTTGCTAAATACTGCAAACAATTAAAACCAGATATTATCGTATATAGTAAATTAGATATGGGTGTAGGTGGTTTTGAACATTTTTGTGGTAATAAGTCATTTATGTGGCTTCGTAATTATACTGAAAAATTTAAAAGCCGATATGTTGATTTATTTACAGTAGAAACAAAGTCTTATCATGATGCACTTTCTAAAACATCTATATTTAGAAATAGACTAGGGTATTTACCGAATGGTGTATCAACATTAGATGTATATGTGAGTGCTATAGATTCTATTCAAAAAGAAAATATAGTTATTACCGTTGGTCGATTAGGTGAATACGTAAAAAATAATGAGTTATTATTAGATGCTATTAAATTACTTCCAGATGATATTGTAAAAAAATGGAAGTTTATGTTTATTGGACCATCGACGGAAGCATTTATACAAATCGTAAAGAATTTTAAAGAAAGATACCCAGAAAAAGCAGATTCGATTATAATGACTGGAAATATTACAGATAGAACTCAACTTTATACTTATTGTAGACGAGCTAAAATTATTTGTATGACTAGTCGGACGGAAAGTACTTGTTTGGCTACTCTAGAAGGAATGTATTTTGGAGCATATCCTATTATTACGAATTATAGTGATTTTGCTTTAGATACAACCAATCGGGGGAATTGTGGTCGAATTTTTGAAAATGGAAATTCTGATAAACTATCTGCTGAGCTATATAATGCAATGGTAGATAATGACTTATTAAGTAAATGTATAATAAGCCAGAATTATGCAAGAAAAATGTTTGACTATAATGAATTATCAAAAAAATTAGTCGAAATGTTAGAGAATATGAATTAATACTAAAGGGGATAGTATGAGGATATGTGAAACGGGTGGTGCAGGCTTTATAGGTTCTCATTTAGTCGACCGTTTAATTAATGATGGACACACAGTTTTAGTGATAGATAATCTATCTAGTGGGAGTAGGGAATTTGTTAATTCTAAAGCTCAGTTTATCGAAATGGATATTAGAGATTCAAATTTAAGCTCTACTATATTTGAATTTAAACCAGAATACATATTTTGATACATTACCATTAGATGAATCTATGGTTGGTATTCCCACATCATGTTATGGATTAACTAAATTGACAACAGAGCATTATCTTCGTATTTATCATGAAGCTTTTGGTTTAAATTATATTTGTTATCGCTATTCTAATGTATATGGACTAAGACAAGGTAATGGTGGTGAAGGTGGTGTTATTAGTATATTTGCTAAGGCTATTGCTAATGGATTACCTGTAACTGTATATGGTGATGGTGACCAGACAAGGGATTTTATTTATGTAGATGACGTTGTAGAAGCTAATATCTTGGGGTTAGAAAATAACATCGCAGGTATTTATAACATAAGTACTAATATTGCCAGTTCAATTAATTCTATTATTAATGAATTTAAATGTATTAGTAATAGTAAAATAGATATTTCTTATGAGCCTGAAAGAATTGGAGATATCAGACATTCTAGATTAGACAATAAAAAAGCTCAAAAGGATTTATCTTTTAAGACTACTTTTAATCTACGCGATGGATTATATAAAACATATGAATATTTTAAGGCTAATAAATAAATTAGTTTCCTAAGAGGTATAAAGAAATATATATAATTGGAAATATTGAAATTAGGGAAAATTTAAAAATTCAATAAATAGTATATGAGAAGGTCTTAGTTAAGGCCTTCTTTTTAGTCTTGAATTGTCAAGTCAAATGCAACTCTACTGAATGATAAACCTTGTATGGAGTTTTCCAATTTAATCATTTGCGCGGTTTAAGATTTATTTCTTTCATTTTTGCTTCAACATAGCTATCTGATTGATTAATATCCACAGTTTTCGGGAAATATTTTCTAAGCAATTCATTGGTGTTTTCGTTTGTTCCTCTTTGCCAAGGATGATGTGGAAATGGAAAATAAAATTCTACTAAATTCAACTCCTGACTAATTTCTGCATGTTTAGAAAACTCTTTCCCTCTATCTGGAGTTATTGTTTCTAGAGGTTGATTTTTTAAAAGCTTAATCATCGCTTGTTTAACTAAAAATGCATTCTTTTTTGCAATTTTTTTACATAGCAGATACCTACTTTTTCGATCAGTTAATGTTACTAAGCAAGCCTTACCAGTCTGCCCCATAACTGTATCAGTCTCCCAATCACCTAATCGTTCTCGATTATTTGCAGGATCTGGTCTATCTGTAATTAAATTACTAATTTGAATTTTTCCACGTCTTTCTTCATAATTTTTTGTATGACGACTTTTACCACGATGTCGTAGTTTGCGAACAACTCCTCTATTTCCATGTGATAGTTCTTTTTCATCAAAACGACCATTATATATTTCCCTGTAAATTGTATTGTAACTAATAGTGAAGCTTGAATTTTCAAATTTCAATCGAGAGGAGATCTGTTCCGGAGACCATTGATGTCTCAAAAATAAATTCTTTACACATTCATATAGACTTGGATTATCTAGCTTTTTTCTTGGTTTACAATTAAAGCGTCTATTTTTATATCTGTCATGGGCTTCACAAGGTATGTACTCGCCATTTTGACTATTTATTTTGATTTCTCTTGATATAGACGATTTATTTTTCCCAAGTAAAATTGAAAATTCTGTTTGATTTTTTCCTATATCAATAAAATGTTTTAGAATTTCGCGCTCTTTTAGTGTAAAATGAGTATAATGATTCATGGCTCCTCCTGATTTTTAGATGTCTTTGCAAACACTATTTTATCAGAAAGCCATGAATCTTTTTTAGTTGCACTTAGATTATAAATTCAAGGTATTTAAAATTATATTGATACAATAAATATAGACATTAGTCTATTTATTAATATGCTATAATTACATTAATAATGATAAGAACGGATATAATCTGTATTTATTAAATAATAATTATAGGTTAGTTATTTTAGGGTACTAAACACTATAAATTATCGGATTATATGAGCGTGTAATAACTATTATTGGAATAGATATAGTTAAATAATTTATAGCTATGGAAGGTATTAATTTACTGATTAAAATAAATATCAGTATAGGGGAGGTCAGTTATGAAGTTAATTAAATTCAGAATTAAAGATTTTAGGTCTATAGAAGATAGTACATGGATAGATTGTGGTGATGTTACTAATATTATAGGGGTTAATGAATCTGGAAAATCTAATTCTTTAATAGCATTATGGAAATTAAACCCTGCCCGTAATGGAGCGATTAATTTAATTGAGGATTTACCACGTAATAAATATGCAGAGTGGAGAGATAACTATAATAATATTATATTTATAGAAACATATTTTGAATTAGAAGATGGTTTATGTAAAAAGCTTTCAGAATTAACTCTTCATTCTGAGGAAGAATTTAAAATGCTTTATTTAGCACGTAAATATAATGGAGACCATATTTATAAGTTTAAAGATGAAAAATTTGTTGAAAAAGTTAGTTTCTCAGATATTATTAATGAAATTAGTAACATCAGCAATCATCTAAATAAAGATGAGTATAGTAATATTTTTGTATTATTAGATAAAATCAAAAATACTGATGATAATGGTATCGATCATTCTAAATATGAAGAGTTAAGCGCGTATAAAAAACAGTTAGTAGATACATTGAATAACTATGAGAATATAGGAGATATCTTTTCTGATTTGTTGGGTCTTTTAGATTTAGTGATAGAAAAAATAAAACCTATTAATGAAATAGAAGAAGTATGGACCTTATTACAGGATGAATTGCCTACATTTGTTTATTATTCAAATTATGGGAATTTAGATTCTGAGATATTTTTACCGCATGTTGTTCAGAACTTGAATAGAACTGATATATCAGGAATTGCAGCTGCAAAGGCTAGAACTTTAAAAGTCCTTTTTGAATTTATTAACTTAGATCCAGATGAGATATTACAATTAGGGTGTGATACTCAAAGTTTATCAGAGGGTGAAATTGATAAATATGCTGAACGAAAAGCTGAAAGGCAGATTTTGTTAAATTCTGCATCAGCTAAATTAACTGATAATTTTAAACGTTGGTGGAAACAGGGAAATTATTTATTTGATCTACAAGTAGATGGTAACTTCTTTAAAATTTGGGTCTCTGATAATTTGAGACCAGAAAAAATTTCGTTGGATAACCGCAGTACAGGATTACAATGGTTTTTAAGTTTTTACTTAACTTTTTTAGTTGAAACAAAGGAATCACTAAAGAATTCTATCTTATTATTAGATGAAGCTGGATTATCATTACATCCATTAGCACAAAAGGATTTACTAGCTTTCTTTAGGGGACTTTCACAAGATAATCAAATCATTCATACAACACATTCTCCATTTTTAGTGGACACTGAAAATATAGATAATGTTAAATTGGCATATGTAGATAATACAGGGCATACCGTATTGTCAAATGATTTACGTGCTAATACAGATCCTAAGAAAGATAAATCAATTTATGCTGTTCACGCTGCATTAGGGCTCACTGTTTCAGATGTCTTATTACATGGATGTCAACCAGTTATAGTTGAAGGGGCGTCTGATCAATACTATTTACATGCAATCAAAGCATTCCTAATTGCAAATAAAAAAATAAATCCTCAAAAAGAAATTGTATTTATACCGTCTGGAGGTGTAAAGGGTGTACGTTCATTAGCTAGTTTATTATCTAGTACAGGAGAACTACCATTTGTAATTTTAGATTCTGATGAAAGTGGTAAGAGTTTTAAGAATAACTTATTGAAGGATGTATATAAAGATGAACAGAAGAAAATTATTTCTATTGGCGAAATTTTAAATAGAGATAATGTAGAAATTGAGGATATGATACCTTATAATTGCTTAAGTAAAGGTATTAATAAGCTTTTCAAGGATTTAGATGAGTTTGATTTTGAAGATGATATATATAATAAGAATGAGCCTTTAATACCACAATTAGAGCATATTGCAGATGAAAAGAATATCGTTTTACCGAATGGCTATAAAGTTGAACTCGCTAAACTAGCAAAAAAGAAAATTTCGGATATTGATGATAATTCTTATTATGTAACTAGTTGGATTGAATTATTTAACAAAATTATATCTTAAATAGGTTATATTGGATTTAAATATGTATTTTATTAGGTGGTGATATAGTGCTTATAGATTTTTCTTTTAAAAATGTTCGATCTTTTAAGAATGAAGTTACCTTCTCTATGGAGGTTGGTGAAGGTATAACCGATTATGCCAAAGAAAACACCATGTCATCAGGTGAGATAGATGTAGTTAAATCTTCATTTATTTTTGGTGGTAATGCATCAGGTAAAACTAATGTGATTCGTGCATTTCAATTACTTAGACAGGTTGTAGTAGATGGTACATCTTCTGAATTAGAGTTATTGCCTAGATATACTTTTGCTAATGAATCCGGTGATACAAATTTTAAGATACATTTTACCAAGAATGGTAATTTGTATTATTATGAATTCAATTATGATTGGGATACTATTATTAATGAATGTTTGACTATGAATGGTGTTGTCATTTTTAAAAGAACTGCTGATGAGATCACTATGCCACCATTAATAAAGGATTTAAAGGAATCATTAAGAGTAAATCAGCCGTTGTTATTTTTTGCACAAACAAATAATGTACCAGAGGCAAAAGAGGCTTATGAATGGTTTGCACAAGATATTCTCATGCCAAGTCTTATAAATAATAATTTACGTAATCAACAATTATTTAGACCCTTACATACGAATCCAGAGTTAAAAGAAAAAGTACTATATTTCCTAAGGGCTGCAGATTTTAATATTAAGGATATTAAAACACAAGAAGTGATTGTACCTATTTCGAGTGATCCTGATAAATCTGAAAAGGTATTATTGCTCCATTGTGAACATGAAGGACCAGATGGAAGTCGTTTTGTTATCAATTATAATGTAGAAAGTATAGGAACGCAGATTTTTCTCTTACTAATAATGACTATATTGGAAAATCAGCATAATTCTAAGTTGTTCCTAATAGATGAGTTTGATCGTTCATTACATCCTAAATTAGTTACTATTCTATTACGCATTTTTAATGAATGGAATCGCACTGGTACACAATTAATCGCCACTACCCATGATACAGATATATTAGATGCTCCCCTTAGAACGGACCAAATTTGGTTCGTAGATAAGAGTTATGATGGTGTATCTACTTTAGATAGTGCATTTGATTTTAACGAGCAAAGTATCAAAGATATTAAAAAGAATTACCAAGATGGTTTATATGGTGCGGATCAAATTATTAATGATGCGATGATGAAAGATATATTGGGCATTAGTGATCGTGAGGAGGATGCTCGTTATGGCGAGACCGTCTAAGAGCAAGGTCAAGCAATTAAAAAATTTACTAATTGTTGATGGTGAAACTGAGGAAGTATATTTTAAGAATATATTGCAACGATATAACATGTCTGCCAAGGATGTTAAAAGGGTTACACCTAGTGGTGGGCGAGCTGTATCCTTTGGTATGAGTGAGGCGAATAGTTTTGAGACAGCTATGCGAAAACAATATTCGAATTATTATATTATTATTGATAGAGATAATATATCTAGAGCTGAATTTGAACATATTCAACGTGAAGCTGATCAAAGGCAGAATGTTACATTAATATTTTCAAATGTTTCCTTTGAGGTTTGGTTATTAGCACATTATCAGAGAATGACAGATAGACCTGTTGATGCTGATGCAGATAATGCTTGGTATAGACGAGTATTATCTAACTGTTTGAATGAACATTATAAAAAAAGTAATAGTGCTCAATTAGATAAGATCATATCTTCAGCTGAACATCCTATTGATACGGCTTTCAACAATACGAGTGCTATACAAGAGTTGAATTATGATAATCAATGTACTAATGTAGGGCCATTTTTACGTCAATTAGTTGCAAATAGATAGTTTTTTAGGGACTTAAGTATCGTCTTATTAAAATTTTAGGGAATCTTAGAGCATTAGGAATTGTAGAATGGTTTGGGTCAAGTCCAAGAGATAAACGACAGTATTATAAATTAAATTTATGATAGAAGTATGCTAGAATATTAAAAAGTAGACAGAAGAAGACAGAAAAAGACAGAACATTTCATTCTATATTATTTGGATACTATATTTAGTATTTGGATATTATATTTTATCTATATATAGTGTTTACTATGAAGACAGAAGAAGACAGAAAAAAGACAGAAAAAGATAGAAGCAATAAAAAAGGTGAGTGTAATGCGTATTTTATTAGCAAATTTAACAAAGATGGTAGGCGATACAGGTGGCCTTGCTAAGGTGACGGTTGCATTTGCCAATGAGATGCAGCGTCGTGGCCACGAGGTGAGTCTTGTGTATAGTGATGTGCAAACGGGGGATTTCTACTATCCTCTTGATGCGGGTATCGACGCATATGATTTGTGTCATTATGAAGGTGAAAGTCATTCTATTCCTCTTTGGTACAAGGCAAAACGGGAGATTTTGCGTGCCTTTGATAAGCGTAAAGCTCGTGGTGTGAATAATGAGTTTACCAAAAAATATCTACTAGGTCATCTTCAGTCTGTATTAAATCGAACTAAGCCGGACGTAATCGTGTCGTACCAACCAGCAGCATCAAAGGCGTTATTGCTAGATTTGAAAACAAATATTCCTGTTATCACCATGAGCCACGGCGACCCTGAGGATTATTTTAATACTTATCCTGTAGAGGAGGTTGAAGCGGTCGCAAAGAGTACGGTGAATCAAGTATTATTACCATCCTTTGAATCTCATATTAAAAATCACTTGCCAGAGGCTAAGACTGTTGTAATTGGTAATGCCATTCCACAATATGCAGAGCAGGCGGAGCTTTCACAGGTGAAAGACCGTTATAAAATCGTATTTGTAGCACGACTCGATAAGAACCATAAACGGCCACATTTATTGATTGAGGCATTTGCACCATTGGCTGGGAAGTATCCAAACTGGGATATCGAGTTATGGGGCCAAGAGGACCGGAAGATCTACAAGAAAGACTTGGATATGATCGTATCCAAGGCGGGACTTGGAGACCGTGTTCATTTTATGGGGACGACAACCGATGTACCAAGTGTACTCGTTACGGCAGATATATTTGCATTCCCAAGCGCCTATGAAGGATTTGGGCTTTCACTGGGTGAAGCGATGAGCATGGGCTTGCCAGCAATTGGCTATAAATCTTGCTCTGCTGTCAATGAACTCATCATCGATGGGGAAACAGGAATCTTATGTGATGATGGGGTAGCACCATTGACGAGGGCCTTGGAACAGTTTATGCAAGATCAAAACCTCCGCGTTACCATGGGTCAAGCCGGCCGTGAACGAATGAAACAATTCAGCCCAGAATCCATTTGGGGACAATGGGAGGAACTGTTGAAGGCTACAAGTAAAACTAAATAAATTATAAAAACCAGTGGAGTAATTATTTAGTACTTCACTGGTTTTGTCATATTACTTGTATATTTTATTTGTTATTATTGTATACTAAGATGTATGGATAAAATATTTACATTTTCAGTAGATTATATAAAATGATAACTATCATCAGAGGTAAAATATGCTTGAGTCACTACTAATAGGATTACAACAGGATTTAAAAATCTTTATATGGGCACCTATAATCAGTGCTATCTTTCGATTTATTTTTATTAAACTATATGGACCCTCATATCATTGGAATGTAGATAAGAAAAAACTAGTTAAAACCTTTACTTATGGATTTTGGTGGGGACTCGATTTTCATGCTTATGTATTATTAGTTTCCTTTTTAGCTATCTCTTTACCGGGTGCATTTATATCCTCTTATTTCGCGGTAGGTGATATTGTAAGAACCATACTTTTAACATTGTATTTAATGGTACTATATGCTGCATTTATGGGAAAGCTGATATATTATTATCACTTTAAAGATACATATAATGAATTAGTTCGGTTGGGTGGTAATGCTGATAAAAAGAATCTATTAGATATATTTTTTAATGAAAATCATGGATTATGGATATTACTTGGTTTTATTCCTTTTGCAGTAATTACAGCATTAGGAATTTATACAACTTTATTAACACCGGTATTGTTGATACCTACATTTCCATTTGTAGGACAAGTAGTAGGAACAATTATATCAGTTATTCTTACGGTAGTGGTTTTCTATTGGTTACGTTATGGTGGTACATTGAATCATCGTAATAAACCGGAGTGGGATTTTGTACCAGCGATTATTAAAAATGATATATTTTTGGCTAAAGCCGTTATTGATGATTTGATTGCATTAGAATTAGTGCATAAACATAATGTTAATGAAGTTTTGAATCATGATGATGATACAGCTATTAAAAATTTACGTATTATTCCAGAATTTAAAGACGTAAAGATAGGAGTAAATCCATTAGAGTTTTTACAAAAAAAAGCTGAAGGTCCGCGAATTCCCAAGCCTAAGCATATTTTTATTCTTGTTGGTGAAAGTCTTACACAATCTGTGACGGACGATATTTATTCAGAATATCATATTGCCGATGCAGGAAAGCAGTTTAAAGCACAAAAGAATACTATTTCTATGGAGAATTTTTTACCTGCAGGTATGATTTCTCAACCGGCTATTACAAGTCTCATTTCAGGGATTTATGATTCTAATTTAGAAATTAATGAGAAAACACAATTTTGGGAACATACTATAATTACTTCTCTGCCAGAACAAATTAAGAAGTTGGGTTATAAAACTAAACTTTGGTATGGAGGTAATATTTCTTGGGCTAGCTTAGGTTTATTTGCTCCATCAATGGGCTTTGATGAATGTATTGGTGGTCCAGATATTTGTGGTGAAGATGCGCCTGCTACATGGCTAGGTGTGTATGATCATTTATTTTTAGATGAGGTAAAAAAACGCATATTGGCAGCTGATGATGAGCCAACTATGCATTTTATTTATACAACATCTAATCACTCACCAAGTACAATTCCTATTGAACGATATGGATGGGATGCAGATACGATTTTTGGCAATATTCCTAGAGTGGTGAGAGATAATAAGAGCAAAGTAGCAGCTTTGGGTACTTATTGGTATGCAGAACAGGCATTATTTCGTTTCGTTGATGATATGAAAGAACATTTTGAAGATAGTCTTATCATAGTCACAGGTGATCATTCCTGTGGCATTGCGGATTCTCTGCTTTCATATAGAAAGCAAACTATTAGAGAATCATTTTGTACATATTTTGCCATGTATCATAAGGGTATTGATGCTAACTGGATTAATAAAAATAGTATTGGTGATCATATGCAAATTATGCCTACTATTTTTGAACTTATAGCACCAAAAGATTTTGAATATTATTCTTTAATGCCTTCCTTATTTGAACCTCAAGAACACATTGTGACTCCGTACCATTGGATGACACAATCTGAAATCGGTTTTTATGGTAACTATACAGCACAGGATATTAACTGGAGAGATTCTAAACAGCAAGATTCACCTATTACACATATAGAACGTCATGATTTTGAAGAGATAAAACAAGCTTATGTTGAGTTGACTTCATGGGTTGTGCGACATCCAGAGATATAGATGTTGTTAAATCATCATTTATTTTTGGCAGTAATGCATCTGGAAAATCTAATGTGATTAGAGCTTTCCAACTACTTAGAGCTATTATTGTTCATGGCACATCTTCTGAGTTAGAGGCTTTACCTGTTGATTCTTTTGCCAATGGAGAAGGTAATACCTATTTCAAAATTCAGAATCTAGATTATTACTTCAATTTGAATATGTAGGTATGGATGGGGGCAGCTTTAAATGAATGAAAATTTCATGAATATTTAAATAATATTTAAACTCTATATGATAACGTATATCTTGTAAAGGTATACGTATTATTTGTATGGAAACATGGACACATAGGGATAAGCGTATTGCTTTGCAAAATCGTATAGTAATTGTTATTAGTGTAAAGAAGAGGTATTGTATTATGAAAAAACAATTCGCAGCAATCTTTGCAGCAACAGCAGTTTTGGGTGTAACTACTGCATTCGCAGCTAACCCATTCTCCGATGTAACTCCTGATTCTTGGGCATACCAAGCTGTATCCCAATTGGCAGCAGCTGGTATCGTTAATGGTTATCCAGATGGCACTTTCAAAGGCCAAAACGATATCACTCGTTACGAAATGGCTCAAATGATTGCGAAAGCAATGGCTAACCAAGACCGTGCTAATGCTGAACAACAAGCTATGATTAACCGTTTGGCTGATGAATTCTCCAACGAATTGAACAACTTGGGCGTTCGTGTTGGTCGTTTGGAAGACCGCGTTGGTAATGTGAAAGTAACTGGCGATATGCGTCTTCGTTATTCTCACACGAAAAAGAAAAATTATTTTTTCTTTAGAACAACCGATTATGATAACAGCTATAAAAAAGAGTCTAAATTTGACGCTCGTGCACGCTTACAATTTAATGCTAAGGTTAATGACCGCACGGAAGCCGTTGTCCGTTTCACGACCGGTGATTTTGAGTTGGGTAATTCCGAAATTAAGGTAAATGAAAACAATGTAAAATTTGACCGTGTCTATGTAGACCACAAATTTGGTGAACATGTATCTGTAAAAGCAGGTCGTTTGAACCAAATGATCGGTAATGGTTTAATTTATGATGATGGCTTTGACGGAATCCAATTCAATGCCGTGAATGACAAGGTTGAATTCCAAGCGGCGTATGGTTATTTTATTGAAGGGACAGCAGCAGGTATAAGTAAAGAAAACAATAATACGGTTACATATCTTGGCCTTAAATCCGACTTGAATAAACACGTTAACCTCGGTGCTTTCTATGCGAGGGCAAATAAAACAAAACGTAATGAATTGGATGTTAAAAATGTATATGGCCTAAGCACAGACTTGAACTTTAATAAAGTTTGGATTGGCGGTGAATGGGTGAAAGCTACCAGTGTGCCAAAAGGTTCTGCATGGACCGCAGGTATTGGATATGGTGATTATGACCAAGCTAAACGGGGTACTTGGGATGTAAAAGCTCAATACTTCAACTTTGGTCAGCATATGGCGCCAATATCCTCCACATGGGATATTTATTTTGATGAAGAACATTACCAAGGATATAAAGGTTGGTTATTGACTGCCGATTATGCATTGCAAGACAATGTGGGCTTGACTGCATACTATGGCTTTAAAAACAAAACAAACAAACGATTTGAGAATAACGAAAAACAACCTGAATACTATCGTGTTGACCTTAACTACCAATTCTAATGTCATATTGGTATAGTTCATAACTAAAACAATCCCCTTGATGAGTATCTAGGTATTCTTATCAAGGGGATTTTACATTAGAACACGCCTGTAGTAATTAGTAAGATGAGCTTGATATAGTCTCTCTAGAATTAATATATCTTCTCGTGATATATTACAGATAAGTAGTATTTTTACGTTCATATGTATAAGGAGATACTCTATGTTTCGCTTTCAAAGTGAGTTACTATTGCGTTTACAGAAACAATTTGTATCTGAACATGAGGCTGAATTCAAATCTATTGAGGATTTGATAGAAACATTTATGACTCGATATAATCGTGGTGATTTTAATGATACGATAGAAATGAAACTACGCGATTTATACGAGGCTGCTGAAGATGCTGATACGACTGAGGAATCAAAGAAATTCTACAATCAGATTCTTGCGTTATGTCCTGATGAAGTAGATGCTAAACGGAAACTTATAGCTCTTGAGTTGCATCCAAGCTTTCAACTTCATCAGCTACAACAGCTAATAGAATCGTTGAAAAAACCTAAGAAAATGGATTGGCATATAATAGAGGCACGTCCTTATATGCGCTGCCTCATCGATATGGGGATGATATATTTAGAATACAATATGTATAATGATGCGATTGCATGCTTTACTCCTGTCTTTCACGGGGATAAGCAAGACCATTCAGGATTCCTTGTGTACATGATGGTTGCTTGTTGTGGCGCTGCCAACTGGGATCGTGGTCGCAAGGTGTATCAGCGTTATCTCGCATGTTGTGATGATATACAAAATGCATTTAATCAGACGCCGGATATCATGTTACCGATGCATATGCTGTATATTTTATTGGCTTTACAGTGTGGTGAAAGCAAGGTTGCTCATGATGTATTAGCAGATCTTGTTGATGAATATGAAGATATTGAGTGGTTATTACAAGATGCAACACAGTGGAACGATTTTGTAGAAGACCACTTAGAGACCATTATGTATATGGTAGATCAAGTAATCGACATAGATTTTGATCCACGAGAATTAATAAGCTTATATACTGCTATCTCATTTTTACCGACTCAATTGGTGAGTTTTGAAAGTCCATTATGGCAGATTTTATTTGATGCGTATGAACATGTTACCGGTCTAATTGTTGTGAATCGGTACTCTAATGATAGTTATATAGGAAAACGCGAGTCTGCTCATATGAGCCCCGTAGAGGTTGCTAAAGGTGGGGCTTTGCGTGGAAATCCGGTATATGACAATATACGGTTCGGTGCACAAATTACGCTTTCACAAGCCGGCCTATACACAGTAGATGATTTTAAAACAATTACTAAACAAGAAGTATTGAGGCTACCGGGCATTGGTAAAAAACGGTGGAACAACTAGAGCATAATGGTGTTATATTTAAAGCCTAAGATTAAATGTATCGAGGCATATCATGGGAACGCAATCTCAGAAAATGTGGTATAATAAGTTGTTAAATAGTATACAATCATTATTGAGGAGGCCTCATGTTTCAACGTATATGCGCAGTGGCTATGTTTATAGCAGCGCTGTTTATATCTATTATACCTAATGCTGATGCTCGGCAAGATATTTATGCTTTCACCTATAATGGCAATAACTGGTATGTGGACCGTGATTCGATTGACCGCAGCAAACCGGATGGGCTGTTACATTTCACGGTGTATACCATGATTGGCTTGCGTTATGATGTGGCCAGTGGCAGTGAGTATTACAACGCTGATGTATATTATTATGATCAAAAATTGTCTACTGAAGGTGGTCAGTTATTATATCGCAATCCAGGGATTTTGGCGTCGGCTCGTGTGGCACGTCAACAACCGAATGCGCCTAAACAAGCACCAAAACCAGTGGTGGCACAGCAAACAGCGGCACAATCGATGGCGACTCAAACAGCAGCGCCAACGGCACCGCAACCAACTATCGTTAAGGCTTTGTCGATGCCAGTTCAAACACCTGTACCTGCCAATGGTCCTGTGAAAGTAAACACTCAAATTCCAATTGTGTTACCAACGGGCCCTGTGAAAAAGGTGGCAGCTAAAACGGTGATGACACTTCATAAAGCACCTCAACAAACAACAGGTTCTACATCTGAATCTGATGAATCAGGGGTCAATCGAACTCATAAATAATTTAAAACTGCAATTTAGTCCTATATACTGAGAATGTATTAGTTCCAGTATATACGACTAGGTTGCAGTTTTATTTTGTCAAAACGACGATGCAGGCCGTAGCAAATGGAACAATTTCTGAGGTGCGCCTCGATGAAGCGGTACGTAGGTCACATTCATCTAAATTGGGGTACTTTTCTGAAATCGGTCTGTAATAATTCACAAATACATATGTAACAACAAAAATTCTACTGTAAATGTATGCATTTATGATGGAATTTCTTGTTTGTCTAAATACTCATTTGGGTGTATATTCCAAGTAAGCCTAGGCAGAAAGGATCAAATATGAACGTGAAACATGTGGTATGTCCCCAAAAGGTATTACAAGCCGTGACAGACCTTAGTTTAGTGCGCGTCTGCCAAGAGCGCCGTGTATCGGTGCTCAGTACGGAACGAGCCGTGTGGCCTATCAAGGAACTGACCATCGATGCGGCACAAGTCGAGCTATGCCGGCGCTATCGACCACTCATCATGAGCTATGCGAACCGCTCGAGTACGGCTATGCTAACCGATGACGTGGAATCATTTCTGTGGATTATCTTTATCGAATCCATCTATAGCTTTCACACATCAGGTAAGGTACCTTTTTCTGGTTATGTGAAAGCCGCCATTCGCTATGGGTATTTCAACTTTTACAAACAATCGACGCGGCAATGGCGCCATGAGTTAACTTTGCCCCTATGTACTGGCGACGATGTATCAGAACTCGCCATGGATCAGTTCCCCGATGATGTAGATATCGAACACGACATTATCGGAATGGTGACAGAAGACGAATTGCGCAATCGTCTGTGGGCCACTTTCAGAAAATTGCCACGGCAGCAACAACAGCTATTGTATGCCCTCTATCGTGATGGCAAGACCTGTGTCGATATAGGCAGTGAAACATGCCAGTCTCGTCAAGCCGTACAACAGCGCCATCAAAAGGCTATCGACCAGTTACGATACTATATGATGGTAGCGGATAATAAAGAATTCGATACCCAGGATATGCAGAACATGTATAGTTATAAGTAAAATTGCTGATCTAATATAAATTTTTGATTTATATATTTACAGTTTGTAATTATAGGTATACAATTAACTCATAAGTGCTGCTAAAGCATCTTTATATAACATGTGTTATGAATCAATTTTTACAAGAGGAATTCCTTGCTATTATTACTCCTTTAACAAAAGAAGAGGTCATGATGATGCACAATACAACGTATCAAAATGTAAGTAATAACGAATCTATTTCTTGTAACCCTAATGCTGTATATGGCGATGTGGATCACCATATATGTTGCTTAATCCCTACCTATATTGACGGTGGTGATTGTACCGCCTGTTATTATGTAGATGGTCGGTGTGAAATCATCCATAAACCACTGAAAATGGTATTGCGAGAAGTAGCGCACCACGAAGGGGTGCTAGCAAACGGCATACAATCGTCGAGGCGGTCAAAGCCGATGTATACGGATCCAAGGACATTGGGACCGAACATGACATTTGCGAGCCTAAAATCGCGGAAACCAATTGGGCGTGATGTGGTGTATGGTTTATTCAATGTAATCATTCCATTCCAATACCATATTGAGCCAGGACCCGAACCGCATACGACCTATATCATCTTAGGAGATTTTGATCCTATACTCGTATTCCATTCCCCTGACCACGTGCAACGCAAATTACGCGATGCTTTATTAGAACACCTCGATTATACGAGACGGATACTCGCTAAAATGAGTACCTGTGGCAACTCGTACGTGGTGGCCGAAATGTATGGTGCATCAAGAACGATGTCTCGCGTGTAATACTATTTTGAGAGTAATATCTATGGTGTAAACTAACAAATCGATAATCTTAATAACAAAATAGTGCATTGGGTAAAGAAACCAATAAGGGCGATGCTCGTGCTGCGGCATTAGCTGCATTACACCCCATGCAATTTGATTTAAATAATCGAGTACAAGTGATGGGCGGTTATGGTCATTACAAAAATTAAATAATAAATGATAGTTAAATATTCTATAGCATGGAAATCATAAGTGAATCCGTTATAGAATAAATTTAGTATGTAAGCGGATAGTTATCCTTTGTGATGTACTATCCGCTTTTTATTTTGTTTAACATTCTTGTAAAATTTGTATGCTATTAAGGAATAAAATTCTATAGTGAATTTTGTATTGTTAGGAGATATTACAGATTATTATTAAAAAATAAGTATAAGGAAGATCTAAAAAATCGGAACTTAATATTAAATTCATGATTTTACAAATCAAATCAAAGTAGTATAATAAAATATAAGGATAAAATGAATTTTTTGGCATATTATTCATTTTGTGTATAATTTGTGAAATAGAGATTGGTAAAATGAACAAACGGAAACGTTTATTAACACTCTTGATCAACGGTGTATTAATGTCTAGTCTTTGCATTGCCTATGCGGCACCGGATAATAACCCGGGTTCCGGTAGCGGTGTGGCTATTGGTACAGGTAGTAATGCACCAAAAGCAGAAAATGTGGCTGTTGGCAAAGGGGCCAGCATTTCTTATTCGAACGGTGCCAGTGCGGCTACGGGTGATGTAGCTATCGGCAATGGTGCAGGTATTAATAACTATGCTAGCCAGGGCGGTAGTGTTGCCATCGGTAAAAATGCAAAAATCGAAAACATGGCAGGTGGTGTAGAGGCAAGCTTTGCCCTAGGCCAAACGACTTTCAGCGGAAGCTGGTTCTCATCTGCTAGAATCCCTGCAGATCCTACGAAGGTTGTGGGTAGTGTTGCAATTGGTGATAATACATTTGCACGTACCGGCAGCACCATGATCGGTTCTCATAATTACAAAGGTAAGTTGGGTGATATCGATGTAG
>CAJMLW010000002.1 GCA_905214495.1 uncultured bacterium | reverse complement strand
CATCAGCAATTGTAAATGCGATTTCTTGTGCTGCTGTGGAACCTGCTTCACGGATATGGTAACCGGAGATGGAAATTGTATTCCATTTTGGAACGTATTGAGAGCAATATTCAAAAATATTAGTGATCAAACGCATGGATGGTTTTGGAGGGAAAATGTAAGTACCACGAGCTGCGTATTCTTTCAAAATATCATTTTGAATTGTACCTTTCAATTCTGTGGAAGGTACGCCTTGTTTTTCAGCTACTGCGATATACATTGCCAACAAAACGGATGCTGGAGCGTTGATTGTCATGGAAGTGGATACTTTGCCAAGGTCGATGCCGTTGAACAAGATTTCCATATCTGCCAAGGAGTCAATCGCTACACCTACTTTACCAACTTCGCCTTCAGCCATAACGTCATCGGAGTCATAACCGATTTGTGTAGGTAAGTCGAATGCACAGGAAAGACCAGTTGCACCGGATTCGATAAGGTAACGGTAACGTTTGTTAGATTCTTCAGCGGTCGCGAAACCAGCATACATACGCATAGTCCAGAAACGACCACGGTACATTGTAGGTTGTACGCCACGAGTATATGGATATTCACCAGGCATACCCAAATCACGTTCATAATCAAAGCCTTCAATATCAACTGGTGTATACACACGGTTGTATTTCAAGTTTTGACGTTCTGGAGTTTTTACACACTTTTCGTCACAAAGTTTATTGTACTCAGCAATTTGGGCTTTAAGGTTTTCGTAAGCCATGTTTTCATCATCCTCCTAAAAAAAACAGGTTATTTTTTCATGCTTCCAGTTTCTGTGAAGCGTTTATGCCAAGAAAGAGCTTCGTCGAGCAACATTGGTGTATGGGCATTCTTAGTTGCAGCGAGTGCTTTTTCGAGGTATTCAGTTAACATTGGTTTGTAGTCTGGGTGAGCACATTTTTCAATGATCAAACGAGCTCTTTCCACTGGGCTCAAACCACGGCAGTCAGCAACACCTTGTTCTGTACAGAAAATCATAGTGTCATGTTCTGGGTGATCCACATGAGATACATATGGAACGATAGAACTAATGTCGCCACCTTTTGCAACGGAATTAGTACAGAAAATAGTGAGATATGCACTACGTGCAAAGTCACCAGATCCGCCAATACCGTTCATCATTTTGCTACCCATAATATGAGTAGAGTTTACATTGCCAAAAATATCAAATTCGATAGCGGTATTCATGGCAATGACACCAATACGGCGAGCAATACCAGGGTTGTTGGAAATTTCTTGTGGACGAAGAATAATCTTTTTACGATATTCATCGATGTTGTTATAGAAACGTTTCAACCCATCTGGAGAAGGACTTAATGCAGTACCGGAACATACAGTTACTTTACCTGCATCGATTAAGTCAAACATACCATCTTGGATTACTTCTGTATAAATGGACAAATCTTTGAATGGGCCTTGAGCCAATCCGCTGATTACTGCATTTGCTACAGAACCTACGCCAGATTGCAATGGAAGCAAGTTTTCAGGTAAACGACCTTCTGCGATTTCTTGTTCAAAGAATTTGATAAGGTGTTGACTCATTGCTTTTGCATCATCATCAATAGGTGCCAAAGGTCTTGTAGTATCAGGAACATCACAAGGAACTACTGCAATGATTTTGTCTGGGTCACAAGGAATTGCATCAGTACCAATACGATCACCAGCATGTTCCAATGGAATTGGTTTGCGATATGGTGGATCAAGTGGTTCGTAGATATCATGCATACCAACCAAAGATAATGGTTGAGATACGTTTACTTCTACGATAACTTTTTTAGCTTGGCTAACAAATGTTGGAGAGTTACCAACAGATGTTGTAGGTACTAAAGAGCCATCTTCATTGATTTGACAAACTTCTACGATAGCTACGTCTAAATCACCAAAGAAACCATAGCGTACATTTTGTGCCATTGTACTTAAGTGCATATCAACGTATTTGATGTCGCCGCTATTTAAAGCTTTGCGTGTATCCCCATTTGTTTGATAAGGGAAACGACGGTTAATACCATGTGCACGTGTTAATGCACCGTCAGCTTCATCACCTACGGAAGCACCTGTCCATAAATCAATTTTGAATGGTTCTTTTTCCATTCTTTCAGCCAAAGCTAATGGTACAGCTTTTGCATAACCAGATGGAGTAAAGCCGGAAATACCAACTTTATCATTGTGGTTAATCATTTGAGCTGCTTCATAAGCTGTGACAATTTTGCCTTGGAGGGCCGCATTTTTAACGCGATCTTTGATGTCTATCATCGTACCATCTCCTTAAAATCACCTTGTTAAACGACAGTTGATCAATTTCTTGGTCTAAACCGTTCCTTAAACCAATCTCATCGTATGCTTTTACAATCGCATTGTCAACTTATATGCATAAAATGTATTTTTTATCACATATTTACAGTGTATTATAACCAAAAGTCATAGATTTTCCATTTTTTGGATAAATTTAATTCACATCGTTATAACTCTCAGGAATTATAGATATATTTTTATAATTTTATATATATAGTTAAAAAAGAGTAAATCGAAGATTCTCTATACAATATATAGATTCTCTTCAATTCACTCTTATTCTAATTTGTATTATACATACCACAATAATTTCGATTTTTTTCGATGCATTTTAATTATGATTGATTTTAGTCTGATTTTGTTGAACTTTCACAAAAGCACCTACCCACCCTAGCAATAACCAGAATGTAATCGTTACTTGGTGACTATATAATTCAAAATCGGATAAACCGCTCACAAGAACACCGACTGCTAAAGCACCGACACCGATGGAGGCAGCCTTACGGAATACATCACCTTTTAAACGTATAGATGTAACCACATGACCTAATAATACAGTTATAAAGGAGATAAGTCCTGGTATGCCTATTTCAGCCAACATATTAAGATATAAATTATGAGCGTGATACATCAATACATTAGGACCTTGAATATAATAATTATATTCTGGATATACTAAATAAAATGTATTCCACCCAATCCCCCACACAGGATTTTCCCGAACAATGTACATCGTGCTATCCCACAAGGCCCATCGTAAATCAGCCGATGTATCATGACCTTGGAATATAGACCAAAGACGAGTAGCAATTTCTCCATCATAAAAATATAGAATGATGGGGATGGCTAACAAGGATAATAATAAACGACGTTCTACAAAAATTCCCCAGTAAATAATCATGGCACCAAAACTGATCCATATACCACGTGAATACGTTAATAGCATGGTAACAAAAAGTATTAATGCTATGGGAATCATCATGTAGATTTGTTTCTTATATTCCTCCGATAGGATTTTATCGGTTAAGCCCTTCCAGTAAACCAATAGATAACTAATGCTAACGCTGAGAATCATCAACAAGTAAGCGCCCAACAGGTTGGGATTCGTCAATGTTGACGACATGCGTCGCATCAATTTTGGAAATTGGATGGCATCAACCCATTCCTTAATATGATGATTAGGAATAAAAATATATTCATAAGCACCAATGCAACAAACGAGAATCGCCGTTCCCAATGTACATTGAAGAAAATAACGCCATTGTTTTGGCGTACTAATATAGGTACGTACTAAATAATAGATACCGCCACTGGCCACAATCTGATAAAACCAACTTGTCAAAGCCCATTGCGCATTATCGGAAAGGGCAGCTGATACACCCGTCCAAAGGACGAAAAACATAACAGTCCAAGACAACCAGCCCGTAGGAAAGCTAAGACTACGGCTTCGTATTAAATCGACAATGGCAAGCCCAACGGTCAACCACAAGAGCACATCCCCTACCATCGGTTGTAGTGGCATGGCAATAGCCACACCATAAACGAGTCGTTCAATATAAAACTTCAACTTTGTTTCCGTTGGAAATAATGAGTGTTCCATAATGATTACCTAGTGGCTCATACGGTTCTGTAACCAACCGCGAGCTTCGCCAAGAATATATAACGATCCACACACGACAATGATGTCTCCATCTTGTGTCGATTGTAATGCTAAATCAAGAGCACTGCTCACAGAATCTTCTGTCTGTGCCACTACCCCTTTCACACATTGCCGAACGGTTTTTACCAATTTCTCTGGCACCTCTGTACGTGGTGTTGGTGCAGCCACTGCAATGACTGTATCTTTTGGTTTTACAACTTCGTGAATAATACCCATTTCATCCTTATCTGACAAAATAGCCATCACCATTGTTTTCGGAGTCTCCCCAAACAATTCATGGTAAGTCATACCAAAAGATTCTGCACCTGCTGCATTGTGGGCACCATCAAATATAAATGTCCGATCCAACGTTTTTTTAATTTCAAAACGACCAGCCCAAGTAGCACGAGCAAAACCTTCACGCATTGTTTCTTCGCTAATAGCATCATCATGTTCCATAACTAGGCGTACAGCTTGTAATGCACAAGCCAAATTGACAGATTGATGAATCCCAGCCATCGTTGTAAATAACATAGCAGGCGGTGCACCAATAGCACTGACCGTAATCAATTGCCCACCTGGCACTACACTACGGCTATCGATACCAAACTTTTTGTTAAACACATATAATGGTGCATATTTTTCTTCAGCTGTCTCTTCAATGATCTTTAATGGTCCTTCTTGAGCCGCCGTTACAACAGGAACACCTTCTTTTATAATGCCCGCCTTATGCTTGGCAATCTCTTCAACCGTATTGCCACAATACGCTTGATGATCAAGGGTAACATTAGTAATAACGGAAACCACTGGTGTCACAACATTCGTTGAATCCAGTAATCCACCCAAGCCAGCTTCTACAACAGCATAGTCTACACCTTGTTCTTTAAAGAATAGGAATGCTGCGGCCGTTAGAATTTCAAATTGTGTAGGCGGCTCTACCCCATCAGCAATGATCTTATCTACGCCTTGTCGAACACAATCAATCAAATTGCCAAAAGCGTCTTTGCTAATTTGAACATCATTAATTTCTATACGCTCCGTATAAGATTCAAGGTGAGGCGATGTAAATCGCCCCACCCGTAATCCACTGGTAAATAGAGCATACGAAATATAGGTTGTTACAGAACCTTTGCCATTTGTACCCGTAACATGAATGATTTTATAATCTCGTTCAGGATTCCCCAACGCTTGCAATAATGCACGAATACGTTCTAACCCCGGTTTTATACCGAAGGATGAGGTATCTTCTAAATACGTTAAGGCTTCTTCGTATGTCATATAAACCTCCTATAAGGTTTTTAAGAATTCTTCACGTTCTAACAACGCTTGTTGTTTTTGTTTATATTCTTCTAGTTTTTCTTTTTCTTTTGCTACAACTGCTTCTGGTGCTTTTGAAAGGAAACCTTGATTACTCAATTTACCTTCTAAGCGAGCAATTTCTTTTTGCATTTGACCTTTTTCTTTTTCGATACGTTCTTTTTCTTTATCTGCATCGATAAGATCCTTCAAGAGAAGATATACTTCCATACCATTTACAACAGTTACGGTTGCATTTTCAGGTTTTGGATCATCAGCACCTAGAATAGTTACCTTTTCAGCCCATGCAAGTGTTACGAAATAATCGCTATGCTCTGCAACGGCCTCAGCAATAGACGCATCATTCGGTGCTACAATAACTTCGGCTTTTTTGCCCAAAGGTACATTCATTTCGGCGCGCATGTTACGAATACCTTTAATAGCATCCATCATGATTTCCATTTGACGTGCAGCCTCTGTAAGGTTTGTGAAAGCTAACGCTTCTGGCCATTTAGCAATAACAATGCTTTCACCTTCATGAGGCAAGTGTTGCCAGATGTGTTCTGTAACGAATGGCATAAATGGGTGCAACAATTCAAGCATATGACGCAAGATTGTTACAAGCAGATATTGTACAGTTCGACGATCGCGTTCATTAGCATCGCTATATAAACGAGGTTTAGCAAGTTCAATGTACCAGTCGCAATACGTATTCCAAATGAAATCATATACGGAACTAGCCGCTTCACCAAGCTCAAATTTATCAAGATTTGCGGTAATGCTTGCTACAGTTTCATTGTATTTTTCGACAATCCATTTATCAGCCAATGTTAAATCAGCCTCAGTAGGAACGAAGCTTTCATCATAATTTGTCAAATTCATGAGAACGAATTTAGAAGCATTCCAAATTTTATTTGCAAAGTTGCGGTTTGCTTCCACTCGTTCCATGTAGAAACGCATATCATTGCCCGGTGTATTGCCTGTTACAAGTGTAAAGCGCAATGCATCAGCACCATATTCGCCGATTACATCTAATGGATTAATACCATTGCCTAAGGATTTACTCATCTTGCGGCCTTGGCTATCGCGTACAAGACCATGAATAAATACATGTTTGAATGGAATTTCATGTTCAAACTCAAGAGCCATGAAAATCATACGAGCAACCCAGAAGAAGATAATATCATAACCAGTTACGAGTACACTTGTTGGATACCATTGTTTAAGCTCTGCTGTATCTTTAGGCCACCCCATGGTAGCAAATGGCCATAAACCAGAACTAAACCATGTATCGAGCACATCTGGATCTTGTGTTACATGGCCATGACAATGAGGGCATTCTGTAATGTCTTCACGGCTAACAATCGTTTCACCACAGTCATCACAATACCACGCTGGAATACGATGCCCCCACCATAATTGACGAGAAATCGTCCAGTCGCGGATGTTTTCGAGCCAATTTACATATGTTTTAGTAAAACGTTCAGGAACAAATTGAACTTCACCATCTTTTACAACCTTCAATGCTGGCTCTGCAAGAGGTTTCATATCTACGAACCATTGTTTAGAAACCATTGGTTCAATGATCGTTTTACAACGGGAACAATGGCCAACTGCATGGTCATGATCTTCGATTTTTTCAAGTAAGCCTAATTCATCAAGTTCAGCTACTACTTGCTTACGCGCTTCTTCGCGTGTCATGCCGTTAAATTTACCAGCACCTTCGTTCATTGTCGCATCATTGTTCATAACGACGATGGATTCTAAGTTGTGACGTTGACCCATTTCAAAGTCGTTAGGGTCATGGGCTGGTGTAATTTTTACACAACCTGTACCAAAGCTTGCATCTACATAGTCATCAGCAATAACAGGAATTTCTCGATTAACAAATGGCAAAATCAATGTTTTGCCAATTAAATCTTTATAACGATCATCATCAGGATTTACGGCTACCGCTACGTCACCGAACATTGTTTCAGGACGAGTTGTAGCAACAATAACGAAACGATTATCTTCACCTTTTACAGGATATTTAATATGCCATAAATGGCCATGTTCGTCCTCATGTTCTACTTCAACATCTGATAAAGCAGTGGCACAACGAGGACACCAGTTAATGATACGTTCACCGCGATAGATTAATCCTTTTTCATAAAGGCTTACAAATACTTCACGCACTGCATGATAGTAGCCTTCATCCAATGTAAAGCGTTCACGGCTCCAGTCACAGGATGCACCTAAGCTGCGAATTTGTTTAACAATGGTATCGCCGTATTCTTTCTTCCATTTCCAAACGCGTTCTACGAATTTTTCACGACCTAAATCATAGCGAGATTTGCCCTCTTCTTTAGCGAGCATTTCTTCTACCTTGATTTGTGTAGCAATACCAGCATGGTCTGTCCCAGGCATCCATAACACATTATAACCTTGCATACGTTTAAAACGAATCAAAATATCTTGTAATGTATTATCTAGCGCATGCCCCATATGCAACATGCCTGTTACATTTGGAGGTGGCAATACAATGCTAAATGGTTCCTTATCAGTGTCTACTTCTTCGTGAAAGTAACCTTGGTTTTCCCAATAGGAATACCATTTACTTTCGATCTCACCAGGATTGTAGGTGGTTAAATTTTCGTAGGTTTTCATCGTTCCTCCTGAAAGTAAGTACTTATCGTTTCATCACTTTAGCTAACACAAAGAGGCTAGTTTCATATAATAATATCATCGGCAATGCAATCATAGTTTGTGAAAACATATCCGGTGTAGGTGAAATTACTGCACCTATTATAAAAGACAGCAAAATAAATATTTTGCGTTTTTTCTTTAAAAATTGGGATGTAATTAAGTTAAAATATCCCATAATGATAATGACCAATGGCAGTTCGAATATAAAGCCGAATGGTAGTACAAAGGCCAATACAAAATCCATATACTGACCAATGGAAAACATCGGTTGCAATTCATCTGTGGCAAAGCCCATAAAAAACTTAACCGCAGCAGGCAGCACTAAGATATAGGAAAACAAAATACCTATAACAAACAACAAAAAGGCTACTGGTAAAATCCAGTTTGATAGATGTTTCTCACGAACTGTCAATGCTGGTTTCACAAAGAGCCATATTTGATGCAGTATGATAGGCGATGCCAAGATTATGCCACCCACGATGGATACCTTCATATATGTAAAGAAGGCTTCCGTAGGGCGCATATAATATAATTTGCCTGCAGGGGCCAATAAAATATCTAATAATACATCTACATAATAATAGGCAATGCCCGTTCCTATAATAATAGCAACCACCATAATTATTATACGTCTACGAAGTTCTGATAAATGTCCTACCAACGATAAATTGGCTGCTTCATCCATCATCTTTTGTTCCATCTCCGTATATAACGGCTCTGAAACCTCACCTTCCTGTTCAGTATTTACCACGGCATATTGCTCTTGTTCTGCTTTTTGTACTTGCTCTCGACGCTTTTGTCGAACTACGCTATCAAATGAAGGTTTCTTTATGGGATATTCGAAATCTTTAGGTTCGAAGGCCTCCATATTATACCTTTCTATCTGCTAAGTTTTGAACAGCTAATACTAAAAACTCTTTGCCATCAAAATCACGTATAGATTGTAATGCAGATAACGCATCATCACAATATTGTTGTGCGACCCGTAATGTATTATCTATACCTCCCTGAGCGATAACATAATCGATAATCTCTTGTTCATTACCGCCATGATTAAGGTTCTTAATATCTTGCAACAACTGATTCTGATTGCTTTCATTAACGATACTAAGCAATGGATAGGTTAACAAGCCCTCTCGAAGGTCATTCCCCACAGGTTTGCCTGTCGTGTCTGAGGTTTCGCGATAATCCATAATATCATCGGTAATTTGGAACGCCATCCCCAACGCATGGCCATATCGCTTTAGGTACATAATTTCATCACTAGACCAGCCACCTAACAGACCCCCTAGTTCCATGCAGCCCTCCATAAAGTCGGCTGTTTTCTTTTGCGTCTTTGTCATATATCGGTCTATGCCTTGGTCAATGCGATACACATCTTCCATTTGCATAAATTCACCTTCCACAAGACAGGTGATGATATGAGAAAAAATCTTTAAATATTCCATATGTGGCATTTCGGATACGATACGGAACGCCTTAGCAAATAAATAGTCACCACTTAAAATGGCAACCTTATTGCCTTTGTGCTTATGAATTGTCTCTTCACCGCGACGTATTTCCGCTTGATCTAAGACATCATCATGAATCAACGTCGCTAGGTGTAACATTTCTACAGCTTCTGCAATCTTAATACGTTCCGCCTCTACTGATGTACCCGCATTGGCGATGAGCAAGCATAATTGCGCGCGCAAACGTTTACCGCCGGCTTCGGATAAAGGTCTAATCAGTGTATTAAAATCTTCAGACCCTGTGTTAAAGGATGACGCAAGAGCACGTTCAACACCCTCTAAATCAAGAGCGATGCGTTCCATCATCTCTAATTGGTTTGAATTACTCATGCTTCCTCCCCTACTAGTACTTGATTAATTCGTTGCTGCAATAACTCACGGCCCGTATGTTTTAATGAGCTATACATAATCGGTGGAGAATCAGTTGGATACATAGCTTTAATTTTTGCTAAATTTACGGATTTCTCTTTAGCATTAAGCTTATCTACCTTCGTCACCACGATTTGAAGAGGCACACCGGCCTCAACGAGCCAATCAAATGCTACTTTATCGATAGGCATCTCTGGATGACGCCCATCGATAAGCAAGCATAATAACATTAATCGTTCAGAATGCAATATATAATCAGATATAAATGATGACCACATATTGCGATTATCTTTATTCGTCTTTGCAAAACCATATCCAGGCAAATCCACTAAGAACCAGTGGTACCGACGTTCTTCAGTTTCACTAATATCCTCTTTTGATTCAATATCAAAATAGTTTATCGTCTTTGTTTTCCCTGGCTGTCCACTCACAAGAGCAAGACCACGATAATTACACAAAGAATTAATCAATGAGGATTTGCCCACATTAGAGCGTCCTAAAAAGGCTACTTCTACCGTATCCCCTTCAGGATATTGATCTGCTTTTACACAGGATGTATTATATTTTGCTGCTATAATGCGAGGCCCCTTAATTTCTTTTCTTGTATATTGTGGTTTCGGCCCCATATGTTTTGTGGATTTTTTCTTCTTTTGCATTATACAAGTGCCTTTGCTAAAACTTCATCCATTGTCTTAACAGGTGTGATGATAAGACCTTCTTTTACACTATCTGGTAATTCAGGAATATCCTTTTCATTACCTTTTGGAATTAAAACCTCTTTCACACCATATGACAATGCTGCCAACAATTTCTCTTTAAGACCGCCAATTGGTAATACGCGGCCACGCAATGTGATTTCACCGGTCATAGCGAGATCAGCGCGCACCTTACGTCCCGTCAAGGCAGATACCATTGCTAATGTCATCGTAATCCCTGCAGAAGGACCATCCTTTGGTGTTGCCCCTTCTGGAAGATGAACGTGAATGTCTAACTTTTTATAGAATTCTTCATCGATTTTCAAGGATTTTGCATTATGACGAATATAGCTCATAGCAGCATGACCGGATTCTTGCATTACTTTACCAAGGCTACCGGTTAGTGCTAATTTACCAGTCCCTGCCATTGTTGTCGCTTCACAAGGTAATACTACACCACCTACAGAGGTCCAAGCAAGTCCGTTAACATAGCCCACTTGAGGTTTCTTTTCACGCTCTTGATCGATAAAGATAGGCGCGCCTAAGTATTCGTGTAAATTCTTGACGGAAACCTTCGGAATTTCAATATCTTGTTCTACCACTTGGTAAGCCATTTTTCGGCATACTTTAGCGATAGTTTTTTCCAAGGTACGAACACCAGCTTCACGAGTATATTCGGATACAATTTTCTTTAACACTGCATCAGATAGTTTAATCTTATTATCTTTTAAACCGTTCTTTTCGATTTGTTTAGGTGCTAAATAGCGCTTAGCGATTTCTAATTTTTCATCTTCCATGTAGCTTGAAAGCTCAATAATTTCCATACGGTCTAATAATGGGCCTGGAATATTAGAGGCCACATTCGCCGTAGTAATCCAGAATACATCGGAGAAATCAAATGGAATTTCAATAAAATGATCACTAAATGTACTATTTTGTTCCGGATCCAATACTTCTAATAATGCAGAAGATGGATCACCTTTATAATCGGATGCCAATTTATCAATTTCATCGAGCAAGAATACAGGATTACGTGTACCTGCATTTTTAATGCCTTGAATCATACGACCTGGCAATGCGCCAATGTATGTACGACGATGACCACGAATTTCAGCTTCATCGCGAACGCCGCCTAAGGATGCGCGTACGAATTTACGATTCATCGCTTTAGCAATGGATGAAGCTAACGATGTTTTACCAACACCAGGAGGTCCTACTAAGCAAAGGATGGAACCGCTATTCTTACCTGTCAATTTGCGAACTGCCAAGAATTCTAAGATACGTTTCTTAACCTTTTCTAAGCCATAATGATCAGCCTCTAAAATATCTTTAGCTTCATTGATATCTAGACGATCATCGGTAACATCGTTCCATGGTAAGCTTAGCACCCAGTCAAGATAATTTCTAAGAATGGTCGCTTCTGGCATCATTTGTGGCATGCGGCTATAGCGAGAAATTTCTTTATCGATACGATTGTGAACCTCTTCGCTCAAATTAAGAGCTTTTAATTGCTCTCTTAATTCATCCGCTTCTTCCTCAGGGTCGCCTTTATCGCCTAATTCATCATGAATGACGCGAATTTTTTCACGCAAGAAATATTCTTTTTGTGTTTTTTCCATAGCTTGACGAACTTGATTGTTGATGGAATTTTCCAAATCAGAAATTTGTAATTCCATATTAAGAATGCCTACAATCATGTTTAATCGTCTTGCAACAGATAATTCTTCTAGTAACTCTTGTCGTTTTGCATTATTAACAGGCAGCATAAATGCTACTTGATCAGCTAATTCACAAGGGTCACGCAATTCCATAACGCGTGTAACGCCTTCTTCAGTAATCGTTTTAGCTTCATCAGCCCATTCATTGAATTTAGACTGTACTAAACGACGATACGCCTCAAGTTCTACATCATCTTCGAAAATGGATGCTACACGTTCATAGTCTCCTACATAATAAGGATCCATGCTCGTAATGTTCATAACACGAATACGAGTAATACCTTCAACGAGAACACGAACAATACCACCTGGTAAGCGCAACATTTGTTTAATTTTTACAAGTGTACCCATTTGGGCTAAATCATGAACGGTAGGTGCATCTACAGAATCATCCTTTTGGGATACCACTGCCATAATGCGATCTTCGTTCATTGCGGCTTCTACCGCTTTGATGGATTTGTCTCGACCGATATCGAGGTGAATCACGATATTCGGATATACAACCATCCCTCTAAGGGGAACGGTAGGAATACCTACTTCGAGTAAATTCATATGTCCTCCAAGGATTTATATTATGAAAAGAAACTCATTCCTACACAGAAATGAGTTTCTTCGAATTACGATTTCAGCTGGATGTCTTTGTCTGCCTCATTTTTGAGTATAGGTTCACCTGTGCCCTTTACGGCTTCTCTGGTAACTATGCATTTTGCCACATCATCCATAGATGGAACTTCATACATAACATACTTCATTACCTTCTCAATAATGGCACGCAAACCACGAGCACCAGTTTTACGCTGTAATGCTTCATCAGCGATTTCTTCTAATGCATCATCTTCAAATGTCAATTCTACACCATCAAGGGATAGAATTTTTTCATATTGCTTAGTCAATGCGTTTTTCGGTTTTGTAAGAATTTGGACCAATACATCCCGATCTAATAGATCTAATGTTACCATAACAGGCAAACGACCAATAAATTCAGGAATCAAACCAAATTTCAATAAATCTTCAGGTACAACCTCTTTTAGAATCGCAGATACATCGCGTTCTTCAGCACGTTGTACATCAGCACCAAAACCTAATGTTTTCTTAGCAGTACGTTTTGTAATAACCTTATCCATGCCATCAAATGCTCCACCACAAATAAAGAGAATATTTGTAGTATCAATTTGTAACATTTCTTGATTAGGATGCTTACGACCACCTTGAGGTGGCACGGAAGCAACAGTACCTTCTAAGATTTTTAAAAGTGCTTGTTGCACACCTTCCCCTGACACGTCACGTGTAATGGAAGGATTTTCAGACTTACGGGCAATCTTATCGATTTCATCGATGTAAATAATACCGCGTTCAGCCCGTTCAATATCATAATCGGCGGCTTGAATGAGTTTTAATAGAATATTTTCTACATCTTCCCCTACATAGCCAGCCTCGGTTAAGCTTGTTGCATCTGCAATCGCAAATGGAACCTCTAACATTTTTGCCAATGTTTGAGCCAATAATGTTTTACCACTACCTGTAGGCCCAATAAATAGAACATTGGACTTTTGTAGTTCTACATCATCTACCACATTATCTGTTTGTAGACGTTTGTAGTGATTATATACTGCCACCGCAAGGGAAACTTTAGCATCATCTTGACCAATGACATATTGATCAAGATGAGCTTTAATTTCTTTTGGCGTTGGCAATTCTTTTAATTTAAAGTCTTCTGTACCGATGACACCAAGTTCATCTTCAATGATACGTTCACAAACTTCTACGCATTCATCACAGATGTACACATTAGGACCGGCTACTAGTTTTCTTACTTCATCACTTGTGCGTCCGCAAAAGCTACAACGCATAGTATCTTTATCTTTTGCCAATGAGCGCCTCCATTACTTGCTTTCTAGAGTATCGCGAGTTAACACCTCGTCAATCAAACCGTATTCAACGGCATCTTGGGCACTCATGAAGTTATCACGGTCAGTATCACGTGCTACCACTTCAATATCTTGGCCACTGCAAGATGCTAGGATACCATTTAACTCTTCACGCATACGAAGAATTTCACGGGCATGGATTTCGATTTCAGATGCTTGACCTTGTACACCACCCAATGGTTGGTGAATCATAACGCGCGCATGAGGCAATGCAAAACGTTTCCCCTTTGCACCGGCTGTCAACAATACAGCCCCCATACTTGCAGCGGAGCCTACGCAAATGGTAGACACATCTGGTTTAATATATTGCATCGTGTCATAGATAGCCATACCAGCAGTTACAACACCACCTGGGCTATTAATATATAGATGAATATCTTTATCTGGATCCTCTGCTTCTAGGAAAAGCATTTGGGCAATCACCGCATTTGCAACATTATCATCAATAGGTCCACCTAAAAAGATAATGCGATCCTTTAATAAGCGAGAGTAAATATCATACGAACGTTCACCACGTTCGCCTTGTTCAACTACGATTGGTACATACATATAATCACCTTTTCATGTACCTAGTGAGCAAACATTATTCTGCTGCTTCTGCACCTTTTGCATTATCGATGATGAATCGAGCTGCTTTTTTGCGAGCTACAGAGCCTGCTAACATAGCTACACGACCTTCTTTTGCAATAATATCCCAAACTTCTTTAGGATCTGCCCCAAAGTTTTGAGCCATAATGAAGATTTCACGGTTCATATCATCTGGAGTTACTTCGATACCTTCAGCAGTTGCAATAGCATCCAATACTAAATCAGCGCGTACGTTTTCAGCTGCGGAATCTTTGTATTCAGAGCGTAAATCTTCGATAGTTTTATTGGAGAATTTCAAGTAGTCATCAAGTTTCAAGCCGCGGCCTTCCATGTTCATAGCCAATTCTTGAATCATTTGTTCTACGCGATCGTTGATCATCACTTCTGGAATATCTACAGTCGCATTTTTAACAGCTGCTTGAATCAAATCAGCATTGTAAGTGTCGATGGCACGACGGGATGCTTCTTCTTCCATTTTAGCGCGAAGATCGTTTTTCAATTCTTCAATTGTTTCGTAAGAGCTTGCTTCTTTTGCGAATTCATCGTTCAATTCAGGCAATTCTTTACGTTTAATATCGTGGATATGAGTTTTGAATTCTGCTTCTTTACCAGCTAATTCAGCTACGAAGTAGTCTTCTGGGAATGTTACTTTTACAGTTACATCATCACCAGCTTTTGCGCCGATCAATTGATCTTCGAAACCTGGGATGAAGCTACCGGAACCAATTTGTAATGGGTAGGATTTACCTTCGCCACCATCAAATGGTTTACCGTCAACAGAACCAGCGAAATCGATTACTGCGAAGTCGTCTTTTTGAATTGTAGCGCCTTCTTCAGCAACAACCATTTTAGCTTGTTGTTCGCGGATGTTGTTCAATTGTTCTTCAATTTGTTCATCAGTTACAGTAGCATCTTGTTTTGTAGCTTCTAAGCCTTTGTAATCGCCAAGTTTAACTTCTGGGCGTTTTGTTACAGTTACTTTGAAGATTAAATCTTTACCTTCTTCGAATTGTACGCGTTCTGTTTCTGGATCAGATACAGGAACGATATCGTTTTCACGAAGAGCAGCACTATAGTTTTGGCTAGCCAATACGTCAAATGCTTCTTCCAAGATAGCTTCTTTACCAAAGTTCATTTCCAATACACGACGAGGTGCATGGCCTTTACGGAAACCAGGAATGTTTACTTGGTTTGCAATGCGTTTTACCGCTTGTTTAATACCTTTGTCTACTTCTGCTGCAGGTACTTCGATAGTTAAAGTTACTACGTGTTGATCAACAGGATTTACAGTTGCTTTCATTAAAATATGTCCTCCTTGAAGGGCAAACGCCCAAATTTCTGTAGTATATTATGCACTCCTTATAATATCATAAATGAAAATTCAATGCAATTCTTAGCATTATAAGGAAACAGCCACTCATGTAGAGTGGCTGTTTAGTATTACATATATGTAAATAATTAGTTATCTTTTGCAATCAATTTGATAATGTCACGGCGAGATAAAATACCTACTAAACGGTACTCTTTATCTACAACAGGAATATTTTTCAAATGTTGATCAAGCATAACGGATACGATTTCTTCTACATCTTTATCCGGTGTTGTAGTAATAACTTCGCTAGTCATCAATTCATATACATGGGATGCCAACAATTTTTTGAATTGTGCATTGTATTCGCCAATACCATTGTAATAAATACTAGCACCCAAAACATTTACATAATGAGGTACATGAGGGCGAACCTTTTTATATAGTAAGTCACCTTCTGAAATAATACCTAACAATTTATTTTCTTCATCCACTATAGAAACAGCAGTTAAATTATATTTTACTAATAAGTCTGCTACATCAGAAATTGGAGCATCTTTACCAACTGTAACAGGATATTTATTCATTACGTCTTGGATTTTCATAGGGAATTCCTCCTTCATATAACTTTACTCTTTATTATACTATTCGACCTTAGAGTTGAAAACTCCTTTTTTTCAAAATTTGTATATAAATAATATTTATTAAGTATATCACCAGTGGTATGGTTCATTGCGATTTATCTTAGCACTGCGGTAAATCTGTTCCACTAACAACAATCGAACCATTTGATGAGTAAAGGTCATAGGGCTAAAGGATAACTTAAATTTTACAGAACGACGCAATTCGTCACTAACCCCAAAAACACCACCTATGATAAAGGCCATATCACTGATGCCGTCCACCTCTAATTTAGATACCATGGAGGCCAAATCTTCAGAAGACATCGTTTTACCATATACATCTAGCAATACAGTGTATGCCGATTTAGGAACGGCCTTTAACAACCGCTGTCCCTCTTCTATGACCACTTGTTTACGGTCCACATCACCGGGCTTATCCCCTATTTTACTTTCATTCAATTCAGTAATTGTAACGCCTCCATATGGGCGCATACGTTTTACAAATTCGGCCACACCTTCACGAAGGTAAGCCTCTTTTAATTTACCAATACAGATTACATGAAACTTCATACAAGATGTACCTCTAATTTTTATGAACAGACTGCATGGATACTATTTCGTTAGGTTGGCCATGCTGTAATTTCATTTCCGGTCCAATTTTTACGCCCCCATCGACGAGCATTTGACCAATCGTCTGCGTTACGAGGACAGGGTTATTATTATTTTCAGAGCGATGTGCCAAAATGACCTGCATAAAACCAGGTCGTTTCATCATAAGTAAGGCCTGTGCGGCCATTTCGTTACTCAAATGACCTTCATCACTGGCCACGCGTTGCTTTAAAAATAGTTGATACGGGCCGAAGCGCAACATCTGAGGATCATAGTTAGCCTCCAAGACTAGCAATGTGCTGTCATCTAATCGATGCAATATAGTATCCGTAATCACACCTGTATCGGTGACAACTGTTGCCTTATCTTTACCGGAAAATACATTGATGCCTATAGGATCTGCCGCATCATGACTAACACTAAAGGGTTCCACCGTAAGATTTCCAAGCTCCAAACTCCCCTTTGTCAATTCCACTAGTTGATGTTTTGGAACGATTAACTTATCTTGGATTTCACGCCACGTGCCTTGCTTGGTATATACAGGAATATCAAAACGCTTTAATAGTTGTTGTAGCCCCGCAATATGGTCGGTATGCTCGTGACTAATAAATATTCCCTCAACCTGGCTCATATCGATATGTAATTCTTTCAGCCCATTAACGATGCGCCGGCAACTAATACCCACATCATGTAATATAACAGAATTTCCTTTTTTTATAACTGTACAATTACCCTTGCTACCGCTGGCAAGAACATGGACCTCTAAAGGTGAGGTTTCACTCATTAAACTACTCCATATAATTAATTATTTCTATTGGTGAAAGTCTTTCAATCACCGTACGATTGCATTAGTGAAAGTCCAACTTTCACAACTATTATTGTTTCAATTGTGATAGTTCTTCTAATCGATTAACAAAATATGCCATATTTGATTCAAGATCTGGTCCACGACGGAACATATCGCCCCCAACGAGAAACATCGTATCATTTCCGTACAACTCGACTAATTCTGTAAGGCGCGCATCAGTCACGCCACCACCAGGAGCCGGACAGCCTGCTTTCACCAATCCTACAGGATGTTTAATATACGCGGCAATACGCTTACATTGCTCTTGGGTAAAAGTAAAGCGCCCTCCATAGGATACAAAAACCATCATATCAGCGCCAAATAATCGAGGAAAGAAGCCCAATTGTAAATAATCGGCAATGCCGGATACACCAGGACTTACGAAGCCACCAGAATAGGCAGGATGGTGAATAATCGGCAAGCGCAATTTTTCATTGGTAGCCAATTTATGTAACCAACCAGAGCCCACTAAACCTGTGGCTACCATAAGCGCCGTAGCACCCGCCTCTTTAGCGAAATAAGCGCGTTCTAATACGTCTGTGCCATCACCAGACACATTAGCTGCATATAATGCGTGTTTGCCATGCGCTTCATTCATCTCACGCACCGCAGCAGCACATCGTCTTACACGATCCTTAAACTGCGAAAAGGATTGGTTCGTAATGCCATGATCATCCTTGATAACATCGACGCCACCACGCGTATACGCTGCACACATGCGAGCTAGTTCTTCATTAGGCGTTCCCATAGGTTTAATTACAGCCTGAATCATCGGTCTTGTAGGCGTTTCAACCAATCTACGAATACCATGCAATCCAAATCGTGGACCTTTGAATACGTCAAATAATGTAGGACATAGTTCTATGTCTACCACCCAAATATAAGGTTGTAACGATGAGTTACCAAATACAACATTTAAAAGTTGCGTTGCTTCTAATGCGGTCGTATCTGCATGATATGAAATGCGAGCTAGATAATACCGAGAAGCATCAATCACTACATTAGGCATCACTCCCACAGTTGCATATGCGGAATCTGGCGCCATCGATTCGAGAGATTCCAATCGACCGGTAATTGTATTTTTAATATATGGATCAGTTACAAATTCATAAGGGAATTCAATCGTTTGTTCTACTTGAACAGCCCAAGCAATAGACTTTGCTTCTTCATATGTGTCGGCTTCAATTCGGTAGGTAACTATAAATCGCTCGTCCTTCATAATGCGTCTCCTTTGCAATAACATTATTTAATTATATACCAAAGCAGTACACCTTTCCATAAATAGATAAAAAAAGACTATAGCGATGTCACATCCATCACTATAGTCTTTATATAATATGAAGTTATTATGCGTTAGCTAATGTTTTACCCAATTCTTGGCATTGTGCATTGCCGTCATCATCTGGTTCACCCAAAATTGCAACACCATCAGCTACCAATTCGCCGCCAGCATCTTTAATGCGAGTGCCCCAGTCTTCTAACCAAGTACCGCCCCAACCATAGGAGCCAAAGATTGCTACTTTTTTACCACTCAATTTACCTTCTAATTCAGTGTAGAATGGTTCGAATTCGCCTTCTTCTAATTGTTCAGCACCCATATCAGCGCAACCAAGAGCTAATTTATCATAAGCTGCTGCTTCATCAACAGATACTTCAGAAACAGATTTTACTTCTACTTCTTGACCTGCAGCTTTGATACCTTCAGCTACTTCATAAGCCATTTTTTCTGTATTGCCTGTACCGGACCAAAAAATTACACCAATCATCTTGTACCTCCTAGGCCGTTCTTGCGACCAATGAACTAAATGTTTTTCCCAACATCAATTGAGTTTGACAAAATTCACGACATGCTTTGTAACATAGGAAAGAGCGTTGTGCATCTACTACATCGTGGTAAACCTTCCATTCACCACACATAGAGTATCCATTACCGCGACGAGAAATAAAATACTTCACATCCATTAATGGATATCCAAGGAACACACCAATTTCATGAGGGAAATCAACGCTTGATTCCATACGATATCGCAAATGTTCAAGCATCTCCATAATGCCCATACTATCTTGATAACCGTAGGCTTTCAAAAATGTCATCACCGCAGGTTGCCGTACATAGTCTCGTAATTGTGTTTCACGGAACACCAATAATAGTCTACGTGCCTTACAGCGACATAATTCAAAGAAGAATAAACCCTTTTCATTAAACTCTTTATTATATTCAGTCAAAACGAATTGGATTTGTTCATTCATGTCCCGTGGAATCGAAACCAAATTCGAGACCTTAATGCCTCGAATTGCCGGTGCACAATGAAATCCAATGATATTGTCAATTGAATCCATCATAGTCGTACCTGCCTGTTGCATATCTATATAGAATCCGTCTCATTTCTTGAGATCGATTACTATATACACATAGTACTCTTGATGAGAAATATTGTCAAGATAATTGATAATTTATTTCAATAATTATTTATTATTTACCAGTTAGCAAGTTATTCACGCGAGGAAATACTTTAGCATCACTCTCTTCATCTATAGCGATAAATCGCACATTAGGGCCCTCATATTTACTTTCAGAAACAGCAACATGAAGAATCTCATTATAAGAATTATTATTATCTTTACTTGTATATTTTAGTGCACCTACATATGCTTTATTATGCTTAGACAAAGGTGTCACTACTTGGTATTGGCCTAGCTCAGTAGCTTTGCCTCCATTGATAGATGCCACCAAATTACCGACGTCGCTAGCATCAGCGCTCACATGCTTTGTATTAACAAGATTATGTTTACTACCTACGACCACATTTGCAAATACAGCGTAATTCATTTCATTTTCTCGTTTTACATTAAGCATATATACTTCGGCACGGCTGGCACCAGCTTGCATAAGAGCGGTTTTTACATCGGTTTTACCTGCGCCGGCGAATAACGCTTTTGGCGCATTGGCATAAATCGTAACACCTTCGTTAAGTTTCATACCATTATACGTTCCATATGCAGCTGCATATTTACTAGCATTAATATTAGCCGCCTCAACAAGTACAGGTGTGCTCATCGCTACAACACCAGCGAGAGCTAAAGCTATCATCGATTTCATAGTTTTCTCCTAAACAAAACCGCCCCTTAAAGGGGCGGTATAATCACAACTATTTCTTTTGTTGTTTTGCCCATGTATCACGTAAACCTACGATGCGGTTTACCACAATATGATCGGCAGTGCTATCCTTATCAGTTACGAAATAACCTTGGCGCAAGAATTGGAATCTATCGCCAGGAACAGTATTAGCAAGGCTTTCTTCACCTTTACTGTGCATAACTTGTAACGATTCATGATTAAAATCAGCTAAGAAGTCTTTACCATCGGATTCTTCTTTAAGCAAGTAATCATATAAACGAGTTTCAATATCTACAGCCGTAGAAGCCTCAACCCAATGCAATGTCCCCTTTACCTTACGTGTGCAACCACTGCCGCTCTTCGTTTCAGGGTCATAGGTACAATGGATTTCGGTAATGGTACCGTTTTTATCCTTTACAACAGATTGGCAAGTAATGAAATAAGCACCTTTTAAGCGTACTTCTTTCCCCGGAGCCAAGCGGAAGAATTTCTTAACCGGTTCTTCCATAAAGTCGGCGCGCTCAATATAAATTTCGCGACCAAACATAACTTCACGAGTACCGAGTTCTTCATTTTCTGGATTATTTTCAACCACACAAGGTTCTGTTTGACCTTCTGGATAATTATCGATAATAACCTTAACAGGATCGATGACAACCATTGGACGTGGAGCTTTTAATTTCAAATCTTCACGAATACAGAATTCAAGCAATGCAATATCTACAGTGCTATCCGCCTTAGCGACACCAATGCGGTCGCAGAAATCACGGATGGCTTCTGGTGTATAGCCACGACGGCGCAAGCCAGAAATAGTAGGCATACGAGGATCATCCCAACCGGATACGAGGCCAGCCTCTACGAGAGCACGCAATTTACGTTTAGACATAACCATTTTTGTTACATTTAAACGAGCGAACTCGATTTGGCGAGGTTTTTCAGTGTCTTCCCAGTCTTCGAGAACCCAATTATACAATGGGCGATGCACTTCAAACTCCAAAGTACATACTGAATGGGTAATGCGTTCAATAGCATCCTCGATAGGATGTGCAAAGTCGTACATTGGATAAATGCTCCATTCAGAGCCTGTACGATGATGAGCAGCATTTACAATACGATACAATACAGGATCGCGCATGACGATATTAGGGTCTGCCATATCAATTTTGGCGCGCAACACCTTTTCGCCATCCTTATATTTACCCTCTTTCATTTCTTCAAAGAGTTTTAAATTTTCTTCTACAGAACGATCGCGATATGGGCTGTTTGTACCTGGCGTAGAGAAATCGCCACGCGTTTGACGGATTTCTTCTGCTGTTTGATCATCTACATAAGCCTTACCCAAAGTGATAAGCTTTTTGGCATAATCATACATTTTGCCAAAGTAATCAGATGCATAGCGTACGTCGCCATCCCAATTGAATCCAAGCCATTCCACGTCTTCTTTAATGGAATTTACATATTCCACATCTTCCTTTTCTGGATTTGTGTCATCAAAGCGTAAATTGGTTAAGCCTTTATATTCTTCACCTAAGCCAAAGTTAAGGCAAATAGACTTAGCATGACCGATATGTAAATACCCATTTGGTTCTGGTGGGAATCGCGTATGTACACGGCCACCGTATACGCCTTCCTCATTATCTTTATTTATTTCAGCTTCGATAAAGTTAATGGATACAACTTCTTCAGGAGCTACAGTTTGTTCAGTATCTTTATGTTCCAACGTTACAACCTCCATACGATAAATATTCTTTTATTTTACCATATTTTATATAGGACCGCACATTTAATAATTCACCTCTTCATTAACACATGTTTGTAGAGTTTTTTTATGAACACCAGCAATGATATTATTCGCTGTCAACATGGACATATCATATCGCGTACGATCTGTATAAGAACCAATATGAGGAACAATTAAACAATTATCAATGCTCAACAACGGATGATTTGCCGGTAGTGGTTCTGGATCTGTTACATCGAGAGCAGCATAGTCGATTTCACCGGTTTTAAGGGCATCGATGAGTGCATCGGTATCAACGATGGCACCACGACCTACATTGACAAACAATGCGGTCTTTTTCATTTTCTTAAAGAACTCGGCATCGCACATATGATACGTTTCATCCGTAAGTGGGGCCATAATGCATACCACATCACTCGTAGCAAGTAGCTCATCTAATTCCATATACGTTGTTCTATACAATGTATCGTCATTACGTTGATGGCGATTATGATATACAACGGTCATACCAAAGGCACGAGCACGCCGAGAAATAGAAATACCAATGGCGCCCATACCAATGATACCCAATGTGCGACGACTCAAATCAAAGCCCTTAATATTAGAAGGACGTTCAGCCCAACGACCATTTTTTACAAAGGCTGCATTTTCAATAATGCGACGACTCGCCGTAGCAATCAATGTGAATGCGAGTTCTGCTACGGTTTCATTTAGAACACCTGGCGTATTGCCGTAAGGAATTCCTGCAGCTGTAAGTTCATCAATTTTTACATTATCATAACCTACTGAGGCCTGTGCAATGACCTTTAAATTAGGAGCGTCTTTCACAAGATCTGCATCAACCGATATAGAATTGATAGACCACAATCCATCCGCATCGCGTAACCATTCCTTTAAAACATCTCTAGGCATTTTAGTTTTTTCCGTCCATTGACGTACGTCCACATGCTTCTTTAAATACTCGATGGCATCGCGTCGTACCAAGCCCGGTACTACTACTAACGGTTTACGTTCCATAATGATTTCATCCCTTCACTATATAGTTTCTACTGCTTACACAGCATATGATTTACAACAAAAAATCTATGTATCTATATTGTATCCTATAATCGGAAATTTACCAAAATTCATAGCTAACTTCAAACAAAAAGAGTCCTAAAAGCGTTGTGCTCCTAGAACTCTTTCTTGGCGTGTTGATTATTTCAAATCAGATGTACAGTTAGGACATTTAACTGCATCAATATTGATTTCTGTTTTACAGAATGGACATTCTTTTGTAGTTGCTGGTGCTTCTTCAGCTTCTTTCTTAGCACTTTGCATTAGCTTCGTCAACGCGCGAATCATTAAGAATACAACAAATGCTAAGATTAAGAATTGAATGAGATCCGTAATAAATGTACCGTAAGGCAATACAGCACCGGCAGCGCGAGCTGTTGCAATATCAGCACCATTCATAAATGCCTCCTTAGATCCTGCACTCAATGGCAAATATAGATTGCTGAAATCAATACCACCTGTGAACAAACTGATCAAAGGCATGAATAAATTACTAACTACAGAATTCACTAATGCTGTGAAAGCTGCACCAATAATCATACCTACAGCGAGGTCCATCATGTTCCCTTTGAATGCGAACTCTTTAAACTCTTTGATAAATTCTTTCATGTCTAACTCCTACTCACTCATATTTAAATTCATTCCAGTCAGATTAACCTTATATATCATAAAAGAAAACCTTATTTATATCAATATTTTTCAATATAGTTAATTGAAAGTTTTTGATATGCTTATCACCCTATTTTGATAACAGACGATTCAAGCGATAATTCCTTAGCTCTTTCAATAACTGCAATAAATACTGGTGGAACCACATGCTTAGGTATATAGTGTGCAATTCTACGGCCCACAATAACACCTTTATTACTATAAAACCAAGAGAAATAATACAACAGTAATGTTTCTATATCTTTCGCCTTAATATTTTTCAAACAACGCTGTACAGCTTGGCGGTCATCTACACCCAACTTAGAAAAGCCACGACGAGCCATATCCTTCGTCACCATCCCTCTACCGGTATCAATGATATCTTGTACAATCGTATCCAATATATCCCGATGGTGGTGATGAATTAGATGCGATACTACATCCATTTCAAAACAAATTTCGTCCGTGTAAAATATATTAGCATGTTTCTTACTATGCTTATCCATTACATCTCGGTCATACAATGCCACCGTAGGAATGGCAAAGCTTTTAAATAATTTATGGAGTTTGCTGATAGATGACTCACCACGAGCATTGATAAGACAAATACCAAAGTAATCAAAATCAACATTTAGCTTTTTGGCAATGCCTGCAAAACTACCATATTCAGTTTCTCCTTCCACCAAGATGATACAACGTGCATAGAGGGCTTCCTTCGCTTCAGGAAAATGCATAATCAAATGTTTCTCTACTTCGCGAGCAAATTTAAATGTGACCCCGCATGCTGCGCGAACGAGACCCGTTTCATCACGATACATGCGTATAATATGACGATAATCGTCTACCAATGCATCGGTACTATGAGTTACCACAAATAATTGACCCAATAGTCCATCAATTTGAAATAACTGTTTAATTAATGCTAAAAATTCAGCATTTTCATTGGTCGCAATTTGACGATAATAGTTTAATACGGCTCGTTGCAAATAAGGACTCAAATGCAATTCCGGCTCATCTACGCTGATAAAGACAGGTAAAAATCGACGGCCTTCACTGTCATACACGAGCAATGATTCTAAATTGGAGGATGCACTGTGCACCTTCATGTAAATTTGAGCCAAAATTTTTAGCGCTACCGCCATGATAAGGCGTACATTATCTATGGAATACTTATGAATTAAGTTTGCCTCTGTAGAAGATGTTAATAGTTCTACAAGACGCTGAATATTAAGAACACATTCGGGATCAAGCCCCATTCTTACATTGATAAAGCTATCTAATGCGATGGCATTATCTGATGTCAATCCAGTCTTAGGCAGATAGTTAACTAGCTGTTTCCCCAGTTCCATATACACCAATGTAGGAATGGAATAAAGTTCCGCCTCCGATGTATCGCGATGACACATATATATTGTATGTCGCAACATATACAATGGTATCGGTGTCAATTTTTCTCCATCCACCTTATAGAGTCGTGGATATACCTCTTGTACCACTTGTTCAAGGCGTAGATACATGCCATCTTCTGGACCAATCATATCCTGAAATGATGTAGTGAGCTCAGAAAAGGACATTTTACACTCAATGCGTATCGGTCTATGTACATCAGCAAAGTCACTTTCTTGAAAACCTCGTGCATTCATCATTTGCTCTAAGAGGTCAAGAAAATTGGATTTTCCCACTGCATTTTCGCCTACAAAGTAATTGATATCATTGTGAAAGTGTAGTTCAACATCTACGATATTACGGTAATTCTCAATTTTAATCCACTCCATAAACATAGCCATCACACTCCTACAATATACCAAAAGATGCAACCATACAATAACATCCCTAATTGATGGTCGCATCTTAATTATGCACCAATACTACTTATATAGTATTCGACATTTATTTTGTTTTTTCCTCTATAATTTTGCCTGCCCGAATAGGTCCATCTTGCTCTTTTAATCGTGCCAACATAACGGACGCCACAAACATGGCAATGCCAGCCCCCACAGTTTCAATGGATAGACTTTCACCAAAGAATAAAAATCCATAGAATGAGCTAATGAATACGCCTACATATTGCAAGAATTGAGCTACAACAGCATTCGTTGTAATAAAAGCACCCGTCAAGAAGAATTGTGCCACTACGGTTATACCGCCAATAGCAGTAATAATTAGCCATTCTTGACCTTGAGGCATAACAAATCCATCTGTCGTCACAAGGCCCGCAATCATTCCGGTAATTAAGAAATAAGCCATGATTTCAAAATTACTATGTTGTCCATGCTTACTAATGGAGCGAATTGTTGTATACGCAGCGGCAGATAACGCTGCACCTAAGATGGCAACTAAGGCATACCAAGTAAATCCGCCATAACTAAATGGATTAACCATAACCATTACGGCTATGAAGATTAAGATAAGCCATTTACCAGCGCCCTTCGGAACGCGCTCCTTAAGGAAAAAGGCACTAAAGATAAACACGAAAATTCCCGATGTTTGAAACAATATGGTAGCATCAGACATCTTCATATGTACCAAGGCTATAAAGTTACACACCATGCCAAAACCGCCATAGAGACCTCGCATAACAAGCAGTCCCCGGTCCTCCGTGGAAAACCGGATACCCTTCATATACATAACGACAAGGACAGCAATGGTGCCAAATAATCCGCGAAAGAAAGCAATCTCTCCGGATGGAATATTAGATCCTAGCATCTTAACGAACAAATTCATGGTACTCAGCAATAGTGCCGAAAGGAGTGCATAAATTAAACCTTTTTTCGCCATATATCCCCCTATCTCATCAATACAATATATCGATAACCAATACAATACGAAACCGCCCCTCCAAGGAGAGGCGGCATAGTATTATTTAGAGAATGTATCGACAAAATCTAGAATTTCTTGTTTCATATTTTCTTTGTCGATGGCTTTTGTAAAGCGTAATGATTTAGCCTTTAACGCAGCCAATTGTTTAGGGAATGCTACACCGGTTACAGCAGAGATGTTATCCAAGCTTTCATAAGGCGTAGAACCAACCTTAATATCAAGGGCCTCACAAATAGGTGTTGGGAATTTAAATGGATGTGCAGTAGATGCGATGATTGTATGACGAGCACCATCCTCTGGATGAGCTTCTAATTCTTTCATATACACGCCCATCGCAACAGCTGTATGAGGATCCATTAAATAGCCATAGGAGTTATACACTTGCTCAATAATGGCCTTTGTTTCTTCGTCATTTACATAGGCACCACTGAAATTAGCTTGTACACGTTTAAATTCTTCTTCATTGACAGATAATTTACCTGTGGATTTCAAATCCTTCATCCATTGAGCTGTTCTTTCACTATCCTCACCGGAGATATAGTACAAGAAACGTTCAAAGTTAGAGGACTCAAGAATATCCATAGATGGAGAAATCGTCGTATAGAATGGACGATTCATATCGTATGTACCAGTTCTGAAGAAATCAGTAAGCACATTATTTTGATTAGATGCACAGATCAATTTACCGATAGGAATCCCCATCTTTTTAGCATAGTAAGCAGCCAAGATGTTACCAAAATTACCTGTTGGAACCACTACATTAAACGCTTCATCTTCATGGATAGCACCTTGTGCAACAAGCTCAGCATAAGCATTCACATAGTATACTACTTGCGGTGCCAAACGGCCGATGTTAATGGAGTTCGCACTAGAGAACATAACGCCTTTTTCAGCCACTTCTTTTGCTGTGTCTGCATCGACGAATAAACGTTTCAAGAATTGTTGAGCGTCATCAAAATTGCCATGAATAGCCGTTACATTAACATTAGCGCCTTCTTGCTTTTGCATTTGTTCCGCTTGCATAGGGCTAACGCCATCAGTTGGATAGAATACTTGAATATGTGTACCAGGTACATCCTTAAAACCTTCAAGGGCAGCCTTACCTGTATCACCAGATGTAGCCGTCAAGATAAGAACCTCTTTATCTTCGCCTTCTGCTTCTTTCGCTGCTACCAATAAATATGGAAATAGTGAAAGCGCCATATCTTTAAATGCTTGTGTACGACCGTGGAATAGTTCCAATACGGATACTTTTTCAAGTAAAGAATGTAAAGGCGCAATATCGCGAGTGCTAAAGTTTGCATCGCTGTAAGCGGAGTTAATCATTTCCTTAAGGTGTGCTTCGGAGAAGCAAGGAAATAATTTTGCTAATACAACAGTAGCAACCTCTTGGTAAGATTTATCTTTAATGTCGTTATAGCTTAAGCAATTCGTTGGGAACAAAGCTGGTACGTATAAACCGCCATCCTCTGCCAAACCATGTAATAATGCATATGTTTCATTTACGGCAACAGTGCCACGTGTACTTGTATAATTCATGGGCAACCTCTACAAACTAAATTCTATGGAATCAATAATATTCTTTAATTATAGCATAAAAGCGCCCTAAAAGGGCGCTTCCTATAGGTTTTATTGCATATTATTTTATCATTATATATATCGTCAAAAGACAACGATTATAATTCACCTTCTGCAATAGCATCCAATGTATCAAGGGATGGAATAAAGAATAGCATGCCTGTAATAGGTTTAGAATAATCTAACAATTTATCGTTTTGAGTAAACATGTTTGTAAGCATTGTTTTCGTTACATCCCAGTAACGAGCATAGCCGATGAAATATGTGCCACGCACACCTTGACCAGGTTGTGCAAATGGTACATTCATACGAACGATTTTATGTTCTTCATCATCGCGATTATCTTGAGCTACTACATTGTGAGCTGCTGGATCTTTTTCATCATCTTCCAATTCAATATCGCTGAATTTACGACGGCCAATGAATTTTTCTTGCATTTCTGTAGGAAGTGCGCGCCAAGCATCAAGGTCGTGTTCATATTTTTGTGCAAATGCATAAGAACCATTAGTGAATTCAGGGTCTTCATCACCGATAACGCCCCACTCTACTGCTTCTTGTCCTACAGGATTTTCCGTACCATCAACAAAATCGATAATGGCACGACCTTGTTCATAATGGAAACCATGAGTTTCATCAACTACGGATGTAATAGGACGTAAGAATTCCATGATTTGATCCACTACGGTATATGTAACAGATTCATCATTGGAACGTACATGTAAGAACAAATCAGCCGCTACAGCTGGCACGTCTTGTTTGTCACCTTTAATACCTTGGAAGTCTTCTAACTCTTTTGGTACAGGTGCATTAGGGAATAAATAAGCCCATGCTTTACGGCTAAAGCCAAAAGCAATACCCAAGCCTTCGCCATTAGCACGAATACTAACAGAACGTTTAATGGCTTGAATGCGATCCGCCATATCTTGAATAACTTCTAATTCTGCATCGCGATCTTTACGATTTAATAATAATGTTGTGAAATTGACACTTTGACCCGCATCTTTATATACATCTTGTGTTCTAGATACATCTACTGCCATTTGGGATCCTCCTAATGAGAAATAGTACTATATACCAATCATAAGTGATTATTAATTTATTGTCTATGCGATATTTATCAGAATAAAATTATATCTTCTAGTTTCATTTTAATCTCCCTAAAAGTCAACTTTTAATTAATGTCAAAATGATGTCAAAAGGTAACCTGATAAAAGTGATGTCAAAAGAAAAACCCGCACAACCGTGCGGGTTTATTTTGGTGGACCACCAGGGGTTCGAACCCTGGACACCCTGATTAAGAGTCAGGTGCTCTGCCAGCTGAGCTAGTGGTCCATGACATGAATTATTATATGCTTATTTTATAGGAATGTAAAGAATATTTATTACATTCCCATAAAATATATCAATTTGATTTATACCATATCTATATACATAGGATATTAGAATTCTAGCATCCAATTCTTTATCGTTTCACAAGCCTCTGTAGGAATGATATCCGTGGTTCCCGCACATACGTCGCCTTGGTAAATTTGAATAACACTATGAGTACGACTTACTTCTTTCACAATAATGTCGGTTACATCAGCCTTAGGCACTCTAAATTGTAATCCATAACGGCCTATATAGGTAAATATAAGTTTTTGTGTATCGTATTCCATGTGGACTTGCAACATTTTACCACCAGGCCAACAGGATTCGACAAACTCCTTATTTCTCGGTTTCAGAAAATCAAAGAATCCCATACTATCCTCCGATGCGCCACATAGGGCGTTCTGGTTGATCCATTGTAACACCATCATGACGTTCTTGTTTACGTTGTAGTGCCCATTCAATATGACTGGCGAGTTCAGTTTCACTTAGTCCTCGACGTACAAGAGATACTAAATCGGCCTCATCATCACGTAGAAGGCAGAGTCGCATTTGACCATCTGAAGTAAGACGAACACGATTGCATGTATCACAATAACTATGAGACATTGAGAATATGAACCCAATCTCCTTACCACTCGGTAAATTATAATACATGGCAGGTCCAAAACCGTACACACCATGATTTTCGGTAAGGATACCACCGCTGACACGTTCTAATTGAGCCTTCCATTCATCGAAGGTCGGTCCATGAAACGCATCCCCCTGAAATGGCATATATTCAATAAAGCGCCAAATCACAGGCCAAGTTTCTACGTAATGTAACAAATCGTGAACTTCATCATCAGTCCAATGTCGGGATAACACAGTATTAATTTTAACAGAAATAAAGCCTGCATCAATAGCACTTTGAATACCACTTAGAACGGAGTCGAGTTGGTTAGCTTTGCCCACACATAGAGCAAAAGCATCGCTATCAAGGGAATCAAGGCTAATATTGACTCTGTTCAAACCGAGTTCTTTCAATTTCTTAGCCCGCGGTGCCAATAAACTACCATTAGTAGTCATGGATATATCTTCAAACCATCCGGTTTGCTTGATACGTGCTAATAACTCTTCAATATGAGGATATAATAACGGCTCACCACCTGTAAGGCGTACGGCTTTTACCCCCAATTGATGAAATGCACCTAAAATAGTCATCCATTCATCTACAGATAATAGTTGATGTTGGCTTTGTGGTGTAATCTCTGCTGGTCTGCAATAAGGGCAGCAAAAATTGCACGCATCTGTCAAAGATAGACGTACATATTCAATTGTTCGGCCCCATGCGTCCTTCATAGTACACCTCTTTACATCCTTATTTAATAATGGATACGTCATCACCTACGTTAATTGTACCATTTTTTAGAACTTTACCAAAAATTCCTTGCGTAGGCATAATACAAGATCCAACTTGTTTCATAATTTCGCAGCCCTGATGGCATTCTTTACCAATTTGTGTGACCTCTAATAACACCTCAGGACCTAGTTGTAACTTTGTACCGACCGGTAAATCATACAATACAATACCTTCGACGGTGATATTTTCAGCAAAATCACCAGGTTTTACATCGGCCCCCTTATCGCGCATATGCTCAATACTCTTAATGCCGAGTAAACTAATTTGGCGATGCCAATTACCTGCGTGTGCATCGCCTTCCATGCCGTGATCTACGATGAGATTGGCAGATTCAATATTATGTTTCTTTTGCCCTTTTTTCTCGCTAATGGAGATGGCAATAATCTTACCTTCAGCCATAAACTCCTTCCCTTCTTATGGGAACAAATCATCTAAATTTATCAATTTATTATACCATAGTATATAGGTGTAACCCCTGTGAGTTTAGTCACTATTTTAGGATTATTACTTTCAAGAAAAGAACCCTACCCATTATGAGTAGAGTTCTTCGTATGAATAATGGTGAAAGCCGATTAACGACGGCCCATTTCTTTAAATTCATCACCCTTATTTACGCCATTAAGCAATAGGTTAAGGAGGATGGCCATGATACTACCAAAGGTAATACCAGATTTCAAAATAATTTGAGCCCATGCAGGGAAATGTGCATAAAATGTTGGTGCTGCAATAGGAATCATGGATACACCAATACTAATAGCAACAAGCATCAAGTTTTGATTACCATCAAAATTAACTTTACCAAGAGAACGGATACCGCTAGCAATAATCATACCAAACATAGCAATACCAGCACCGCCGAGCACTGAATTTGGAATGCTTGCTACAACGGCAGCCAATTTAGGGAATAAACCTAATAAAATTAAGATTACCCCAGATGCAGCTACTACAAAGCGGCTTTTAACGCGTGTTACAGCGATAAGACCAACGTTTTGAGCAAATGCTGTATATGGGAAGCTGTTAAGGATACCGCCAATAACAGTGGAAAGACCATCGGCACGGATAATGGATGCCAATTCCTTGCGACCGATTTTTTTATCTACAATCTCACCAATAGCAATACTATCGCCAGTTGTTTCAACCATAACAACGAGCATAACGACTACCATGGAAAGTACAGATGCCCAATCAAATGTTGGCATACCAAAGTAGAATGGTTCAATCATAGCCACCCAGTGAGCTTTGCCAACCTCAGCAAAATTAGCTACACCCATGGCAAAGGCAATAGCCGTACCACCAATAAGACCAATTAAAACGGAAAGGTTACCAAGAAAACCTTTGGCAAATTTATAGGTAAAGATAACGATTAGGAATGTGAGGAACCCAAGACCGATGTTGGTAAGACTACCAAACTGCAGATTGCCTACACCGCCCCCCATCCAGTTTACAGCTACAGGCATGAGATTAATACCAATGATTGTAATAATGGTGCCTGTTACAACAGGTGGGAAGAGTCGAATCAAACGACTAAAAAATGGTGCTACTAAGAAAGTAAAAATACCGGCTATGATGATGGCACCGTAAATAGCGGTCATACCATGTTGGGCCCCAATCATGGCCATAGGTCCAACAGAGGCAAAGGTTACACCTTGAATCATCGGGATACGACCACCAATATTGCCAAACCCTAATGTTTGGATAAGTGTGGCAATACCGCAAGTAAACAAGTCCGCTGTAATAAGTCGAATTAAATCCTCTACAGGCAAATGCATTGCTTGCGCAATAATGATTGGTACCGCTACAGCACCGGCATACATTGCTAATACGTGTTGTAAACCATAGGCAAACAGCTTTGGTATTGGCAACATAGAATCAACAGTATTGTTTTGTTCTGACATAATGGTCTCCTGTTCTCTAAACTACAAACATTACACTTATATCTTACGTTATTATTCGGATTTTAACAATAGAAAAAGAGAAACCTCAGAAATTTTATTTTCTAAGGCCCTCTATCTTTATATTTTCCGAACATTAAGACTATAAAAGTATGTTATCGTCCATTTATTTGTACAAGGCTAAAATGGATGCTTCCTTTTCATCTAATTCAGATTCAATTTGAGTCATTTGCGCTTTTAAATCAGCTACGTAGCGTTCATCCTTAATGCCAGATATATTGATACGCACATTTAAAAAGGCTGCCTTTACTGCAGCTCTTGCATTAATAGCTGCAATAATACCATCAGTAATGAGATTTTGGTTACCCTTCGTAGCCGCAATATAGGCAAGATCAAATATTTCATAACTAATCATGCCTATTTCTAAAGGTACACTAGCCGCATCCTTATATGCCTGTTGAATCGCAGCAGTACGCGCCATTTTTTCTTCATCCGTATTTTTGGGCAATGCCAAGGCATCCATAAACAAATTAAATACATTAGCATCTGCTTGTGCTAGTGAAAGCGCTTTCTCACGAATAACCTCTGCTTTTTGTTGTAAAAGATGCATCTCCTCTTGCACATCTTCGTAACCTTTTTTATCAAAGGTTAAATTTGCTACCATTTCAGCCAATGCTGCCCCCGTAGCTGCCGTCAACGCTGCAATAGCACCGCCACCTGGAGTAGGTTCCTTTGATGCGGTTGCCGCTACAAAATCTTTTACAGAACTCGTCAATAAATCCATATATACTCCTCAATAACAAAGGGGGCCATTGCCCCCTCTGTATACTATGTCAATACAAATACTATATCAATTACAATAACATATGATTAGAACAATCCTTTAATAGTGCCGTCTGCATCAATATCCATGTTAAGTGCAGCAGGACGTTTAGGTAAACCAGGCATAACCATAACATCACCTGTACGGCATACGAGGAATCCTGCACCGTTAGCAACACGAATATCCGTTACATTAATTGTAAATCCTGTTGGGGCCCCTAATAATGCTGGATTATCAGACAAAGAATATTGGGTTTTCGCCATACATACTGGTAAGTTATCTAGCCCCCACTCTTTTAGTTGAGCGATTTGTTTTTTCGCTTTTCCATCAAAGGTAACACCGTCGCCGCCATAAATGGTGCGAACGATTTTACCGATTTTGTCTTCAATACTATCGGTTAATTCATATACGAATGTAGGTGTTGGTTCGCTGCCTTCCACAAGTTCCACAACGCGTTTCGCCATATCAATACCGCCTTCGCCACCTTTTTCCCAACATTCATTGAGCTCTACAGGCACGCCATATTCATTACATAAACGTGTTAACTCCGCAATTTCTGCATCCGTATCAGTAACAAATTTATTAATAGCAACCATCACAGGTACACCGAAGAAGCGCATATTTTCAATAGCTTTACGTAAATTACTAAAACCGTTTGTTACAGCTTCTACATTTTCCGTATTTAACTCTTGTTTTGGTACACCACCATGCATTTTAAGGGCACGCAAAGTAGCTACAATTACGATAGCATTAGGAAAAAGATCACCATAACGACATTTAATATCGAGGAATTTTTCCGCCCCTAAATCAGCACCGAAGCCTGCCTCTGTTACAACAATATCGCCTAGTTTTAAGCCTAATTTTGTAGCTACCACAGAGTTACAACCATGAGCAATATTAGCGAATGGACCGCCATGAACAATAGCCGGTGTATGCTCCAAAGTTTGTACAAGATTCGGTTTTATAGCATCTTTCATGAGAAGAGCCATTGCCCCTTCACAACCGAGTTGATGTACATACACTGGTTCACCTTTAAGATTTGGACCAATCACGATGCGTCCAAAGCGAGCTTTCAAATCTTCTAAGTCCTTCGCCAAGCACAAAACAGCCATAATCTCAGAGGCAACAGTAATCATGAAATGATCTTCCCGTGGGAAACCACATACTTTGCCACCTAGGGCCACCGTTACATTTCGCAATGCACGGTCATTCATGTCGAGCACACGAGTCCAAGAAATTTGGCGTAAGTCAATTTCTAACTCGTTACCTTGGTGAATGTGATTGTCTATCATAGCAGACAATAAATTGTTCGCTGCCGTAATGGCATGCATATCGCCAGTAAAGTGCAAATTAATATCGTCCATTGGTACTACTTGTGCATAGCCACCACCAGCGGCGCCACCTTTTATACCAAATACAGGACCCAAGGATGGCTCACGAAGTGCAGCAATGGCATTTTTACCAATTTTATTCAACGCTTGTACCAAACCAATAGTAGTGGTAGATTTACCTTCCCCTGCTGGAGTTGGCGTAATCGCCGTAACGAGAACTAACTTACCATCTTTTTTATTCTCTAAACGTTTAATGGCATCAAAGGAAATTTTCGCTTTATAATGGCCATATTGTTCAATATCATCAGGAGTAAGACCACATTTATCAGCAATAACCTGAATTTTTTCCATCTTATTTTGTTGAGCTATTTCAATATCGGTAAGCATAATTCCTCCTCATATACACCTGTTTTGTCTACTGTGAATGTATATTTGTACACTCGTTACCTTTCTATTATATGTGAAAGTATGGATTATGTCTAATTTTTTATTACTTATATGTATATTGTTTTTTCTAATCAATCTATAAAAGCACAGATAAATTAATAATTTCCATAAAAAAGAAGCTTTAACACAATTTGTCTTAAAGCTTCTTCTAAAACCATATTATATTAGAACGGGAATAAGATTGGTAATAATACGAGTGCCACTATACTAAATTGGAGATGGACTAGCACCAAGGCTATTCACGATAATATCTGCAATTACAGAACCAGTACCTGTTTTAACCATTGCATCCCCAAGGGCCATAGAGCCAGCGAAGAGCATGATTGTTTTCATATCGATAGATCTAACAGCTGCACTTTCACTAATAACATTAGTAGCAACTAATACAAGAGCACCTACCCATGCGCTTACATAGAGTTTTACACCTAATTGTTTTTCAAAAATCATAGCACCAACTGTCAAAATCAATACAAGTGCGGAAGTCCATTTCTTCCAAGATGGTACATGGCTATAATCATCATTACCTTCAAAAGCACCATCTGGTTGATAACTTGGAGCGTCTGGCAAGAAACGTTTGCCAATTGTAATGATACGTACTAACCTTGTATATATGGCTGCTAAAATCTATGTGATTATGTTTATAGGTGTAGTGAAAATAATCCATAATAACTAATATCCCCCATAAAAAATGCACCCCTCAAAAACACAAGGGATGCATTTATTATGATATATTTATTTAACGACGGTCAACAGCATCTTGAAGTTTTCTCGAGCATCAAGGCTATGAGGCACGTCAGATGGCATGATCAAGGTTTCACCAGCTTTCACATTGTGTTCCACATCGCCGACGACGATGTGAGCCTCACCATCGAGGATTTGCACAATCGCATCACCTACAGTTACATGAGTAGAGATTTCTTCACCCTTAGGCAACGCAAACAAGGTAATGCTGAGTCGTTCATTTTGGGCAATCGTAATACTAATCACTTGCCCCTCTTTATACTCTAAACGGTCGCTTAGATGTAAAATTTCGTTGACTGGGATATTTTTTGTGAAAGTCTTACTCATAGAAATCACTCCTTATATAACTATATAATTGAAAAAGTAGTTAAAAGTAGATTAAAATACATTTTGTCAAAACTCAATTGATGTAACTAAAAGGATTATCCTTTCGTTACGTTTATTATAAATTAATTGAGATTTAATTTCAGTATCTATAGCAACAGAATTGAATTATATAGTTTAAATCGCAGGTATCAGCCCTAATAGATATACATTAAAGGTATCTCCTTCATGTACTTCATGAACGCCTTGGGGGATACAAGCTAAAGCATTAACGGTATATAGTCCGAGCATACTACTACTATTAAAGTGACGATTGGCTACAAAACGTGGTTGTCCATCACCAAATATGACCTTGCCTTGCACGTAGCGATCAAAGGCATTACGTTTAGATAAATCGCAGTCCATTATACAATTAAGTACTGGGGTGGACCAATTTTTAATACCTTTATATCTACGCAAGGTAGGTACCACTAGTAGGTGCCAACCATTAAATGCTGCACCAGGATTGCCAGATAATCCAAAGATAAGTTGACCTTTAGGCGTAATGGCCCCATAAGAGGCTGCACCTGGGCGCATTTGAATGCGACCGTATAAGGTCTTAGCTCCTAATTTTTCATATATAAGAGGCATTGTATCAAACATACCTACGGATACACCGCCAGAGCTAATGATGATATCTGCTTGTTCAGCGAGTTCAAGAACGCGTTTAATTTCTGAGTCTAATTTATCCGGTGCATCGCTTACATGATAATGTGTAACGCGCCGAAACCCTAAATCATTTAGCAAGCTACAAATCATCATGCGATTTGAATTATAGATTTTACCGGCAGTTAAAGGTTCCCCAGGTTCGATAACTTCATGGCCCGATGTAAGCACAAGAATACGTGGCATCGCATACACAGATACATCTGTGCAACCTAGTCCGGTCAAAATCGTCTGTACCGTAGCGGTTATTTCTGACCCCTTTGGTATGACAACGGTCCCTGAGGAACATTCTTCACCACGTGGGATAATATGGCTACCCTTTTGTTGCGTACCTTGTATAGTAATTGTAGCCCCTACTTCGCCAGTACCTTGCACCTGTTCTTGCATGATAACTGTATCACAAGTATTTGGTACAGGAGCGCCTGTCATGATACGTACGGCATGGCCAGTTGTTACGGGCTTATCCCATACAACACCGGCACCGATGATACCATCGACGATATATTCATCGCGACCAGACTCATAGGCTAATGCATAGCCATCCATAGCAGATTTATGAAAAGCGGGCACATCGGTAGGTGCCAAAACATCTTCGGCCAACACACATCCTTTTGCGTCGCCAACGGCAACGGATTCGATGCTATGATATTGTTCTCGTAAAGCCTCATTCCACAAATGAAGCGCTTCTTCAACAGTAACGGCTATCATCTAAATTCCTCATCATACTTTGTATTCGGCACACCAACTCTGGTATGCATTGATCTAAATCAGTAACCTCTATGGTACCTACGCGTTCAATCTCACTGGATATCAGCGATTCTGTGTACCCTTCTCGAGTTACTTCTACAATAGGAAATATACCTTGGGATCTCGTTTCTAGTATAGCAATATCTACAGGTAATTGCTGTACCAAATCATACAGATTAGATTGTTTTTCGGTGCGAATGCGTATAGCCGTTTCCGTTGGACCTGCAATTGCTACGGCCGTGGCACCTGCTTTCATAGCAAGATCCGTATCAGTTCCTTCATAATCCATGTGAAAGCCATGTTTATCGCTTTTTACAATACCCACAGAGAAACCAATTTGTTCTAATTCATTAACGAGTCGCGTCACCACCGTAGTTTTACCAGTCTTACGTTTTTCAGCAACCACGCTGATAAGTGGAACATGACGATCTGCGTTAACAGCCTCTGCACGGGCCCACTTATAATCCTCTATATGATTCACATTGCGTAAATGATGACCGTAATCACCTGCTTCAATAGTTACCACAGTCCCTATACTATCTAATGCATGATGCAAAGATACATCCTCTCCTGCCAAAGCGGTTTGCAACAATGGAGCAATGGATGGCTTATATATGCCCGCCATAGGTTCATAGCGTCCGCTTTCACCAACAGGCACAATAACATGCCAATCATCACCTTCTACTTGGTAGAGCCATTCGTAATATAAATTAAAATCCATAAATGGCATATCTACGGCTAACACCGCATAGGCATGACTCTTGCCTACCGCTAATGTGCTATATAATCCGCCTAATGGACCACTTCTTGGAACAGAATCCCGAACGATAGAAACTTTTTCTTTTTCTTTATTCGACAATGTGTCGATAATGTTAGCTTGGATGGCTTGGCCTAGACTTTCATCATCACCGATAGAAATGAGAATATCATTGGCATTATGTTCTAAAGCATTGCGCAACGCATGAGAAATGAGGCTTTCACCATTCGTCCAAGGCAATAAAGCCTTAGGATATCCCATGCGTGAACTCAGGCCACCGGCCAAAATAATTACGCCTAAATTAAGCACCGCGTTTCAACCCTCTTTTTACCCCTTGATAAATAAACAACAACACAACAATATTAAGAATTCCATCCGGCACCATATAGGATGCATTATAAATCATAGAATAAATCCATGGGCTTTGACCTTGCGGCGCATAGCTCGCAAACACAACGGCACCACTTGTTACGGACGCAAACCAACGAAGCGCAATGGCAACAATAGATCCACTAACAAGACCTGTCATATTGTCCTTGAAGTACCCGCACACACCAATAACACCATAGGCTACAAGATAATCTAAGATGATGCTGAGATAATGAATAGATGATTTAAAGCCCAGCAAGAAATGAAGTATACCATATACAACGCCAGCCCAAATACCGCGTGTACCACCCCAGCGATATGCAAAAATCATGAGAGGTACCATGGAAGCGGCCTTAATGGAGCCGCCTTGTGGCATATGAAAAAGTGTAATAAACGATAATACTTGTGCAATAGCAATAGCTACACCAGCTTCTGCTATCATGCGTGTCTTGGAATGTTCCATTAAAATAACCTCCTATTAATATAATGGGCTGAACATAGAGAAAATGTACAGACAAGATACCTATAAAATTGTATAATAATTATATGAGTGTTTTTAATATTCGGAATGTATTGAAAATTGAAAATAAATTCAGTATAATGGTACAGGTTCAATTTATTATACCTCAAAGGAGATATAGAAACTATGATTAATACAACTAACATCTTCGATTATGAAGACGTACAACTGATTCCTAATAAATGTATCGTAAACAGCCGTAGCGAATGTGATACTCATGTAAAACTAGGTAATCGTACATTTAAATTGCCTGTAGTTCCTGCAAACATGCAAACTATCATTGATGAAGAGTTAGCTGAAAAACTAGCAGAAAAAGGCTATTTCTATATTATGCATCGTTTCCAACCTGAACGACGTCTCAACTTTGTAAAGCGCATGCAAGAAAAAAACTTATATTCTTCTATTTCCATCGGCGTAAAGCAAGAAGAATTCGCATTAGTTGATGAATTAGCGAAAGCTAACCTTATTCCTGATTATATCACAATCGATATCGCACATGGTCACTCTAATGCTGTTATCGACATGATTCAATACATTAAAAAGAATTTACCAACAACATTCGTTATCGCTGGTAACGTAGGTACTCCAGAAGCAGTTCGTGAACTTGAAAATGCTGGTGCTGACGCTACAAAGGTCGGTATCGGTCCTGGTAAGGTTTGTATCACAAAATTAAAAACTGGCTTTGGTACTGGCGGTTGGCAATTAGCTGCTGTACGTTGGTGTGCAAAAGCAGCTACAAAACCTATCATCGCTGACGGCGGTATCCGTGATCACGGCGACATTGCTAAATCCATCCGCTTTGGTGCTACTATGGTTATGATTGGTTCCCTATTTGCTGGTCACCAAGAATCTCCAGGGGAAGAAAAAATCGTTGACGGCAAAGCTGTAAAAGAATACTTTGGTTCCGCTTCCGAATTCCAAAAAGGGGAACGTAAAAACGTAGAAGGCAAGAAAATCTTCATACCTTCTAAAGGCTCTATCTTTGATACATTAATCGAAATGGAACAAGATTTACAATCCGCCATCTCCTACGCTGGTGGTACTACTCTACAAGCTATCCGTAAAGTAGACTACGTTCTTGTTAAAAACTCCATCTTCAACGGCGACCGCTAATCGGTTACTAACATGCATTTCTAGGAGAAACCATTTTAACTACGAGAAATTTATATTGAGAATATAGTACCCCTCTTTACACACAATGTAAAGAGGGGTCTTAAAATTTAAATTTAAATTAAAAACGTAAGGCCCATAGCGATAAATATGGCGGGTAATAAATTAGCTAAACGAATCTTATTAGGCCAAATCATATTAATGCCTACACAGAAAATTAAGATGGATCCTACATAGGATAAATTGTCGATAGCCTGCTGTGTCATAAGTGGCGCCGCAACATGCGCTAAGGCCGTGATCAACCACTGCGTGATACCTACAGGAATGAAGGAAAACAATGCGCCCTTCCCCATGGATGAGGTCATAACCATAACAATAACACCATCAAGAATTCCTTTAAGTAGCAAGGTTTGGTAATCTCCTGTCAATCCATCTTGAATTGAACCGAGCACGCCCATCGCACCAACAGTAAACGTAAGTGATGCAGTGATAAACGCTTGCGTAAACTTAGGGTCCCCTGTATTACCGGTTTTATCTTTCACCCAGTCACCAAAAACCGTAATCCATCGGTCTAAATCAATGATTTCACCAATCACAGCACCAACTACCATGCTGATAATCATCAACAAAGGTCCAGTAGTTTGCAAGGAACCATTAACGATAACCAGCATAAATTGCATGGCCCCGCTCATCCCTAGTAACAGCACGATGATACCACATACTACCATAAGGGTTTGTTTTAAATTGTCCTTCATAAATCGGCCACACGTGAGCCCAATAATACTACCACCGATAATGAGCCCCATGTTGATAACCGTACCTAAACCAATCATCTTCTTATCCTTTCCCTTACGTATGAAAGTTATTATGAAAGTAGTATATCAACTACATCGATAATAATCAATATAAAATATCACAAAAAAACCGTATCTATGTTTCAGTAGATACGGTTCTATTTATATTAATCATCTATTGTCATATAAACCACAGGATTGGCCTCATTGATTTCATTAAAACAAGGGCAATCCTTGCCGTGATCATTGATGAGACCACTAGCTTGTAAATGGGAATAGATGGTCACAGGTCCTACAAATTTGAACCCTCGTTTCTTAAGGTCTTTGCTAATGCGCGTAGATAATTCATTTTTAGCAGGCACCCTTCCCTCAGGATGGCCTTCATAAATAAGAGTCTTATGATTGGTGAAAGCCCATATATATTCGCAAAAGGATCCAAACTCGTCTTGAATGCATCGAAACGCATGTGCATTGTTGATGATGGCTTCGATTTTCTTACGAGACTTTAACATACCATCTGTACTCATAATGCGCTCTATATCTATTTCCGTATATTTAGCTACTGCATCAACATCAAAATAGTCAAAACACTGGCGTATAATTTCTCGTTTATTTAAAATCGTAATCCAACTCAGACCGCATTGTAGACTCTCCAAACATAAATGTTCAAATTGGCGTTGGTCTTTATGAATAGGACGCCCCCATTCATAATCATGATACGCCTGATACAGTGGTGTTGTGGGCCAGGAACAAGTGACTTTCATGAAGGCTCCTTTCTATGCTACAACTAGCCTGTTACTAAAAATCGCGCTATACATACAATAATACCCATGCTCGCTAGATTTGTAAAGAATACCATACATCGTATTCACTGCCCCAAATATGTAACTCATCTATTAATATTTTAAATATTTTTAAACCAAAATTATGAAAATCCATTTGTAATTAACGAAAAATGTTATATTGTTTTAAATATATTTAAAATACATCTGACACAAAGTCTTTATAAAGCGAGTATATATCTATCTTTCATTATATAAGAGAGTATTAAATCAACCCATAGATATATATTCATTTATGAAGAGTCTTTCACAATATGAAAACAAATTACAAATTAAGTAATATAGTTAAGGTGTAAGAGAATGAGAGCGAGAAAAATGGTGGTCAAATTTATATTGCTTCCCTAGATATACCTGATCAAGATAAATTGATGAAACACTATAAACAACCAGCTTTTATTACAGGCATGCTAGATAACAGTTCCATTCAAGTCGATGGCGGTGTTATGAACGTAAATACTGCACCATGGCTTGCGACGGGAGATGCTTTCACAAGCAATGTGAAAACTACCTATGCTAGCGGTAATGCCGTAAAATTGACAGAACAAGACCTAAAAGGCACTTGGGCTGAACTCGCATTCGGCGGCCGTTATGGTTTCAATACGAACAACAGCATATATGCGGACGTTATTATCGGTCTATCTGGTGATTACCAAGCTGACTGGGGCGTAAACGCTGGATTTACTCATAAATTCTAATTTATATTACATACCGTTATATATGGACATATAGTTGTACAACCATAGATATCTCCCCTGTATATCCCTTGCATATCTATGAGAGACGCATCCTAATATATTTCCCCTTTTTATGCAATACTACTCCAATAGGATGCTACTTCCCCTCTTATCGTAAGCTGTATGGCCTTATATACATACATTTAGATTCCGTCTAAATATTTACTAACTTTCTTACAACAATGCAAAACGCCCCCTTCATAGGCAACCTTAAATGGTTGCTGTGAAGGGGGCGTTTTGTTTTGCTAATAGTCATTTTATTAAGAAATATTAGATTACTATGTAAAATGTATACCTATAGCTTTATTTTACGATATAATGTATATAATTATTAATTCTTAACATAAAGGAGGTGATGCTATGTGTACTTATATACTAATGCATAAAAATATTCCTGTGTTAACAGCAATATTAGATGATACTTTAACAGTAACAAAGGTTACTGAAATAATAAATCCAGACCGCAAACCATTGAATATGATGGTCATGGACAATCAAGAAATCGCACTTAATGATTTTTTAAAGCATCGTGCGATTCCCGGTTCGCGACCTAATTTAGAAGATTTACTAGAGGCTTATCACGCATCAGATGCATTAGAATTTTCTTTAAAATCATATCAACTTAATCTATCTGACCACTATTGGATGAAACCAATACACTCTAATTTAGATTGGGATACTATCAATTTTTATGACCATCCTATAATTGACACGCCTTTATTCTTATCTGATTCTGATGATATCGATATCGATTTAATTACACCGAATTCATCTGTAAACGGTTCTCTTCGCCAGATGTGGGTACAACAAAAAAAAGGCATTCGCCTATTAAAAGCTGGAAACTTCCTCAATCAACAGCCATTTAATGAAGTATTTGTGTCAAAATTATGCAAAGAACTAAACTTTCACCATGTACCATATGAATTAGAAACAATCGCATCTGGTGAAATCGTGTCATCTTGCCCACTATTTACGAGCGGAGACATTGAATACATCCCTGCATGGCACATAGCAGCGCCACTTAAACGACGCGATAATAAATACCAAGCGTTCTTAGATCAGTGTACACATTTTTCAATTCCAAATGTGAAAGCCCATTTAGATGCGACACTTGCTTTGGACTATCTAACATTAAATGACGACCGTCACTACGGTAACTTTGGATTCTTACGGAATTCTACAACACTTGAATTCCTTGGCATGGCCCCTATCTTCGATAATGGCAATACCCTATGGTACAACGAAATGACGATTAATCCACATAGACCATTCCATACGTATCCATCATTACCGTTTAAATCGAAACATGATAAGCAAATAAAGTATGTAACAACACCACTAACAATTCCGCAGTCATTGTCTAAAACAGCAATGGAATTGATGGATTCCATATATGCAAAAAATTCAAATATTAAGGAGAATCGTCTTACTATGATGAAAACATTATTTGCTGAGCGATTAGACATGCTAAATGCATATCTAACGAAACTAAAGTAATAAAATATTTAACAGAATAAATTCAATATCAGACTAAAAGTAGCATTACTAACATATAGACACAGATGGCATATGCCAAATAATCTATATTATGTATAGTAATGCTACTTTTTTGTCATCATCTCTATGCATTCTTATATCATCAATTCTATACATTCTTTTCATATCACTTACAGAGTTACACTACTTTCGAACAATCGCATAACTAAAGGTGAATAAAAACAGGTTTTAGAGGTTTATAAAATCACATTACTCTCAAATGCCCGAATGGTATAAGTATCACATCAATTAGTTTTAGAGATTTACAGAATTACACTACTCTCAAACAGAAAAGGTTGATAATCTAGAATCTCAAATGTTTTAGAGATTTACAGAATTACACTACTCTCAAACACACCGGCATATCCAGATACAGAAGCAGATGTTTTAGAGATTTACAGAATTACACTACTCTCAAACTCGCCAAGGTCAAATGGAGAAGGTAATTATGTTTTAGAGATTTACAGAATTACACTACTCTCAAACTGTGTGTTTCTCATCGTTGGTATTGGCCAACGTTTTAGAGATTTACAGAATTACACTACTCTCAAACTCTAATGCTGCATCTTGATTCGGTTCTTCAGTTTTAGAGATTTACAGAATTACACTACTCTCAAACGTATGCTGATCCATTAATTCTACAACGAGCGTTTTAGAGATTTACAGAATTACACTACTCTCAAACTCTGTCAAATTCCATTCTTATTAACCCCATGTTTTAGAGATTTACAGAATTACACTACTCTCAAACAACGAAGAACGGAGCAAGGAATTGACCGAGGTTTTAGAGATTTACAGAATTACACTACTCTCAAACTTGCCCCATACTGATATACAGAGGACTATAGTTTTAGAGATTTACAGAATTACACTACTCTCAAACCGCCTTCTGCTCACCTACACGGACACGATAGTTTTAGAGATTTACAGAATTACACTACTCTCAAACCCATTAACAGATTGGTTGTACTTTTCAATGGTTTTAGAGATTTACAGAATTACACTACTCTCAAACGCTACTGTTGGGCATTTCTTTTAATTTCATGTTTTAGAGATTTACAGAATTACACTACTCTCAAACTATTGTATAACCACCGTACTTCTTCATTAGGTTTTAGAGATTTACAGAATTACACTACTCTCAAACACGTTCTTTAATACAGAAATGGGAGTTCCTGTTTTAGAGATTTACAGAATTACACTACTCTCAAACTTGTTGGGACTCTTCTACACTAACTTCATCGTTTTAGAGATTTACAGAATTACACTACTCTCAAACTTGTCGGGACTCTTCTACACTAACTTCATCGTTTTAGAGATTTACAGAATTACACTACTCTCAAACATTGCAGACTTAGCTGAAGAATACGGCTTAGTTTTAGAGATTTACAGAATTACACTACTCTCAAACAGTTGGTTCCTGTGTTTAATGACTACGCAAGTTTTAGAGATTTACAGAATTACACTACTCTCAAACGAGAGATAGAGATAGAGAAAGAGATAGACAGTTTTAGAGATTTACAGAATTACACTACTCTCAAACGCAGCTACATCGGAAAGCGACGCAATTAATGTTTTAGAGATTTACAGAATTACACTACTCTCAAACATATGAAACGCAATCAAACCACCGACATTTGTTTTAGAGATTTACAGAATTACACTACTCTCAAACAAGTCGAAAAAGTCGTAAATGGTTTAAAGAGTTTTAGAGATTTACAGAATTACACTACTCTCAAACACATTGTCAGAACCTACAAAGTCGTTCAGAGTTTTAGAGATTTACAGAATTACACTACTCTCAAACCCCAAATTAAATTTGTGACTCAAGAGTAACTCGGGCTACCACCAGGTGTAATCCTGTATCTCATTTAAATAACACAAAAATCATTATCTAAAATATACCCATTAATAAGTTTTTTATCAAGGCTTTCTCTATCAAATGATCCAGTTGTTAGACAAACTAATCGTAATTGTCGGCTTAGCACATTTTGATAAAATGCATTTATTTCATCATCATTTAAGACTAAATCTAAATTTATCATAATATATATCATAGGAGATAGTAATGTATCAACCACTTCTATATAAGACATAAGATCCATAACTTCTCCTTTTCGATTAGACTCGAAATTAAAACTACCTAATTTAATAAGCTCAGCAGTACCAATTTCCATTTTATGTTGAATTGATAAAGGATATCCAAATTCTAAGGAATAATAAAATGCATGAATCCGATTAACAATATCAGCTACCTCTTCAGTCATTAATAAAGCTTCTTTTGTTAGTTGATTTTGTAATTTAGTTAATAAAGATTTACTATTTACATCTACATATAAAGGATTAAGTATGATATGACTATATTTATCTAAATTAAATGCTTTATCATTATCATTTAAAATCCAAGGTCCCTCACCACTATCACATTGTATATCAAGTTCAGTCACCATTCTACGAAACACTTTACGATTTTCAAATGATACAACAGTTACCTTATCACGGGGCACTTCAAATTCCAATATAGAATCTTGATACATTAATTTCATATTATTAGTATCCTCTCTGTTGAATCTATAACTTCACTTTGCTTATCCCCAACTACAATCTCCATTCTAGAAAACTGTTTTTCCGTAATGGTTAACATAAATAAGCTTCCACTAGGGGGCTTATTTTTACGTACATGATCCATAATGAGATTAGCACTAGTCGTATTAAGTACTAACTTTGAATATACAGACTCTTGTAACATGAGAAATCCCGATATAATTAGATACTTTCTAAAATTTCTATATTCTTTTCTATCCTCCGAAGTTAAAGTCGGTAGGTCAAACATCACTAGTATTCTCATAAATCTATAGCTCATATTCTATAAACCTAATCTCGTTAGCTGCTTGAACACGTAAGGCATCAAATACACTTTTACAATAAATACGTACTGCGGCACTAAATGTTTGAATAGTATCATTAATTTTTACATCTTTAGATAATAATTCTATAAGTGAAAATTTAATATCTCGATTAAATTCTGTGGGCATCAACTTAATAACAATCTCATCAATAAAACCTCGTAATGGTTCCATTAAATCCGATCCTAAATTATACGGATTAAATTGATTGCAGTGATTAAGCCCTAATTGTGTAATATAACCTAATGATAAAATTTCTCGATTAACTGTAGAAAGCAATATCGCATATCCATAGTTAAGGGCTGCGTTAACAGGATTATCTTGTTCCCTAGAAAACGATTTTCCAAATAAAGCATTAAAATATACCTTGGCCGCATGCCCTTCACGTTGAGTCTCATCATTTAAAGTCAACTCATCTAAATATTGATATAATAAATCCGCCTCCTCTAATTCCTTATACCTTAATAACTCCGCTTGATTCATAATCTTCCGACGCACAATTTCAGTCCATATATAAGCCTGTACATCCTTAGGCCATTCAGCTTGCTCTCGACAACGCTTACTACTATTATGACTACCATACAATGGAAGAACCTCACTAGCAGGATTACGCTTCTCATCACAAAATACAATGGCCACTTTTTTTTTAATTAACTCATTGAGAAGTACAGCAGTAAGGCTCACTGCTGTAGACTCAATAACTAACATATAGATTTCATCAATATAGATTTTAGTCGTTTCAAAGTCTTTCCGAATAATCATGTAATTCATTTTAAAATCTAACTTAGAACGACTACCTATCACTACTGTACGCCAACTCATAATATCACCTATTACAGTCTTACTCGTATTTAAACAATAGTTACCTCATTAGAATATAAACCCGTAATGGATTCATTGATAATTTTAAACTCATTTAATGACGAAATTTTAAAATTAACAACTTTACGAGATGCACTAACGTTTATATTACTTAAAGATAGTTTCTTATTCATATTAGTAAAAATATTAAGTATCTCAGCTAATGTCTTACATCGTTCTTCTAAAGAAAGTTTTATAAATTGTCTTCTTCCTACACTATCAATATCTGTTGATTTATTACCTCTCATATTTGTATAAATAGGCTCATTAAACTTAGACACTAAATAATCAAATAACTTTTGAGTATACTCTAAAGTTATATTTTCAACTTGATTATTTAGTGGGTTTCTAGATTTCACCGATGAAGCTTTAAGTTTAATATTTTTATTTTCTGATATTATAGCTGTAAATTTCTCAACCAATTTTATATAAAACTGCATCTCTAAAGGAACTATAAGTTGAATCGCATTATCAATACAAAAACGATCATTTGATCGCCCACCTAAGTAATAATTAAATCCATCAATTTTTAATAACTGATCATTGTATACTTTTTTATAAATTATGCGTATATTATTAGCCTTAGGTAAAACCGTGTTTATATATTCTAAAAGAGCTTGATTAGTTAAATTCTTAGTAGCTATAAAAATAGGTATTGGTAAAAATGATTTAATACTGTTATTCTTTTTATCGCTATATTCAATAATTGTGTAGTAAGCATTCTTTATATCTGAATATCCACCATATTTTGTATTCTGTGACATAATTAAATCATTACTTTTTATTGGCAAATATATATCAGCCTTCACTTTACTAGCCTTAGTTAAATTTATATCGGCCAATTGCCCTTTTTGCTCATAAACCCGTCTTGTAACACGGACATCATTACTAGCCATCATTTTCTTGACTATATCCATGCTAGTATTTTTATCCCAAGCTTTTCCATCTTGAGCATTAGTAAATTTAACGTCATAATTAAACATCTTCGCTAAATTATATGTACGATTTGATCCATTCTTTTTAAAGAATAGACGGAAATTACGTGTGAATTTCTCATGATATACATTGCCAACTACAATATTTAAATAAGCATCCTTAGCATGATGGTGATGATTCAACGAACGAACTTTAATAAAGTTATTATCATGACGAAAATCTGTTACGTTCTCAGCTTTTACAAAGACTACATCAATCTCTGGGTATAAACGACGCAACAATGTTGTAGTAGCTTTCACAGATTGATTAGTTTCTACTAGTTGCCGAGCAATAAATCCACTCAAATCATCTGCTGTAAGTGGTGCAATACGTGTAAGTCGTTCATATTTTCGTTCACTAATGAGCCCTTGATATTTTAAAAATGCCCAGAATGATTTTTGTTTCATTTGAATTGTGTTATCTATTGGATATGTATCTGACTTTTTAGCATTAGCAGTACGCTCACATAACACTAAATTATCAAAGCTATCATCCTTTGTGAGACTTCGAGGATAAATATGATCAATATCATAATTATCTGTATTTAATAGATTTAAATCTATAGCATTTCCTGTATAAGCACAACGTCCCATTTGTGTATAGTACAAATATAACTTTTTACTTCTTAACACCGCATCATCATAATTAGCCAAACCGGATTTTAACACACTAAATTCTTTATCCTGTAAGCCACTTTGTAAAGCCTCATCTTTTTTAATAGCAGAATATAAATCAGATAATCGTTTTTGACGTGAATCTTTTTTCTTCTTTTCCGATTTATTGGTCCGTGCTACTTCTACAAAAATACGGGATGGCAATGCTTTTTTAATATAAGCTACTTCATCAACAATACGCAATGCTTGCCATACTGCACGTTTAACAGCTGGTGAAAGTGCCAATTCATCGATGATATCGTGAGGATTAACCACTTGCCCTTGTGTCAATTTAGCATTTTCTTCCTCAATACATTCCATAAAAGAGAACTTATCACCTAATAGTTCCATCAAATTATAGCTATCATTACGCATCAATTCAATTATAGTTTTGGGTGCACCATTACCAGCTTTATCACAGCCCTCAATACCATTTAGCAATTTTTTAGAAAGGCGACCCCAATCTCGATATCGTAATTTTGCAAGCTTTTTGATAACCTCGTCATCAAGGTGAAAACCAAATTTATTACGTAGTGTTTCTCGTAACATTTTCTTGCTTTCACCAAAGATAGTAATGTCCGCAATAATATTTTCAGCCATAGATTCATCAAACCCATCACCAAGGATACGAACCATATCACGATAAGAAGTTAGGTCATTTTTTACTTCTCCATCAAGACCTGTAATCTCAGGTTTATGCTTTTTAGTTATGTAGTTATTATCCTTTAAAAACAACTCTATGCGATTCTTAGTCATTTTCTTATGGTCTTGCTTAAATATAGAATCAATAAGATGTTGTTTTACACCTTGTGCTAATGGTTTACCATCAATACGCACATTATTTAACTCATTGAGCAGCATAAACTCACTATATAAAAGAGATGACTTAGGTAACACATCTTCACCAAAAAGATATGTACATTTATTTGTAAGGTTTTTAATAAATGCCGCTGCAGATTTTTCTCGATCAATCTTCTCTTCAAAATTCCAAGGTGTAACTCGACCCGCTTGCTTACGCACAGCCCAAGAAAATCCGCCATTATCGATATTGTGATGTGTATTTAATGGTCCTACATAGTATGGAATACGGAATTCTAACATTTTAATCAATTTTTCTGTTACAGAAAAACCATCGGATACTGTATGCAAAAATGAAAATTTAGGCCCACATTTATCTAATATGACTTTGAGTTCTTCTAAATGTAGTTGATAAGGTATAACTCCATTATCTTTAATACGTTGTAAAGGTAATAAGGTTTGTAATTCAATTTCATTAAGTATATATTCTTTATCTTTAGAATCAGCTAACCCCTCTACTATTTTCTTAGTATATTTGTAAAAATCTTCACGACTACAACTAGTTTCTTCTGTACGACCTTGTTTAATATAGTGTACATAGTTATGTAACCCTTTTTTATCAGACTTAAACATCTCATAATAAACACTTCGATCTGATTTTAGTAAAGACTTCAATATCACTAAATCTTCTTTGTGTTTATCGAAAGCTTTTACCTTAGACTGAGAGATAGTTAAACCGGGCTCTTTAATAGCCATAAGAATAATTGCATCATATACAGATTTACAATCATCAATAATATGTATTTCATCCCCCCATGCTTTAGCTAATTCATCACGTTTCTCATCATAAGTATCTCCTACAATTTGGAGCTTTTTAAGATCTTCATCTAAATCTTCTACAGAACCGAACAAATCCGTAAGGTTAGCAGATAGCCCTAATACTAAATTAGCAAAAGCTTTAAGCGATTTTTTATCTTCCTTAATTTTCTCTTTTTGAGGTTTCCCCAAATTATTTGCTGCATCAGGTATGATATATGTATCAACAAGACGTTCTATCGCCTTCGCTTTATCTGATTTTGTTTTACCTTGTTCCATTAGAATCTCACCAATAGAACTAATTGACGCTTTAGCATCAAAGCAATTAAAGGTGATATTCTCTATGGCTTGTGCAACTACATCATCAAGTGTTGAAGCATTAGAATTAAAGGTCGCACCTTCATAAAGGAAGTTGCCACGATATTTTAAAATATGATGTACTGCCAAAAATAACTTACGAATATCGTCAGTACCATTTTCCATCAGATCTTTACGCAAGTGATAAATCGTAGGGTATTCTGTAAAGTAATCTTGATCCGTATAGTCTTTATCAATAAATAAGATGTGCTTTGATTTATGGCCTGTCGTTTTATCTTCATAATGGTATTTACTTTCACGAAGGCGCATAAAGAATGTAGGATCCACTTGTGCCATAGTATCAGCAAATAATTCTTCCAATAGTTTTAAACGCAATTTACGGCGTTCTAAACGACGACGCATAGATCGGAACCCACGTCGTGCTACGGCTGATTCGCCTTCTTCAAAAAGACGACTGCCCCACATTTTATGAGATTTAAACTTTAACAGTTCATATGACTTATTGGTTACTGCCCAGCCCACTGAATTAGTACCAATATCAAGGCCCACAAAATAATCTTGTACAGGATACGATTTCAAATGACTAGAAATAAGTTGATTCGATGTTTGTGTTTCCATAAGTCTGCTCCTTTGGAAATTAATAATTGACATTCATCAAATGGTTAACTATACTATAAGTAATCCAATTAGTTTTGGAGGTTTACAGAATTACACTACGAGTTCAAATACAAATTTATTTACAATGCCTTCGGGCCACCCGATGTAGGGTATCATCTCAATTCTTTGGAATTGAGATTTTTTATTTTAAAAACTCTATTATAAAATCTGTAATTTACCAAACACTTGTATCTTTAATCTCATTTTATCATATACAGACATAAAAATTCATCTTTTCCTCATATTTGCTAATAAAAATAAGCAAGGAAATATAACAATCCCCCATTATCTACAGTGATAACGGGGGTCTTGCTTTTCACATTATACTATTTATTTTTATATTATCCATGGATGTTAGTATAATATCCATATCCCCGCGCAACTCGTAATTAGTGCTACAAGTACAGGCACAGAGGTTCGCTTCAGTAAATCTACAGCCTTAATATGCGCTACCCCCGCTACACCAACCATAACGGGGCTAATGGGACTCAAAAATAAGCCAAGGCTCGCCCCATTCTGCATGCCAAGCATGGTCGTAATAGGATCTAATCCAAGATTAGCTACGATATTAGGTACTAATGGCACCAAGGTAAACAAAGGAGCCACATTGCTACCTGTTACCATGCTAAGACCTAACATACCTCCACCCATTACAGAGGTGAATCCTACCGAATTAAGGGGTAGTGTTTGTAATGAGCTAACTAAAGTATTAATAAGGCCTAAGCTCACCAAACCTTGGGCGAAAACTTGGCCCCCTATAATGAGTGTAACCGCATAAGAAAACTGGTTTCCCATACCTTCAAAAAATACGGTTGTACTCTTAAGAACAGTCCGTAAATTTCGATGACGAATAAGCTCTGCTAATAATGCAATACCAAAAGCAAGCATCATGGCAAGGGTTACATTCATCTTAACGCCAGGCAAACCATATTGACTAAATCCCAATATAAAGCACAATGGTAATAGTGGAAATAGCATATATGGCTTAGGGCCTATGGGGGCCTCCGGAATACTTTCACAAGAGTCTATGTCCATAGGACCATCTAGCCGATCACGATATCGTTGCCACACAAAATGTGCTACCGCTGTCATAATAGCAACTAAGAAATAAAGTCGCAATTGGTAACCTACGAAATAGTTTGGCACAGGCATATTAAGTATCTTCGCTATCAATAATGTCGATACAGCACCGGGTCCAACATCCATGAGATGTCCGGTAACAATAACAGCGGCCGTCCCAAGCGGACTCACTCCGAGTCGTAGTAAAACAGGATACATAGTTACCATCATGAGTAACGCAAGGCTTAATGGATTAGGTACACAAATAGATAATCCCATATTAAGCAAAAACATAAGTGCAAGTACAATATATGGCCTATTAAGACGATATAAAGGTCTAATGAACGTGTGTGCTAATCGAGTGCCTGCACCAATATATTCCATATATTTTGCATAGCCTGCACAAGTCATAATCATAAGTCCTAAATTGACTACATTCTCAGATGTCGTAATACGCACAATATCTATCGCATCAAAAACTAACACCCCAGTTGATTGAGATTCAGCTAAAATGCCACTAATCCAATTACCTCCATAAGCAATATACATCATAAGAATGCCCATACCAATCAAAATAGGCTGTGGTTGATACCGCTTCATCAATAATATGCCCGTAACAGCAATAATGATGAGACATATAAGTATATTCATAAATACCTCTCACATAAAATTTATGCATAACATAATTACATTGTACATAAAATGCAAATAAAAATACATAATAAAAGCACCATTATTAAATTCGATAATGGTGCTTTATATGACTTAAATGTATATATTCTTATTTGTGTTCTTTCAACCACGCAATGGCATATTCCGCATACACCGCTGATGCTGCAGATAGAACACTATCATCCATAGTGAATCGATTATTATGGTGATCAAAGATGGCGCCTACCTCTGGGTTTTGGATACCAATAAAAGCAAAGCAGCCCGGTTTTTCTTGCAAGTACCAAGCAAAGTCTTCACCTGGCATAACCTTGCGCATCTTAGACAGTTTTTCCTTACCAAGTGTGTCGATAACAACGCGTTCAGCCAATTCACTTGTTGCTGCATCATTAATAGTTGGTGGTACTTTCTTTTCATAAATCAATTCAGCAGTAGCACCATAAGCTAGTGCTGTATGTTCAACTACGCGTCGTATGGATTCTACATAGTATTCTTCTTGTTCGGGGTCAAAGAAGCGAATGGTTCCTCCCATTTGGGCTTCTCCAGGGATCACATTCCACTCTGAACCAGAATGAATATTACCAATAGTGAGTACAAGGGAGTCTAATGCACTTACATTGCGTGATACCACAGTTTGTAAATTCATAACAATAGCGCTGGCTACAACGACAGCATCGATTGCTTGATGCGGCTGTGCACCATGACCTTGTTTACCTTTCACACGGATTGTAATTTGACTGCTCGCGGCCATACGTGGCCCTTCTTCTACAGAAATAAGTCCAGCTGGTAAATCAATCCATACATGACCACCAAAGATAGCATCAATTTTCTCAAACCAATCTCCAAACTTTATAAAATCAGGAGCACCCGCCCCTGTTTCTTCTGCTGGTTGGAAAGCAAGGTATACATCACCTTTAATACGGTCTTTCATAGAGATAAGCATCTTAGCTGCACCGAGCAAAATCGCCATGTGACCATCGTGACCACAAGCATGCATCTTGCCATCTACAGCAGATTTGAATTCGAAGGTATTATGTTCTTGTACCGGTAAAGCGTCAATATCTGCACGAAGGGCAATCGCTTTACCAGATTTAGCACCATGAATAATGCCGATAAGTCCGGTTCCACGTTCTTCATCAACGTGAACCTCTACGCCCATAGACTCTAATTCTTTTGCCAAGGTTTTTGTAGTTTCAAATTCTTCATTACTCAATTCTGGATGTGTATGAAAGTACCTACGCCAGTCTTGGACATAGGACTTATATTGTTCAATTAAATCGCGACTATGCATCATATCGCCTCCTTAGCGGTTAGCCAAAATATATAAAGGAAAAGAAATCCCTCTATTTAAGGGAATAACAGGGTAAATGTAAAAGAAAACGACAGGCAATGCCATGTCGTTTTCTTTATGCTTCTTATCGATTGCGCAATCCCGCTTGTACCGCCAAGGATACAACAGCAGTTGCTACCGCTACAGCTGCAGTAATTTTTGCAGTTGTGCAGAGCTCATCTTTTGTTGGTTTTGCCTTTGCTGCAATATCTAATGTTTTAGCAACAGCAGGAACCAATACATCATTACGTAAGGATTCTGTATTCATATTTACTCCTCCAATATAGACTATTTATTCTAGGTTATCACGAATAGAATATAAAGTCTACATATTCATCGGATTTTATCTATCTATTTATCAATTATTCATACAAAACATATGAATCTGTCAACGTAAGACTATTTACTAGCCAATTCACCAATTACATCAGCCAAGATGGTAATTGCTTTTTCTAGTTGTTCTTGAGGGATATTAAGCGCTGGCAACAAACGAACCTTATTTTTAGCAGATAAGCATACTACGCCCTTTTCTAGACATTTAGCAATGACGTCCTTAGGATCTACTGTTGTTTCGATACCAATCATAAGGCCCATACCACTAACGCCAACCACGCCTGGTTTACCTTCTAAGGCGTGTTTTACGTAATCACCTTTAGCTTTCACAGTAGCCAAAAATTCTGGTGTTAACCGTTCAATGATGGTACAACCTGCAGCCGCACAGATAGGGTTACCACCAAATGTAGTGGCATGCGCACCTGCGGTTAATACGAATTGCGTTTTTTCATTGAATAAGGTTGCGCCCATAGGCAAGCCACCAGCTAAGCCCTTAGCCGTAGATACGATATCTGGTTCGATACCAAATTGTTCATATGCATACAGACTACCAGTCCGACCATTACCTGTTTGCACTTCGTCGATAAGTACGAGTTGATCGTGTTCATGCGCGTATTTTGTAACCGCTTGTACGAATTCCTTATCGAGAGGCATAACGCCACCTTCACCTTGAATAGGTTCCATCATGATAGCGCAAACTGCTGGATTAGCAAGGACTTTCAACGCTGCATCAATATCATTAGCAGGCGTATGAACGAATCCTTCTGTGAATGGGAAGAAATGTTGATGGAACACATCTTGACCTGTAGCGGACAAGGTTGTTACTGTACGACCATGGAAGCTATTTACGAGCGTAACGATGACATTACGACCATCGCCATATTTGTCATGGCTATACTTACGAGCAGCCTTGATAGCACATTCATTAGATTCGGCACCAGAGTTACAGAAGAACACCTTTTTCATGCCTGTCCGTTTACATAATAATTCAGCCAATTTAATTTGTGGTACAGAATAATATAAATTTGAAATATGGTTTAAAGCATGAGTTTGTGCAATCACTGCCTTGGACCATTCATCATCGTCTACACCAAATGCTGTAACGCCAATGCCAGAACCAAGATCGATGTATTCTTTTCCTTCTACATCCCATAACAAAGAACCTTTGCCTTTTTCAAAGCAAACGTTAAACCGGCCATACGTATTGGCTATATACTCTTTATCTTGTTGTTCAAAATCTTGTGTCTTACTCATCATATCCTCCAAACGTACGGCCTAGCCGCCGTCAATCTATATGCAATGTAACGATGGCAAATGATGTTACCATCGTTATATCTACTATATTACTTTACAAACATTGTGCCAAGACCTTCATCGGTTAATAGTTCGATGAGGATGGCGTGTGGTATTTCACCATTGATGATGAAAACCTTTTGGGCTCCTGCATTGATAGCCTCTAAGCAACAGTCTACCTTTGGTATCATGCCACCAGCGATGACACCCTCTTTTTTCAACTGTTCCGCTTCAGCAAGGGTAATCTTTGAAATAAGGGAATTAGGATCATTTACATCCCGTAGTACACCATCGATATTCGTCATGGCCACCATGGTTTCCGCATTAAGGGCACCTGCAATCTTTGCAGCCGCCGTATCAGCATTGACATTATATACATTGCCTTCTGCGTCACAACCAACGGAAGAAATGACCGGAATATATCCCTTACTGATGACATCGTCGATAACCTTTGGGTCGATTTTATCTACTTCCCCCACATAACCAAGTTCTTCATTTTTCTTGTGTACTTGAATGAGTTCACCGTCCACGCCACAAAGGCCGATAGCACGGCCACCAAAGCCGATAAGATCTGCAACAAGGCCTTTATTGACCTTGCCAGCAAGCACCATTTGGACTACATTCATCGTTTCTTTGTCGGTAACACGCAAGCCATTGCTGAATTTCGATTCAATATTCATAGCCTCCAAGGTGCTATTAATATCTGGCCCACCGCCGTGAACGAGGACTACTTTTACCCCGACTAATTGGAGTAGTAACAAATCGTTCATAACAGATTTTTTAAGCTCTGGATCCGTCATGGCATTGCCACCGTATTTTACGACTACGTATTTATCTGTATATTGTTTAATATATGGAACGGCTGCCGTTAAGATGTGCGCCCGCATTGCATTTGTTACAGTGTTCATAGTGAAAGCCCCGTTTCTTCTGGCAATCCAAGTGCGATGTTCATACATTGTACGGCTGCACCAGAAGCGCCCTTACCTAAATTATCAAAAATAGCATGAATGACCATTCTGTCATTATTGCCAGTAACAGATATGACCATGCCATCCGTATTGCTTAATTTATTAGCATTTAACAATTGTTTATTGTCTTCTTCTAAGTTAAGTGGTGCTACCTTGACGATAGTGCTATCCTTGTAGAAATCTACGAGTGCAGCATGCACATCTTCTACGGTAACAGGTTTTGCTAATAGACGTGTATGTAGGCCAACACTGACCTCCATACCGCTGTAGTAATCGTCTACGATGGGCATGAATATTGGCGCTTCTGTAAGGCCACATACATGGGTTACTTCTGGCAAATGTTTATGTTGTTGACTAAGGCCATATTGACGTGGTGCGTAGAGGAAATAATCCTTTGGCTCCGATTCATATTGACCGATCATTTTCTTACCGCCACCGCTATAACCTGTTAAGGATGTAATGGTGAAAGGATAATCTGCTGGGGCAATACCAGCTTTTACTAAGGGAGCAATGCAAGCAATCATACCACTAGCATGGCAGCCAGGGTTTGCAATATGCTTCTTACTTTGAATATCTTGTTTATAGCTTTCACCAAGTTCAGGAAATCCATAAGCCCAATCAGCGTCTGTTCTGAATGCTGTGGATGTATCAATAATTTTGCAAGGGTAATCGCCGATAGCAGCCACAACCTCTTTGGAGGCCGCATCAGGCAAGCACAAGAACACGATATCCGCGTCCTTTGCAATGCTCGCAATAACATCAATATTTTTACGGTCCTCATCGGAAATGGATAATAATGTAATATCCTTCCGACCTGACAGCCGTTCGTGAATTCTAAGGCCCGTCGTTCCTTCGTGACCTACAATAAATACCTTATATGGATTCATTCTATAACCTTCTTTACTATACGTAGTAGATGACCTCTCCCGCCATCTGTGTTCTAACTATTATTTCATTGGATAGTCGCCAAATGTAGCAACCATAACCGCCTTGATGGTATGCAAGCGATTTTTTGCTTCTTGGAATGCCAAGGAGTTTGGACCTTCAAATACGTCCTCTGTTACTTCGATACCATTCATGCCAAATCGTTCAAAGATATCTTTACCAACTTGCGTTTCCGTATTGTGGAATGCTGGCAAGCAGTGACAGAATTTCGTATTTGGATTGCCTGTTAAAGCCATCATGTCCGCATTGATTTGGAATGGTTTAAAGAGGTTAATCCGTTCTTCCCACATATCGTAAGTATCGCCCATCGTTACCCATACGCCTGTGTAAATCACATCAAGACCTTTCACGCCTTCTGCCACATTATCTGTGCATGTAATCGTAGCGCCTGTTTCCTTCGCTACCTTCAAGCATTCTTCGTAAAATGGACCTGCTGGCCAGAATTGTTTAGGACCGATGAGGCGAAAATCCATGCCCATTTTTACAGCACCACTCATCAATGCATTACACATATTAGATTGTCCATGCCCCACATAGGCATAAGAGATTTCATTCAATGGTTTATCAATATTTTCTTGTAATGTAAGAAAGTTAGCCAATGTTTGTGTCGGATGGTCCATATCTGTTAGGCCATTCCATACAGGTACACCGGAATATTGTTCCAATGTGTCCACATCTTCTTGATCAAAGCCACGGAATTCAATGCCATCAAACATAGAACCAAGCACGCGCGCTGTATCCTTTAACGATTCTTTTTTATTCATTTGAGATCCAGTTGGACCAAGGTACGTAGTATGTGCCCCTTGATCAGCGGCACCTACCTCAAAGGCGCACCGTGTTCTTGTAGAATCCTTTTCAAAGATAAGGGCAAAGTTTTTACCTTCCATCGTTTTAATTTCTTTGCCAGCCTTCTTATCCGCTTTTAATTTAGCTGCCAAATCTAAATAATATTGTATTTCTTCTGGTGTATAATCCAACATGGTTTTAAATGACTTATTATGTAAACTTTTCATGATAACTCCTTCAAATCTATACGATATATAAGTATATAAAAATTATTGTTTTGGTTGTAAATATTCGGCAGCAATGGCAGCCATCATAGTAATGCCTGTCTCAAGAATCGTCTCATCAATAGTAAAACCTGCATTATGAAGAGCAGGATTACCATCAAATCCAGTTCCTAACCAAAGGAACGCACCTTTGATTTTTTGTAAATATGCGGAGAAATCCTCTGCGGCCATCGATGGATGTTCTGGATGGACTACTGCCTCTTTACCAAGATATTTTTCTACAATCGATGTGGCATAATCAATAGCACCAGGATCGTTGGTGGTAGCACCATGTCCACGTTTATAATCCAAGGTACTCTTTGTCTTAAACATCATATCAAGAGCTTGTAAGCTTTCACCTAACCGCCGTTCAATATAATCACGTTTTTCTGGTTCATAGGTACGACATGTACCTTCGAGGTATACATCACCACAGCCCACGTTATAGCGATCACCACCATTAATAACGCCTATGGTGCACACAAGATTTTCCATTGGATTTGTTTCGCGAGCTACTATGGATTCCACATTAACAATCCAGTTAGCAGCAGCTACAATGGCATCAATACCATTATGAGGCTCTGCACCATGAGTCGATTTTCCTTCAATATGAACAAGGAAATGGTCTGATGCAGCCATTAGATGACCTTTTTTTAAACCTACTGTTCCTACTGGCAATTGTGGCCATACATGAAGGCCAAAGATTTCATCAACATCGTTAAGAATACCACTATCTACGATACCTTGTGCACCTGGATTTAAAGCCTCCTCTTCAGAAGGTTGAAATACGAGCTTTACTGTGCCGTGCAATTGGTCCTTTATTGATTGCAAAATAGCAGCAGTACCAAGCAAAATCGCTATATGACTATCATGACCACAGGCGTGCATAACACCTTCATTTTGAGAAGCAAATGGTAATCCTGTAGCTTCATGGATTGGCAATGCATCAATATCGGCCCGTAACGCTATAACAGGACCTGTATGAGCACCTTGTATTTCACCGATAACTGCATAATCTGAAACATCATTCACATAGGGAATTCCCAATTCTCCAAGAATCTTTTGAATGTATAAAGATGTTTCTTGTTCCTCTCCTGATAATTCTGGATGACTATGAATATGTCGACGCCATGCCACAACTTGTTCTAAATATTGTAAAGCATATTGTTTTATTAAGCTTTCTAATGTGTGCATGGCCATATCTCCTTTATGTTTTATACATTTTATATGCATGTTTTGTGTATATTTATAATCTATGTATGTATTATAATACTATCTACCATTATATTCAAGTATTTATACACGTTATTTGTATTTTTATTTATCATTATAAGTATTATATTTTGTCATATAAAAAACACCTTCTAGCATATCTATTCCATTGAAGGAACTCTGATTTGTTTAGAAGGTGTCTCATATTTATTTTTCTATAATAGACTCGTCCAATTGTGTACCATCCGATTGCCACATAATGGTACGACTCGTACTGTTATCTTGTGTTACAATTTGTCGTATATAGCGGTTGTCGGAGTCGAGAAGAGGCTTAATCTCTTAACCAGTTACTACAGCCGTCGTTCTAGCTATACGGCGCCGAATATCATTTTTATATACATAGCCACCTGTAACTAATGCAGCCAAAGCTACAATAGCTACAGTCGTTTTTAATAGTTTACTTTTATTCATATAGTTCATTTATGTAAATATGTATTAAGTACTAATATGAATATATTATAAAACTTAAACTTAACTTTAAGTCAAATAAGATTTTTCTATACTTCTTGATTTACAGGCTACCTCAAATATATCTAATCTATCTATATTACTCAATTCACAATACCTCTATTAAAGAATTTACCTACTATTTTTCGTAATATTGTTTCATTTGTGTATAGCCATTGACGATGACCTCAATTTCACCTGTTCTTGGATGGAAAATAAGGCCATGAATAGGAACGTCTTTTGGAATCAATGGATTCATACGCAATTCATCCACTGTTTCCTCCACATTTTCTGCAGGATGCGTAAATCCATCTGCCCAATGTTCCATTTCCTTCTTCACCATGTGAATAGCCTCAGGTGCAATACCACGAGCTAACATTTTTTCTGTCAAATTTTTAGCCGTAGTTTTAGCCATACCGCATTCATGATGACCAATGATAAAAATTTCGTTAACACCTAACTCATAAATGCAAACTAACAAGCTACGAACAACACCATCAAAAGGACCTGTAATACAATTACCGGCAGTCTTAACAATCTTAGCCTCACCACGACCAATATCCATGGAATCCTCTAAAAAATTCACAAGACGCGTATCCATACACGTAACGATTGCCATCTGACGGCTCGGCATTTTACTACATTTTGTATCCGTTTCTACATAACCAGTATTCTGGTCCTCTACATACTCACGATTGTGTGCCAAAATATCTTCTAATAAACTCATGTTTCCTCCAATACATTATTTTCTACGTTGCCAAAAGAGAGTACATCTACTAAAATTATCTATCCGGAGTCGCCAATGCTTCGATTGCAACACTGCCACCACGGACGACTTCGATGCGATTAACGAACATATCCTTAAATAAGGCAATCATATCATTGTTCTTGGATACTGTTTTCACGCATTGTACAAGTACGGATTTTCGATTGTAGTCGATGACCTTAAGGTCAAAGGTTTCTGCAATGCGAAATATTTCTTGTTTATCCGATTCTTTACAGCTATTGACCTTGATGAATAATAATTCTTTTTTTGTAATAGGCATGTCTGTAAAGTCGATGACCTTAATAACCTCAACACTGCGGTTAAGTTGCTTAATGATTTGTTCGTATGTCAAATCGTCGCAGGTGAGTTCAATGGTCATACGTGACATGGTAGGATCTTCTGTTTCACCTACTGTCAACGTATCAAGGTTATAGTTTTTACCAGCGAAGAGGCCTGAAATTTTGGCCAATACGCCGATTTGGTTTTCTACATATGCTGAAATGCAGCGTTTTTCTAAATGTAATTCCATAGCCCCTCCTATTTCTTATCCTTTAATAACATGTCGCTCAACGATTTACCGGCCGGTACCATTGGCAATACATTTAACTCTGTTGGAACGATACATTCAATAAGTGTTGGTCCTTTTTTGAAAGCATCCGCTTTTGTAAAGGCCGCTTCTAGTTCTTCAACTTTTGTAACACGTATACCTTGTGCACCATAGGCTTCTGCTAATTTCACAAAGTCTGGTACGTATTCAAATTCATCATTATCGATCATATCACGAGTGACAATAGCGCTTTCATCCATCAATAAATTAGTACATGCATAGCGTTTATCGTAGAATAATTGTTGCCACTGACGCACATTGCCAAGATAGCCATTGTTGATAACAACCAAAGTCACAGGCAAATGGTAATGCATAACTGTTGCAAATTCTTGAATATTCATTTGCACGCCCCCATCGCCACAAATGGCGAATACGCGTTTTGTAGGATTGCCAAATTGAGCACCAATAGCCGCAGGGAATCCATAGCCCATCGTACCTAAACCACCAGATGTCAACAATTGATGATTGCCTTCGATTTCAAGGAATTGCGTAGTCCACAATTGGTTTTGACCTACATCGGTCGCCACCACTGGACGGTCATAATGATTATTAATGTAGTCGATAATATTTTGAGGCGTAAGACCTTCTTCACCAGCTTGCGTAACAGGACGCTCTTCTTTTAACTGTTGCAATTGAGCTGTCCAATCGCCTAAGTCGTGAGGTTCAATATATTCTAATAGGGCTTCAATCGCTAGTTTTGCATCCGCCACAATTGGAATATCTACCTTAATATTTTTAGAGATAGATGCAGCATCTACGTCAATATGTACAATTTTGCAGTTTTGTGCAAATGTACTCAATTTGCCGGTAATACGGTCATTGAAACGAGTACCAATGGAAATCATAACATCACAGTCGGTAATGGCCACATTCGGTGCATAGCCACCGTGAATGCCTACATTGCCTAAGTACAATGGATGACGTGAACTAATAGCCCCTTTCCCCATCAAGGTAGTCACTACAGGAATTCCCGTTTTATCTACCAGCTGTGTCATCAATTCATTAGCACCACTGATGCTAATACCGCCACCTAATAAGAATAAAGGACGTTTAGCCTTAGCAATAACAGAGCATGCTTTTTTTACCTGTCCGATATGAACTGTCGTATTTGGCTTGTAACCACGGATATTAACTTCATCAGGATATACATCAGAGCCCATCGCTTTTTGAATATTCTTAGGAATATCTACTAAAACAGGACCGGGGCGGCCGGTACGAGCGATGTAGAAAGCTTCTTTCAAAATGCGACCCAAATCTTTACGATCACGAACTGTCACTGCATATTTGCTAACATTACGAACTATACCGACTGTATCTACTTCTTGAAATGCATCATTCCCCATTAAGGACAAATCAACTTGACCAGTAATACACACCATTGGCACACTATCAGAATAAGCTGTAGCGATACCAGTAACAAGATTTGTTGCACCTGGACCAGACGTAACCATACAAACACCGACCTTGCCAGTACTACGTGCATAACCATCGGCAGCATGTGCCAATGCTTGCTCATGACGAGGTAAAATAACCTTTACTTGATCTTGTTTATATAATTCATCCATAATATCGATGGTTGCTGCACCAGGATAGTTGAATAAAATCTCAACATTCTCCTCTTGCAATGCTTTCACCACGTATGCGGCACCTGAAATCATAGCCATCCTCCTATATAACAACCCACAAATGCTAGTAGATTATATCTAAAAAATTGAATATTGTTATTATTTATGATATACTTTTTAATATATCACATCTTAGTTGATGTGAGCATGAAATAACTCAATAAATCACTAAATTTGGTCGTATTTTCTGAAAGGACTGAATACTATGAAAGAAATTTTAGGTTTCCACTTAAACGGTTGCCCTTATTGCCATAACGCATTCCGTGCAATCGAAGAATTACAAGCAGAAAATCCTGCATATAAAAATATCAAAATCGACTGGGTTGAGGATCAAGATGCTCACGAATTATTCAAAACGCATCCATATGAATATTATCCTAACCTTTGGTTCGGTACTGATAAACAATACGAAGCACAACCTGGTGAAAGCTATGACCAAACTAAGGCATACATCAAGGCTGTATTCGACAAAGCGCTTGCATAAAACTATATAACTAATAAAAATGCACCTCTAACATACAATCTAATGTTAGGGGTGCATTTTATTATGCATTAGTGTTAATGTTTTTCTTATCCTTCCACTCTAAATACATATGACGAATAACCTGAATTGGAGAATGCAATAACATCCGCGGACCACCATAGCGCATGATTTCACGGATTTTTTCTCGGTAGGTCGGCGCATAACAATGTGTTTTGCATACGCTACAGAACGTCTTATGCTCCATATGTGGGCATACATCGATGCGATGCTGTGCATACTGCCATACCTGTTCACAATCTTCGCATAATTGGCCCTTTTGCGTATGATGTTTGTCATGACAATAGATGCCAATAATTTGACGCATCGTTTTCAATTCTAGTTGACGCTTTTCTTCTACTGTCATAATACCTCCTACTTAACAGACCAGGATACCCATGCAACTGTATCCACTGTCTTATTATGAATTTCGCCATCAATAGCACGGGGTTCAATAAGTTGTCTAATTTCTCGCTTCATATCTTCCATGATGCCCCACCCATTATTGTGAAGACGCATTGTGAAATAATCTACCGCTTTATCAATGCTCATAACCTCTGTTTCAGGAACTGTTTTGTAGGTGACTTTCACATTATGACCTATCTCATGAATAGCATCTAAACATTCTTTCAGTTTACCAGCCCAGGGAAATGAATCTCGTCCGAAGAAATATTCGGACAACATATCTACCGTTTCATCCATACGTTCACTAAATGCAATCCATAGACATGTATCATGGCTTGCATCATGCATGGCACGTATATTCTCTACATCAAACATAATAGGACAAAAAATACTATATGCCAAATCAAACGTTTTATCCCAACCTAATCTTTGTCTAGTTCCTTCAGACCATGGTGCAATATATAGGCTTACATCAAGGCCTTCTTTATCTGCCAGTTGTTTTGCACCATGAATCATACCATCGGATAAATCAATGCCCGTAGTTTTATAGCCTTCTCTAGCTAATCCAAGTGCGTAATCGCCGACACCACAACCAATATCGAGGGCAGTCCCACCATTTGGAGGTAATAGATGTTCGTCCTTTAAAAATGCGAGAAAGTCAGTTACCTGTGCCTTACGATCTGCTCGATTATGTAGTTCTACGAAAAATTTAGATCGATTATTCCAGGCCGCTTGTTCATCGCGCCAATCATGGAGATCAACGGATACTTCTTGTATTGTATTATTCATGTTATATCCTCTACTATGATACTGTATATACTAATGTAAATATAGTTAACACAATATCCATATAACCCCATCGTTCCAAATGGGCAGTTCAGATTTTGTATATGGATACTATATTTGTATTGTATATTATTCTCAATAATTTTTGTGTTACTATAGTCACATTTACTAATCTAATCACATTATGCTATCACAATGATTAGAAAACAATATACTTCAATATTTCCCAATAATCATTAAAAGGGACTATACTCACATGCAATACATTTGCATAAGGTATAGTCCCTTATAGTTAGATAAATTATTTTTTATCGTCTTGCTTAGTTTCTTCTGTATCTACAGATTTACCAAGCTCATTTTGTTTTAAAACTTGTTGTTCTAATTCTTCTACACTAGTTGGTTGATTAGATTGTTCAGGTTTAACTTGGAAATTATAAATTTCACGTTTATTAGAAATAAAAGTTTCATTCGCACTAATCGCTTCCAAGAATTTACCATATTGGGAATCTGCTTTTAATTCTGGAAATTGATTTGCTAGCGCCGTAATATTTTGAACAGCCTTCACCGTTGCACGTGCCATTTCTAAGAAATTATCAGACACCTTTAATTGAATAGATTTCTCATAATCGCCATATTCATCAACTAAACCAGAGTATTGATTGATAATAATTTCTGTAATACTATAATGAAACCAAAACTAACATGAACAACATGAATAATTTGGCAACATTATATCATATCAAACATATAATTGATATGATATTTCATTCATGAAGTGCAAACTATAGAATACATTTTATGAACCTGTCATAAGCCGATATATTGAAGTTCCGCCATCAGTTTCAATATATTCTAAACCCTCTAAAAATTCATTATTTCCTAAATCTTTATAGGCAAGTTGATTATGAATCTTTCTTAATAATTCTACATTGGTAAAGTATTTTCCATTATCTGCAGTTAGATACACTTTAATGTCTGTTTGAAATACTCCATCAATACGACATTCTTCGTCTAAAGTACTCATATCAAGAACAGTTTCATTGATTCGAAGTTGCTCGAGCCCCGTAATAAAAGCTTCGTATACTATATGTACCCTAGATGCTTTTAAAGCAATTTTATTAGGTACCCAGTTTTCTCTATTATCTTCAATATAATCTATTATATCCTTTGTGAAAGCCTCATTAGATACATATTCATTAGGTGTAAACTGCCAGATAATCTGTGTTAGCAAATCATTTTCATCAGCTAGTGAATCATTATCTAATAGTTTTTTAGTTTCCCTTCTCAGTAAAGGCTTTTTAATCATAAAAAACACGGCAAGGGTGGGAATCAACATAACAGCTAAAAGAGGTAGTATGCTAAAAACGCTAGTAAGACCACCACTAGCATGTGATGATTGTAAATGCGCACTACTTGGAGCACGTCTAACTGTATCTGCCGTATTAGTCATATACTCCAAAAGCCACGGATACTCTAGCATACCAAAAGTGATAGCAATTAAAATTAATGTACCAATAGTAATACAAATAATGAATAATTGTTTAGCCACTTTATTACATACAAGCTCCTTCTCTTGTAGGGATAATACATCCATCTCTCTTACACCCTTACTCCATTTAGCAGTTCGTTCATGTATTGCCATTCGTCGCACTCCTATTGTCGAATTAAATATGCCGTTTGATATGTTTCTTATATTTATTATAATAGAGAAAAGGAGGCCTTGAAAATATGGAAAAATATATAATAATCCTAATGTTTATATTAGTTGCTATTGCTATCACATTTGCGACTTATAACTTATCTATAATTAGATCTATGCCTCCTGAAGAACGTTATAAACTCCTTTATTTTAAAGATGATCAAGTCTCTATCGGCATTGGATTAGTAAGAAGAACATATAAATTAAAAGATATTCGAGAAGTACGTTTCTCTAAAGGGAAAGCATTCCGCAGCATGGGAAGCTGGGCAGGCAGAATGAAGATTTGCAAAATAAATGGTAAAACAAGCCGTTGGATAGAATTTGATGGTACGGTCTATTACAAAAAGATGGTATATATAACAAATGAAGAAATCATTGATAAATCAATAGAACTACTCATGAATGAATTTAAATCCAGAGGTATTCAATGTAATAAATATAGATAGTAAATCATGGTGCTCTAAACCATGGATTTACCTTTAACGATACATACAAAAAGGCTTCTCGAAATTTCGAGAAGCCTTTTACTATTGGTGCGCCTAGCAGGATTCGAACCTGCGCACCCGGTTCCGGAGACCGGCGCTCTATCCCCTGAGCTATAGGCGCATGTGTACTAAAGAATTATACCATATTACAGCATGCTTCGATAGTACAAAGTATATTAGCACATAAACATATAACATACGCCCCTATCATTAGCTAATCGATGAACTAATAATAGAGGCGTACTATTTTACATATTCTTTTTAATAACCTGCAACAGTGCATCACAGCTACGACTTACATCGTCATATGTTTTGTCAAAATCTCCCGTATACCAAGGATCCTTTACATCTTGGCTTTCACCAACAAAGGTCATAGCCTTATGCACCTTATGATTCACATCATCACCAATAATGCGACGCAAGTTTCGGGCATTATTTTCATCCATGATGATAAGATAATCAAATTTACGGTAATCATCTATCGTCACTTGGCGGGCCTTGCGACGAGTATAAGGAATACCCATTTCATCTAGCTTTTGTTTAGTTCCATAATGGGTATCGTTTCCTATCTCCTCACGAGATGTAGCAGCGGACTCGATATAAATAGAGTCGGTTAAGCCCGCCTTATTAACGATATGCTTCATATAAAATTCTGCCATCGTAGAACGACAAATATTACCGTGACAGATAAATAAGATTTTAATCATAATTGTATTCCACAAAATTATTCAAGAAACCAAGCTTAAGAAAGTTTTTATGAGATCTTACATTTGAAAAGTGTAAAAATAAATCTAATTTATAAAATTATTAGCTATTTACTCAATATTCGTTACTAAAATAAATATTTATTCTGTACAGTCTAAACAAAAACCATCTCCAGCATCGTTCTGATAATTAATATCATTCCCACATTTAGGACAAGTAGTATATCCGTCTATTTCATCCCATCGTTTATATAAAGATTCCTCTAAACTGCCATCAATAATTTCTACTGCTTCAAAACTATCTTCATTGACAAAATCAACAAAAATATCGGCTTTTCTTTTTAACTCAACTGTAATTCGCCCTTTAAATTCATGATAGTTTTCTGGAGAGAGAATATTATTTTTTGTTTCATCATCTTTTCCCCAATAATCATATGAATATGCTGACAAAGTAACATTATATTCCAAAAGATAATAGATATCACTACCCTCTCTATTTAATCGAGAACTACTTTCGTAAGAATACGAAAGTAGTTCAAACTCATCAAGACCAAAAGCTCCGCTATCTGTTAACTCTCCAACTATATAGTCCATTCCATTATATAAAAGTTTATCAATGATTGTATCAAAGACGTTATCTGATATTCTTTCACAATAATCAGCATCTGTTAAATTTAATGCGCATTGCACCATATCGGGCACTGATATATTATATTCTGTACCAATGGCTTCATAAAAAGTATTTGCTGTAAATGCATATATTGTTTGTCCGGTTTTTTTAAATTCAGTTACTAACTCCGACCTTAATTTATTATCATTTCCCCACCAATCTTCTTTAACATCATCAGTTACTAAATACACATCACATTTATTTCTTTTTGCATATTGAATAACTTCTTTCCACCAAATTAAATCACCATACTTGTTAAATCCATTTTTTTTGCCATTATCATCCTTATATCCTGGCGGCAATTGTTTCTTATAACGACGTGCGCCCTCTTCACAAATTCGATATAAGTCCAACTGTGAGAAAGCAGAAAGAATTTGGTTATTATTAACCATATATTCATAAATCTCATAAACACGATCTACTTCCCCCCAGCCATTAGCTAATAAGTCAAGTGCTCCCCCCCTATTTTCAAAAAACTCTATTACTGTGTTCATCATCGTAGCATATTGTTGATTTAAGGATTCATTGAGGTCCTCAATCTCTACAAATCCCAATTTTTTTAAATTCATATTTACAGATAATGTAGAATCTTGTGCTTTTGTAATTTGCCGAATATAATTATTTTTAGCATCAATAATTCTATTACCCATTTGTTTGAAACAATATTGATAATGTTTTGTATACTCGAGTGCTATCATTGAGGGCATGCGTAAATAATCTTTTATTACATCTAAGCATGATATAGCATACTCTGAATAATTTGGAGAATATGAATATATGTGTAAGTACACATTAGTATCACAAACTACTATTGTATTACCACTCTCTAAAGATTCTTTTATCTTTTCCATAATAAACGCTCTCCCTTTTTCAAATTCATGATGTATGATGAAAATATATACTATCATTTACTTAATATATTGACTGTATAATCTGTAATTGATATACTGAAAGTGAAAGCATATGCTTTCTGGGGTTTGCATGTAGCAGACGGATTTAGTCGCCGAAAGGCGACTTTTTTTATGGAAAACTTTTTAATCCTAGGCCAGCATATTTAGGATATCCATTTAATTTGGGTAATAAAATCTGATATGCTGGATCACTTTTTCCATGAGCAAAATATTTATAAAATGGATATACACATAAGTCTGCCAACTCAAGTATCCAGTACGACTTTTTATCATCACCAGGCCTACACCACTTAGGATTAAAATATACACCTTTAATTTTTTTAAAATGTTCAGCATGAACATATTGAGTTCCACAATCTATAACTTTCTTTATAAAATCCAATAGATTTTTATCTTCACTTGGCCCCCTTGACTCTAGAACAATAATACAAGTTTCATCAACTCTGATATCACTAACAATTCTTTCTAGTACAAAAGTCATACAAAGATCATAAGGTAGATAAGGTCTATTATATTGATTAACATGCTTCCATTTATCAATATGAGAGGTATAAAGTCTCATTGGTAATTCTTTTATCATTACGCTTAAGTCATAAATAAAATCACTGTAATTGATTAAAGAAGGATTAAATGCATTTTTTTTACCTCTAATTTCTCTTGAATGGAAGCAAACCCGCTTAGTACACCCTTCATAGTCAAAGAGGCCATTTCTCCAATATTTATTTTTTATATCCATGATTATATTCTTAGAACTCTTTAAGTCATCAAATTTAATAGAGCAAGCAACAATCGTAAAATGTTTTTCACTTTCTTCAGGCTCCGTACCTAATCTTTTTGCTTTTTGTACCTGCTTTAAATTTGAGCTACCACTCTCATCAATACCAATCAAATAATTTATAGACTTAGATATATAATCAATAGTCGTCGGACGATTTCGCCAATTAGAATTCATTTATACCAATCTCCCAAAAATAATATAAAATCAATACCTATCTCTAAAACAATTTATTATAAGTTCTTAACCATTAAAATTTTCTTTAATTTGTTAGAGTCTTTTATTATAGAAAAAGCTTTCTTTGATGTATATAAAATTAACTTTATTAAAGCTCCAAAAAAATAACTATATTCACTTCGCTTTATATCCGCCTCATCAAGGAGTCCATGAGCTATATTATTTCTTATATTCCCACAAGCACACTCAATTAATAGTGCTCTAAATAAAAACAAAATATCAGGATTATAGCATTCTATTAATTCAGTTGTTTCAAATATACTTTTTAATAGTTTTACCTGACCTATACCATTCTTATCAATTGTAGTAATTGATCCACCACAATTTTTTGCCAATTCTCTAAATAAATTCTCCCCCTGAGGAGCCAAAATATGCATAGCTTCATATCGTTTATCATTAAAAAATAGATATATAGCATATTTAAATATATTCTTTCTATTCTCTGGTACTATAAGATTATCTTGTACTAAAAAATCCAACACGTCAGGACTAACAGGAAAAGTTTGTTTTATATGATTTATTAAATATTTAATTCCTATGGAATAAATTTGTGTTTCAATCAATAGTTTATGAGCCAAGTGTCTATCTAGCTCAAAAGAATCTGCATCTAGATTAACACTAATAATTGGGTCTAACAAACAAAGTAAACGCCCACTTTTATTAACTATAGATATTGGTATCATTGATGCTAATGGAGATGTCTTAAGCTCATTCTTTATTTTTTGCCTTAAACTATCTTTTCGGGGAAAATCGACTACTTTTAAAAAGTAAATTATACATTCTTCTAAAGATAAATCTTTTATATCATTCTTAATTTCTTCTATTATTGATGAAATATTTAATTCAACTTTTATAGACTGTAATTGTTCAACTACTAATGGTTCTATTTGCTCTACTTTTTCATGCACAAAAACAACATCTTGTGTTTTCCCATTATTTCTATATAACTCTATAGCATCTATATAGCATTTTTAGCTATTAAAATATCATCTAATGAAGATTTAGTTAAACAATCGGCATAATTTACAAAGAAATTAGCTAAAGCAATGTTTGTTAATTTAATATTTTCGGACTGTTTTAATACTTTCAAACATTTCAACTTACTTTTATATGCATGTTCAGCCCTATATAAGTTATCTTTAGATAGCTCAATCTCTTTATCTAAAAGAACTATTAGATCTGATAATCTATCTCTATCATATTGTATAAGTATATCTATAAAATATATTCGTTTAAAACAATCACGGTGAGACAAATCATCAGAAACTATAAAACTATAAATTAGATCACAACAAGACTTAGAGAGATCATCATTTTTAGTTTGTGCAGCAATAAATAAAGCACGCCTTATAATTTCTATATCAAATTTAGAATCTATATTATTTTTTAATACTTTAAATAATTCATAGTAAGCATTAATCGCTACCTTGCTATATTCATAATCTTTTTTTTGAGTCCATATTAAATCAGCTATAAATGCTTTTACATTATTATATAACTGATTATGTTTAATTTGCTTTAAAATATTAAAGTCGTCATCACTCAAGTTATCTATATAAAAGCTTCTAGAACCATCCTCGTATAAAAAAAGAGGATTATAAATTATTTTTCCTTCATTAAACCTAAAACCTATCTCAGAAATTTTAGCCAATAAATTAAATATATCCTTATCCAAATTCTGTGAGAAATCTGATTCATTATAATTAACAAAAAGCTCATGATCTAGACCATATTCGGTATTATTGTATTGACATAAAAAACTATATATATCCATAATCTAGCTCCAAAACAATAAAGAATAACATATAGTTATTGTAACAAACTTCTTAGATTATGGCTCTCACAAAAAATCTTATTAACTCCGATAGAAACAAAAAACTCTGTAGTGCTTTCTTTTTGCTACTACAGAGTTTTAATACATTCAATTAGAAATTATGCCGTACTCCCGCATCAATACGCCATGTATTGTCTATCGTAGCACCAAAGTTTTTAGTGAATGTACCATATAAATATGTACTTGGACGAACGTTCCAAGAACCGCCTATTTCAGCATCGAGCCAAGTATCTTTCAAATCGAGTTCCGTTTTTACTGTTGGATTACCTGGTGCAGAATAGGTTGTATTCATCTTACCAGAGAATTCATGAGCCAATGCGAGTTTTGCAAAGATATTGGATTTTTGTGTTTCTCTACCAATGCCAAAACCTAATCGACCTACGGCGGAATTAACGCCATCTGTTTTCACATGCATGAATCCACCACCGGCAATATTGGCATCATAGGATACGCCATTCAAACGACCTACGATGAATTCTACGCTAGGGTCGATGTAGAAGCCATTTTGTTTCTTAATGCGCTTACCGTATTCAGCACTCAAGGATGTACCAAATGTGTGATAATCACCGTTCACACGTTGACCGCCTACCGAATAAAGTTTGTAATTATTGGACAAACGGTTGCCACGAGCGATGATGTCTAGGTAACGTCCATCATCATGTTGTTTTGTGCCATATAGCGCAATGCCACCGATTTTACTATCACCACTGCCAACGGCATAGGAATTGCTAGATGTACTGTAATCTAGGGCACCGCCAAAGATCCAGCCATTCGATACCTTATGGTCGTATCCAACTTGAACGCCATTATAGGTCATACGAGCATCAGCACCATCTGTAATCTTTGATTTACCACCAATATATTTAGCCCATACACCTTGATCTGTATTAGCTAAACGAAGGTCGCCTAAGCGGCGTTGTAAATCATTTGTATTATTACGCCAAGCCATAGCCGTAGATGCAAGAGCGGATTTAGAACCGCTTACCAACGAAGATTCACCAACATGTTTAACAGTCGTTGTATTACCTACAACAAGATTACCTTGTGCATCAAATGCATCTGTACCAAGTTCTGCAATAGCTGCAGGACGTGTAATTCCTTCATTAATTTGAACTGCGGTAGCTAATTTCTTATCATTTCCAGTGTATTGCAATTTATTAGCCAAAGATTGCATTTCAGCACGATAGCTAGCATCATCGGTTAAGTTTTTAGCACTATCCCCTTGCACCGTTACATGGCTATTGTCAGCTGCATGTTGGATAATGATTTGCCCCTTACCTTCTTCACTAGCTGGTGTACCTGCTTTATAATCAGCATTCACAAAACCACTATAGTTTTGAATCGTGATTGGACGTGCATCGATTGGATGAATGATACCTGCTGCAGTTGGATTTGCTCCACCTACAAGATTACGTACTTTACTCCCCTTATATAGGTACGCCTCATTATCCCCAGAAGGACGTTGTTTTTTAGGAGTAGGTCGTTCCATGCCAAGCCATTCATTATTCCAAGTAGCCCCATTTTGTAGATAAATATCCGCACCAGAATTATGTGGATTTTTTTTGCTTTCAACATATTCATTCAAAACAGCACCGTTAAGGCTAGAGTTAGGTGTTATGAAAGCGAGTGCTATATTAGTTGGTTCAACATTATGATTTGGATCGCGGCCATAGTCCTTATTGATAAGGCCCACATTGCCAACAGCAACTAAGTCCTTAGTACCTGGATGTTTGCCATCAGCGCCTGCATTAACATATACATCCCCTTCTTCTGCTACTACAGAATAGGTATCAGATGTTTCTACAGGATGCGTGATAATCTTACCGCCTCCATCAACAAGGATATGACCTCGTTGATTGACTTGTAAACCAGAGCCAATTGCATCAATATCTACATTACCTTTAACGTGAATATTGGTATCCCCAAAATCTCGGTCCGGATTATCCTTGCTAAGACGTGGCACCTTCCCACCGTAACCAGCATAAACAGCACTCATATAATAATGGCCCAATTCGCGTTTAGAAGCAGGCGCATCATTTTTAAGACGAACCACTAAATCCTTATCTACCGTTAACTGGGACCCAAATCCATTATAAATCCCTGTTACATTTTTAGTTTTACCTTCATCAGTTAAACTTTTCCCATGTACATTAACAGTTAATGTGTCCTCAATATGTTTAACCTCAGGTTGCGTTTGCACTGGTGACCCCATTGTTAAGCCCAACAATTCCTCTGCTTTATCACTAGACACATTGATTTCAGTAGCCGATGCAGAATAGGACATTCCAGTTAATACTAATACAGCCATCACTGCTGCTATATGACGTGGTAGTTTCATAAAAATCTCTTTTCTTTCTTATCTATAAACACGGTTCTCTTACGAAACGCGTTCAAACTATTATACACAAAAACCTAGAAAGACCCCCTAAGTCCAACTTAGGAGGTCTTTTTTATTCACATACACTTTGAATTTATAAATTAATGATTATTCAGGATCAATAATAAAGGACAATGCGCTGAAGTATTTATTTTGTTCGCCTTTAGTTTGAGTTGGGAAGCCTACTTCAACACCTACTACGTTAAGGCCGTTAGCACTTACTGTAACAGTTGCTTTACCGTTTGCATCAGCTTGGCTTTCATTAGTAAGGTCGTTGATTACGTCCTTAATAAGTGGAGCGTTAGCATATGGTTTGCCTTCTTTTAATACTTGGATTTCATAAGTATCACCTTTTCTAAGGGTCAACGGGTTAACAGAAGGGATGATTTGAATAAAAGCTTCTTTATTGTTTAATGGTTTTGCATCAGCGTTCCAGTAGTGAACATCATATTTAATAGCATGTGTACTTTTTATAGCGCCTGGAACTTCTGTAATTGGTTTATGTACAGTTTTGCCATCTTTATCTTTGGTCCAATAACCATAGTCAAAATCAGTTACTGTAATGCCTAAGTTATCAGAAGGTATAATTGCTACATTTTTTTCATGTTTGATAACTTGTAAAGGAATTACCATACCATTATTATCCAAACCAACGATGCCTTTTACCATTTCTGGACTATAAGCATCATCTACTGGACCTTCGCCAAGAACTAACGCTTTTTCATCTAAACGGTTAGCAAAGAATACGCCATGAGCGTCAACGGAAGAACATACACAGCCGGCAGCCAAACCTACAGCAAATAAGGATGCTAATAATTTCTTATTCATAAAAACCTCCATAATCAATAATTTGTATCAACAAACCTGCTATTATTATACAAATTTATAGAGTTTTCGTATATACCTATACCCGTATAATTAAGTTATTATGCATACTCTGTATATATAGGCATTACTATGCTTATCTATCATAAATGATAAATTTATCATCTAACTTTCATATACATATAACAAATAGAAATACCTAAACCTTATAAAAAAATACAAAAACGACACTCACCAGGAGTGTCGTTTTCATATATCTTGTATAGATATTATTTTTTATTTTTTGCAGCTTTCGCACGTGCAGCACGATCAAGGATTGTTTTACGCATACGAATGCTTTCAGGTGTTACTTCAACAAGTTCGTCATCGTTAATCCACTCAAGAGCTTGTTCCAAGGAGAAGATACGAGGTGGAGTCAAGCGAACTGCTTCATCAGAGGAGCTGGAACGCATGTTAGTAACGTGTTTTTTCTTACATGGGTTAACGTCCATGTCAAGTTCACGAGTGTTTTCACCGATAACTTGGCCTGCGTACACGTCTTGGTTAGGACCAACGAATAATGTACCGCGGTCTTGAACGGAGTTCAAGCCATATGGTGTAGTTTCGCCATTTTCGAATGCTACCAAGGCACCGCGTGTACGGGAAGGAATTTCGCCTTTGTATGGTGCATAACCATGGAATACATGGTTCATGATACCATTACCTTTTGTAGCTGTTAAGAATTGTGCACGGAAACCGATCAAACCACGTGCAGGAATTACGAATTCCATGCGAAGGTAACCAGCTAACTCAACCATGTTAGTCAATTCAGCTTTACGTTGACCAAGGTTTTCCATTACAGTACCCATGAATTCTTGAGGTACGTCGATAGTCAATGCTTCTAATGGTTCGCACAATTTGTCGTTAATAGTTTTGAAAATTACGCGAGGTTTACCTACTTGTAATTCATAGCCTTCACGACGCATAGTTTCGATCAATACAGCCAAGTGCAATTCGCCACGGCCAGATACTTTAAAAGCATCTGCAGAATCAGTTTCTTCTACCTTCATAGAAACGTTAGTTTCTACTTCGCGGAACAAACGATCACGTAAGTGACGGGATGTAACGAATTCACCTTCGCGACCTGCGAATGGAGAGTTGTTTACAGAGAATACCATAGACAATGTTGGTTCATCGATAGAGATGGATGGCAATGCTTCAGGATTTTCAGCATCTGCTACAGTTTCGCCGATATTGATATCGTCGATACCAGCGAATGCAATGATATCACCCATTTGTGCTTCGTCAGTTTCAACACGGTTTAAGCCATTATATGTATATACGCGGCCAATTTTCGCTTTACGAGTGCTTTCACCCGTCATGATAGCTACTTGTTGGTTAGGTTTCATTTTACCGCGAACGATACGGCCTACTGCGATTTTACCGATAAAGTTATCATAATCAAGTGTAGTAACCATGAATTGAAGAGGACCTTCCAAATCACCTTGTGGTGCAGGAATTTCTTTAATCAATGTTTCAAACAATGGTTCCATATTTACAGCTTCGTCATCCCAGTTAGTTTTAGCCACACCAGCACGAGCAGATGCGTATACTACAGGGAAATCGAGTTGATCATCATCAGCTTCAAGTTCCATGAATAATTCAAGAACTTCATCTTCAACCTCTTTAACCCGTTGATCAGGACGGTCGATTTTGTTGATAACAACGATTGGTTTCAATTTTTGTTCTAATGCTTTACGCAAAACGTATTTAGTTTGAGGCATTGGACCTTCGTAAGCATCTACGAGAAGCAATACGCCGTCAACCATGTTAAGTACACGTTCTACTTCACCGCCGAAGTCAGCATGGCCTGGAGTATCAACGATGTTGATTTTGATGCCATCATGCATAACTGCAGTGTTTTTAGACAAGATAGTAATACCACGTTCACGTTCCAAATCATTGGAGTCCATTACGCGTTCTGCTACCTTTTCATTTTCACGGAACACATGGCTTTGTTTTAATAATGCGTCCACCAAAGTAGTTTTACCATGGTCAACATGGGCGATAATCGCTACATTACGAAGATTTTCGCGAATCATAAGATCCTCCCTTTAATTCCTTCAGTATATTCTATATCATATAACGCTTGTGAAAGTCGCTATATAGGTATATTCCCAAAATTAGCAACACTTAATTATAACGCAGTCTATAGAAAAAAGTCAAAACAGACGCCTATTCTAATCATGGCAATTTCAACATTTGATTATACTTTTGACTCATCTTAAACCAAAGACTTATTTACGCTCTATCACGCGCTTAGCAGATTTACGCAACAATGGAATTTGTTCATTCGTTAAATGAAAACAGAATTTAGGAATCATCTGGTCTATAATCTCTTCATCAGAGGCTTTCAAAATAAATTCTGGCTGTAGTATAGGTTCCAATTCATCAAGTCCAGGATAGTCTTTCCCGATGCTCCAATCATGATTCTTATTAAATGGGCACGAGTCTTGGCAATTATCACAACCTATAATCCACTCTTCCAACATATCCTCTGTCACACCTTCTGGCATATTCCCATCACCAAAGGTATTGATAAAAGATACACAGGTTAATGGGTTCATTGTAAACGGTGCAGATAAAGATTTCGTTTTACACCCTTGCTGACATAAATCGCAAGTATCTGGACATGGTGGTATCTCTAGATGCTGAATATACTCACAAGACTTATCTATTAAATAGGCTACCAATTCATAATTAGAACCTTTAGGACCATAAAAGAAATTATTTTTCCTATAAATGCCAAGTCCTGCTGCTACGGAAGCGGGGCGTAGCGGAACAACCCCTGCAGGCCTTGCTGTTTCACCGCCAATAAATTGGATATTCTTACTATGCAACCACGTTTCAAAAGATCGTCTTCGTTTGGCTTCAACACCATCTGGGATATTGGCTAATGATAATAGTAAGCCTTTTGCATATCGCTTCTGCAGCGACACAGGAAACTTATAATTTCCAAAATACTCGGTACAAACTACTATAGATTGTGCCCAAGGATAATTATCTTTTAATGCTAGAAAGTCTTTACTATGAGCATATACATCTTCACTTTCAGGTACATCTTTTAAACGCTTCGTTAACCGGTCTTTATAAAAATCAAGTGCATCAAGAGGCACTATACCACAACTGTCATAGCCACATGCTAGCGCTTTATCATGAATCTCCTGAGCCAACAAAGTATTCATATCATCGCCTCCTAAACATAGATTAACTATATAGTTATCATACTCTTTTACAGACTATAAAAAAGATTTCTTATGAATTCATCATACCTAAAAAAGGATAACGGTTCATAAGAAATCTTGTATGAGTATTTTTTGTATTAATCTTCACCAATCATACGTACTTCTGGTTCAAGATGTACACCATGTTGGTCATACACGCGACGTTGTACTTCAGCAATTAAATCGAGTACATCCTTCGCACTAGCACTGCCTGTATTGATAACAAAGCCCGCATGCTTATGGGACACTTGCGCATCTCCTACGGATAAGCCCTTAAGGCCTGTTTGTTCAATCAAGGTTCCTGCAAAATACCCTGGTGGGCGTTTAAAGGTGGATCCTGCACTGGCAAATTCTAAAGGCTGTTTTGACTCGCGTTTCTCTGTAAGCTCATCCATTCTAGCCTTGATAACATTTTTATCGCCTGATTTAAGCGTCATAATCACTTCGCCAATAACCTCATGATTATCATGGAATACACTATGACGATACCCAAAATCTAAGTGAGACACATCATATTCTTTAATATGGCCTTGAAAATCTACAGCTCGCACCGCAGTGACTACATGGCTCATTTCCCCATCATAAGCACCGGCATTCATAAATACGGCACCCCCTAATGTGCCAGGAATACCGATAGCAAACTCAAGGCCGGTCAAGCCATTTTCCCAGGCAAACTCGGATGCGTCCTTTAACATATATCCTGAACCAATACACAATGTATTATCATTACAGTCCATGATTTGTGTCATATGTCGAACTGATACCACGGCACCACGAATGCCTCCATCCTTCACGAGAATATTGGACCCACAACCGATAATGGTAACAGGCACATTAAACTCGTGAATCGTGCGAAGAGCAAAGCTTAATTCAGCCATCGTTGTAGGTTCAACAAACAAATCAGCAGGACCGCCGATTTTAAACGTCGTATGGTGGCGCAAGTACTCCTCTTCTCGTACACGTGTACTTGGTAATTTTTCTAATAAAGCCGTTTGTAGGGCCTTAATGTTGTGGTTGTTGTTTTTCCCCATGATCTAACACTTTCATCCCCTCAGTGATTGGTTCGCTAATGATTTTGTAAATATCATTAGATACTTGGCTCCAACGCATTTGCGCTTGCAAATAATTAGCAGCTGCAGTATTTGCTTGAATTTGAGGCATCAATTCCTCTTGTTTCTTTTGCAAATCATCCGCTTCAGGCGCGCCGGACAACTTAGCATATTCCCATTGCATTTGTTGAGCCATAAATGTGCGCACCAATGCAGTTGCTTCTGCGTCAGCTTTTACAGCCTCTTGCGCTTGCATCAACTCTTTATACTCTTCAGATTCACGCATTGCGTGTGCTAAATCATGAGCTTTATCGTAATTCATATTCATTCCCCCTATTGCATACACTATTCTTTGTGAAAGCTAACTTTCACGGACATCATACATTATTTTACTTATGGCTAATCCAATTGCCTACTTCTTTCAAATCTGGATAATCCAATTGACGCATAGCCTCATAGGCAATGATAGCTACAGAATTAGAAAGATTCAAAGACCGCGCCTCTTCCACCATAGGAATGCGAATACACGTTTCCTCATTACCTTCTAATAAACTTTCAGGTAAGCCTCTAGTTTCAGGACCAAACACGAGCATATCACCGATTTCAAACTTCACATCAGAATGCACATGTTTAGCCTTCGTAGTAGCATAAAAATAACGACGATCAGGATATTTCGCATATAACTCTTCTATATTTTCATGTACCTGTACATCTACCAAATGCCAATAATCAAGGCCCGCCCGTTTAACATGTTTATCATCAATAGAAAAGCCCAATGGTTTGATAAGGTGCAAGGTCATATGATTTGCCGCACAAAGGCGTGCAATATTACCGGTATTACCAGGAATCTCCGGTTCATATAATACAATTTCCATTCTATTCCCTCTATTCTTATATCTATATTATTCTACCGAATCTAAAGTGCGTATTCAAGTAGTGAATTCTATTTTCTCTATTAAGAGTAAAAAGTACGATGCTACAAACCTTATTCACCACTATTGCGAATAAAATGTCCACTCTTACCACCATCTTTTTCAACGAGATAAGTTGGTCCCATAATCATCCCCTTGTCGATAGCCTTACACATATCATACACAGTAAGTAATCCGACTTGAACAGCCGTAAGGGCTTCCATTTCTACACCGGTTTGCCCCATTGTTTTAACCGTAGCCGTAATCTTAACTGCTTTATTGTGTGTATCCGTTGTAAAAGCTAAACTTTCACCATCAACAAGGTGACAATGAACCTCTACCTTCGTAAGCATCAAGGGATGACACAACGGAATGAGATTACTCGTTTGCTTAGCCCCCATAATGGCAGCCAATTGGGCAACGGATAAAACATCGCCCTTCTTCATCGTCCCACCTTGAATGCGCTCAAAAATAGCATCATTGATGGCGATAAAACCTTCTGCTACTGCGATACGATGCGTATGGTCCTTCTCGGACACATCCACCATCCACGCATTACCTTGTTCATCAAAATGTGTTAATTCCATAATATTTCCTTATTTTATGTATAAATGTACATCAATAGTTTTACTTTTTCCATTTCTATTATACAATATAATTAAATTAGTATATATGAGGAAGGAAGTGTTCCTATGAAAACAAAATTAACTTATTTCGGCCATGCGTGCTTTATGTTAACAAACGGTGACGTATCCATGATTTTTGACCCATTCTTAACGGGCAATACATGGGATGTAGCAAAAAAAGAAGATATTAAATGCCAATACATCTTCGTCAGCCATGGTCACGATGATCACTACGGCGATGCTGAGTTCATCGCTAAAGCTAACGATGCACTCGTAATCTCTACAGCTGAAGTTGCAGGTAAAGCTGCTGCTGCAGGTTGCCGTACACATGCTATGCACCTTGGCGGTAAATATGACTTTGAATTTGGTTCCGTTCGTATCGTTCCAGCATTCCATGGCGCTGGCGTACCAGGTGGTCACGCAGCAGGTTGCATCGTTAACTTCTTTGGCGACATCGTATACTTTGCAGGCGATACTGCACTCTTTAGCGACATGAAACTATTAAACCGCTTTGGCGATATCGACTATGCACTGCTCCCTATCGGCGATAACTACACAATGGGCGTTGAAGATGCAGCCCTTGCAGCAAGCTATGTAAAAGCTCGCATCTCCATCCCAATTCACTACAAAACATGGCCTGTTATCGACCGTGAACCAGGTGTATTTGCTAGCCTAGTAGAAGGTAAATACAACCAAACTGCGGTTATTATTGATCCAGGGGCATCTATTGAATTAAACAGCTAATCAAGTATAGAACACAAGGAGACACCTACTTCCGAAATCTTCCACCGGCTATTTCTTCGCCCCTTCGGGCTCAGGCCAAAGTCAGATTTCGGAAGGCGGTGGAAAATTTTGGAAGCCATCGGGCCATCCTGCCGGAATGTAAAAATCCGCAAAGATTGATAAGTACTGATTACTCTTGATTTGCCATGGAAAACCCAGATCGACTGCTCATTCTCACGAATTCATCGATGTCTTGTGTTTCGTCAACGGCTACGTAGCCCATTTCACGGACTATGCCGTGTGGATTATGTAAGGATAGTTTAGGTTCAGAGCCCGTTAGGACCCAGAGTACTTTGTATCCTTTTGGCGCTTCGCGAAGGCGGTCTTCGCCTTTGCCATCCGTAAAGTACACGAGTAAATCTACATGATGTTGATTAGCTAGAGAAAATACGGGGGAAAAGGCTGTTGAGCCACGCACATCAAGACGTGGTTTTACATCCTTCACAGTTTCCATTGTATAGGTACGACGTACTTCGTTATCACATTCTACAATGGTAATACGATGATTATAGGCATGAACAATTTGTAATACTTGTTCTAAAGCATTGGTAAATTCTGCATCTGTAATACTACCGCTCATATCGAGGGCTACCCACACATTCGCCTTATGTTGGCGTAATGTGCCAGACAATTCCAAACGCTCAGGCTGACGACGATTGCGACGCATCGTCGTTTTTTTATGTCCGCTAGCCACCTTGCCCATCAACTTTTTAAGATAAAAATACCAAGGTAAAGAACGACGCGTCTTATGGAATGTATCGATAAGACTTTTTACATAACCTTCCATATCTCCTTTTGATGCTTCGTTGATATAGCGTTCCGTAATTTTATCCATTGTTTCTGTATCGATAGAATCGGACTCATCCCATATATCATAGCTTGAATCAGCATTAAACTCCATCGCTACAATTTGACTAGCATCATCGACCGATACAAAGAGGTCTGGTTTTTCCTGCATTGCCTTATCAATGACCTTTGCGTAGTACTCCAATGTGCGGAATCGCTTTAGTAAAAGTCCATATCTCGCATTTACATTGGCAACGGTTATAGCATCGCGGTCTACATGTTCTAAATAATCGTTTACAACCATATCCATAGCCATGTGAACAGCTTTTTTATTAAACCGTTGACTAAGTTCTTTCACCCGCATCAAATGAGCTGATATGACATGCAATATTTCTCGCTTAATACCATCTTTCATAACATCTGGCGGTTGTCGTAACATAATGAAAGGATTGACATAGAGCACATAGCCTCCATGTTTGAGGTTTACACCAAAAGCGTTGGTCATATCTAAGCGTACCTGATGCGTCATCTGTAGATAAAAATAGCCAAAGAACTGATCCTCGTCGAGCAATAGACTATTTACATCATGCAAAATATGCCATAACCGTTGTTCATAGCCATCGGCTAGTACGTGTTGTGTCAATACAAGGATATCTGTGCCTTCGCCATCATACAGTTCCGTTAATCCCTTACCTATCGTACCAATATGACTATCAGACATATTGTGATTAACCATATCTACAGCAATATCTTCTGCATGTTGCTTATGCACTGGATGTTCATCTACATACGCTTGATAACGCGCGTATAATTGCTCATACAACGCATCCGCATCACGAGCAATCTGATTACGCTTTCTATGCCATCTATCGAGTTCCTTAATAGCCTCTTCATCATAGCTCCCCGTCTTCTCCCATCCGTCTATATGAGTGAGCAGGTCAGACGCATCCCGAATATCGTCTTTATCTAAATTTCGATTCATAATTTCTACCTGTCATATGCACTTTCACAATTAACGATTGGCTTCAAAAAACGTTTCAATAAAAAGACCATCCTCAATAGCATAGCTATACACATGAGCATATGTGTTGCGTAAATCTTTCATAACAGCAATGCGCAAATCACCGGGATACAAGGTGATGAACTCGATAAAGTGATGAACTTCTTCTGCATTACTATTGCGATTCAAACGATACAACATATTTTTCGCGGATACATAGAGACGAGTAGGACTTTCACCATTGACACGTTCTTGTAAGGACATAATAGCACCCGGCTTATGCACTGCCTCTAATACATCATCAAATGAAATCAACGGCTCTTGTTCCGTTTCAACGAAATTAACAAAGGCCTCCGCAATAAGTTTACCCACATTACCACGGATAACATTTTGGAATACATCGCGGCTATAACCACCTTCCTTATAGATACCATAAATATGAGATATCCGTTCAAAGGAACGCGGTGTTGCATCGATGTCATCTTCATGACGTTGATTCAAATAATCTGGATAAGAGGAGATAAATTCCACGACCTTATCATCAATGTCTGCGGAAATAGCCCAATCAATCCACTGCATATAATCCGCTTCCATATAAAGCCATACGAAACGGTTTTGTTGTGCCGGGTCCATATCAATCGTCTGGTAGTCAAAGGAGTCCTCTGGGTTCATAGCCGCAATGATGCGCACATCATCGCTCAAAATAAATCCATTAATTTCTCGATTCAAAATCAAGTTCATCAATTCTTGTTGCACCGCATGCTCTGCCCGATTGATTTCATCGATAAACAGCAACACATGTCGACCTGCATTAATGGCCCGTGATACATGTTCCAAGGTATGATGCACGGCATACACGGTTGTTTTAATCTCTTTAACTGTACCGTCACTATCTTTATGTGAAACCGTTTCTACCGTTGGCAATCCCCCAATTTCCCCTTCTTTTAAAAGATTGCCATCAATGGTGACGAGTTCCCAATCATGAACCGCTGCTACGCGCGCTGCTAGTGATGTTTTACCAATCCCCGTTTCACCGACGAGCAATGGTACTTGATTAGCAGCTAGCACTAATTCTACACTAGCCATTGTATCTGTAAAATTCATTATGACTCCTTCTTAATTAATATAGTAAATACTGGTCGATAGCAATTTTCTTTGCCTCTATAGATCCGTATACATCAACTAATGACAATATATCGATAGGCCATGTTGATTGGCGTCCACCAATGGCAGGATTGCTGACGAGTTCGCGCACATAGCGATCTTCTACATTAGGGTTTGCAATCATTTCGGTTATAATTTGTCGAACCATATCGACAGTCAAGCCTAATTGTTTTGGTACATACCCAAGTATCAATGTAGAAACCTTCAATAGCTCTACCACTGTATCTAAATCTAGGTTCGTAATTTGACGCATAGCCTGCTGATCTTGTAACACGGCGGCTTTCAAAATGTCCAATGACGGATTCTGGATATAACGCAATGCTAGATAATTAGATTTTACAGCCGCCATTTGAACCCGCTCTGATGGATTGGCAATATATTGCAATGCATCATATTGAGTTTCTACAGCCCTTAACTGTAATTCCTCTGATGGATTTGTAATGTATCGAATGGCCCAACCCGATTGGTCTAAAGCAATGCGAATCACTTCATCTGATGGATTTTGAATATACTCAAGAACTGCCCAATCTTGTTTTACCAATGAAATCAGTAAATCGTCACTTGGATTCTCCACATATTGAATGGCCCGAGGCGACTGCGCTAACGCAGTTTCAATCACTCGCTGAGTAGAATTTTTAATGTACTGTAATAGCATCCCATTTTGTTCCACACATACTAGTTGCATACCCTCTGTAGGATTAGGGATATTGCGAATGCCATGAGGATTGTTTGTGAGAGCCGTTATATATTGTTCTTCTGTCATACTACCCTTCATTTCTATCTAAAAAGGCCATACGAATACGCATGACCTATACTGAATTCTATTCTATTATATCATGTTTTTTCGATGTAATTATATTTCTTTCGTATACTAACTACTTAGTTAACTCATCTAAATCAGAATTATTCCCAATTACGAGCAATTTATCGTCTTCTGAAAGTATAGCCGTCGGGTCCGGTGGCACATCGAGACCTGTACTTCTTCTAACCCCTACGGCATTAAGATTATATTGCTCACGCAATTTAGAATCTTTTAAACAACGCCCTATCATGAAGGGAGGCATGCTGATTTCAATGAGGCTAATATTTTTAGATAGTTGTAAATAATCCATCACATGTTCTCTCGTCAACGATTGAGCAAGTCGCAATGCCATATCATACTCAGGATAAATAACCTGATCTACGCCGATTTTTTGAAGCATTTTACCTTGCAGGCTATTTTCTGCCTTAGACACAACCTTAGAGATATGCATTTCCTTAAGAAGCATGGATGTCATCAAATTCGCTTGGATATTGCCACCAATAGCTACAATGACCATATCAAATTGACTTAATGCCAATGCTTTAATCGCCTCTTCATCAGTAGTGTCCGCTACGATGGCATGTGTAAGATAGGGAGATATTTTTTGTACAATATCTGGATTGATATCTACGCCTAGCACCTCATGATTCATGGATGCCAACATCTTGGCAATGGTCGTACCGAATCTACCAAGACCTATAACAGCTATTGTTTTTTGTTTCATTATGTACCTCTTTTAGATATATTGTCATCTATCGTTATAACATTACATTCTCTTCTGCATAAGAAATCGGCTTATGCGGCTTTGTCCGTAACGCCCAAGTTCCAATGACGGTCATGACGCCTACACGGCCTGTAAACATGACCAAGATAAGAACCCATTTACTGCTTTCAGATAAATCAGGCGTAATTCCCGTCGTAAGACCCACTGTACCAAATGCGGACGTAACCTCAAAGAGCAATCGGATGAAGTCGAATGGCTCATCCCATGCTAAATAACACGTAGCTAATAATACCAATAATATGGAAAGGAAAATAATTCCATTCGCCTTAAAAACGGTGACCATAGGTATGCGTCGACCAAATACCTCTACGTCTGAGCGGTTATTGAACAATGTACATGATGCTAAGATGGCAACCATAACGGTACTAATTTTAACACCGCCGCCCGTAGAGTTTGGACCAGCCCCAATAAACATGAGGATAATACTGACAAATAATGTGATCGGATGCAGTTGACTATAATCGACAGTAGCTATCCCCGCTGTACGCGGTGTTACGGATTGAAAGATAGCGGCCAATACCTTATCCCACACAGGCAATGGTCCAAATGTCTTTGGATTAGCCCATTCTACACTGAGGAATATAATAGCGCCTAGCGCAATCAATAGAATCGTACCGATAAGCATAAGTTTGGTATGTAGTTTTAAATCTGCAAATCGTCTCGCCTTGCGATAGGACCATATATCAAAAGCTGCTATATAACCAAAACCACCGATAATGATGAGGGCTATCGTATTAATATTAAATAATACATCACCTACCATTTTATAGGGCAGATTATTGTCAAAAAATATAAATCCTGCATTACAAAATGTAGAAATGGCTTGCATAAATCCTATATAGAGCGAATCATCACCTATATATGGATATAGTTGAATAGCATACAAAATTCCGCCTATACATTCAATGGCCAATGTATAAATAGTTAATTTTTTCGTTACATGGAGAAGTCCCGTCATCCCATCTTGACCTACGTCTTCTGAAAGTAATAGCCGGTTCTTAAGGCCTACACGTTTTCCCAATAGTAAGGCAACAATGGTTGTAAAGGATACAATGCCAAGTCCACCTAATTGGATGAGGATGACCATAACAATCTTACCAAACAAGGACCAGTGATAATAAGTATCCACAGTAGTGAGTCCCGTTACGGACACACAAGATACAGCAGTGAAAGCCGCATCAACGAAAGCTGTACCTTGTCCTTGTACACTGGCTATAGGCAACATAAGAAGAAGAGTTCCCACCATCATGACCGCTAAAAAGCTAAGTGCTAGCAATCGATAGGGATTCTGTTGCATATATCGTTGCATATGATGCGGTCTATGTTCTTGCCACATAGGTCTACTCCAATCCAGCTAGGTTGCGTGCTGTTTCTAACGATGGTAACGCACTACGCCCACCGATGCCCTGTGTATTGAGCGCAGACACAGCAGACGCAAAAATAGCAGCAGATTCTAACTGTTTATGGTCTAAGGATTGTAATATGTCTATAGGCTTTATAAACTCATCATGCAATGCATTTTCTTGGCGAATCGATGCAGCCAGTTTCGATAAGAATGCACCGTGGAAACTATCCCCAGCGCCAGTCGTATCTACTACATGCTCTTGTGGAAATGGTTGACAGCGATACGCCGTTCCATCAGGCCAAACAAAATAACTACCATTGGCCCCATCGGTAACACCGGCTATTAACGCCCCTCGGTCATGAATAACACGACAAGCCTCTTCTAAATTAGTAGCCCCTGTATATTTTTCTGCATAGTCGCGCGCCACAATAACGACATGAGATGATTCGGTAATTGGTTTCATATCATCATCGTATCGTTGAGCACCTCCATCTAGAGAGATAATAGTGCCACTTTGTCGCGCTATATCAATAGCAGCACGCATCAAATGACGATGGCGCCCATTGATATGCACGATGAATGCATTTTCTATTAATTCCTGATAATCGTCTAAAAACTCTGGCTCAGGCGCAGTAGATCGTTCAAAAAATACAGCGCGCTCCCCTGTCTTCTGTTTCACAAGAATCGTTGCAGTTCCACTCTTAGCATCCGCATCAACTTGGATGCCCTCTATATTGACATTATATTTATGAAAGTCCTCTAGAATATAGCGTCCAACCATATCATCCCCGATACGGTCAATCATTACCGTCCGAGATCCATATTTACCAGCCGTGGCTAGTGCAGTCGCCACAGGACCGCCGCCATCTGTCGTAGACGAAATGGACTGTTGCACCTCACGCCCCGTTGGAAAATGATCAACCACGATGAATCGATCTAAGGTACTAGCCCCAATGCCAACTATATCTATCACTTCGTTAGGAAATGTATTCATACTAACCTCCTAATACCTTGTATAACTATATGTACAGAATACATTCCGACACATAAAAAGTAAACCCTAAACCACGATATATTCTCGTTAAACTGAATCGTCCAGTTTAAAGAATAGATCGTAATCTAGGGTTTAATACAAAGATAAAACGTACCTGTCAATGTTTGTAGTTATTTATATGAGAGGTTGTTAGTGATAATTAGGACATCATACGTTCCATCATGTATTCAATTTCATCAGCACTTAAATTGTACATGGCTTGTACCATGCGGTTAGCTGATTCACCAGAGGCACCACTCTTAGCAATTTCCGCTTTCGCTTTCGCAATAAGCGCCTCTTTACGTTGTGCTTCACTGTCTTCATCTGTTGGTACAGAAATATTAGCCTTACCTTGGCCAATACCACGTATCTCTTGATTAGGATTTTCTTTAGATGTAGTCTTCGTATCTTGGGCCGCTACGGATTCTAAGGCAAAGGAGTTTTTGCCCGTTATAATATATTCCATAGCCTCCAATGTACTTTGCGTAATATTAACAGTCCAGAATTCACCAGCTGATGTCAATTTATACAATAAGCCATTATACGAAACTAGACCACGTTTTTCCCATAGTTTATACAACCAATTCAATTCATCTAAACGAGAATCCATAGCCACTAATGTATTGATATTCAAATAGCCTTGTTCCAATTGGCTTACTACTTGGTTTACAAATGGCTGCAAATCACTTTGTTTCATAAGTGCCATAAATGGTTTTTCGCCACGGCTTACCATATCTTCATATGGTTTAAGTGCACGATGCAGCATCATACCATAGCCATCAACATTACCGCCAGCGCCACTGCCAAATGGGAACATCGGTACGCCCGCTTTAGCTAAAATATTATATAAACTACGTTCACGGTTATTGGCACTCCAGTGTGCAGCACTTAATCTACGATAAGCACGAGCCTCTAAATAGGTACGTCCAAATTCAAACATATCCCCTTGCATAGCCGTTGTGGCTGCTGGTGGTACCTTACCGCTCGCAATATCACGGTTTAGATCACTGCCATCGAATACATTTAATTGATATAAGTCAGCCCCATCTACACCAGATTTTACTAGGTCAGCTAAATCCTGTTCCCACACTTCCATCGTTTGACCAGGTAAACCATAGATCAAGTCGATAACAACAGAACATTGCCCATATGACTTTAAAGCCGCTAAACGTTCGAGTACCGTTTCTTTTGTATCCAAACGTCCTACCATTTGGCGTACCTTAGTATTAAACGACTGGATACCAATAGACATACGGTTAACTCCATTATTCATCCATACTTCAAGGTTTTCAGGAATTAAATCATGGATACGGCCTTCTAAGGTTAATTCATAGTCATTAGAGAGTGGTAAGTATTCCTTAATCGCTTTTAATAAACGCTCTGAATTTGCTGGAGATAAGGAAGTCGGTGTACCACCACCAATAAATACAGCGTGGATAAGCCCATCCTTTAAGCGTGGACTTTCACTAGCCAGCTTAAGTTCCCCAACGAGGCCATCAATATATTTATCTTCAATACTTTGACTTGTACCATTTTGGAAGAATCCACAATACGTACATTTTGTCTTACAAAATGGAATATGTATATAAGCACACTGCATTTGCCCCTTCTTAGGAGTACCACTCATTACAGTGTCCCATACAGATTGCGATTCCTTCGGTGAAATTAAAGTACCATTAAGGCCGGCGTGAACAACGCGCTTATGAGGAAAGGCGCCACTCATAGGATTATCACAGGCCAATCCTAGTTGCAGATTCCGTTGTTTTTCTGGAATCGATTCAAAAAAACTCGCTAAACTCATACGTTTCCCCTTTCACTCATTAGCCTTGCAACTTTGCAAGCACAGATTTAGCAAAGTCTTTGGCATTTGCAAAATCTTGTTCATCAGGATGCGTTTCTGCTGCTTTATGCAATGCATCACGTTCAGGGCTTTGGCCATGAGCAGATCCTGGTGGGAACATTTTGTACATCATCTCAATAACCTTAGGGTCGATTTTACCTTGGCATACAAAACCATCTACAAGAGATTCTTTATTAGGCAATAAGGCAGATGCCTTTTCAATACTTTCACGAGCATGATCAGAATCGGCATACATACCTAGTGTAGCAAAGAATACTACATGTTTATTTGTAAGGGTTTCAATCAACTTAGCCGCTTCTTTATTAGCTGTGCCACGATCTACCCAGAAACCTACAAATACCGTATCGTAATCCGTTAGATTAGTAGGTGCCTCTTTTATCGGTACACAAGGTGTACCCTCAGGCATAACAGAAGCTATCGCCTCTGCTACGCTTTTCGTATTTCCTGTGAGGGAAGAATATAAAATAATAGTCCCCATGTTAGTCTCCTTACATTATGTATAATTAATCATCGTCATCTGTACCTTCGGATAGATCAAATCGTACAGGAACAGTTACAGGTTGAATGTCGCCTGTTTGATTTGGATATGGTAATGCACGATTTACCGCAGCCATAGCCTCTTCTCTCAACAATGGATCATCGCCTGACCTAACATATTGTTCAACTGCATTACCATTTGTATCAATACGTACAAATACATAAATAGTTTCATGAACTTCTCTATGTTGACGAATGTATTGTTGAGGAATTACCTTTTGATTGTTTACAGCATTATAAAAGCCTTGCTCATCAAAAGCGACATGAGCTCGACCATGACCACCGCCAGAGCCTTTGCCCGAACCAGAGCCTTCGCCTTCGCCCTCTCCATCACCAACGCCCGTTCCTGTACCAGTGCCATGGCCGCCACCTTCGCCACCGCCAGAGCCTGGACCATTACCGGCACCGCCGCTTTCACCAGATACATTTGATGTATTTTCACTACCCTTACTTGGGACATCTACCGCATCAGGAATATCCGTCGCTGTAGATGGTTCTACATTCGCTACTACAGCCTTTGTTCTTGCCGCCACTTCATCTGCAGACAATGGTTTTGGGAATAGAGATGACCTATCACCGCCGCCACCACCAGCGTGACCACTACCGCCATCATCGAGCACACTTTGGGTGAGATCGACTTCATAGGTTTCCTGTTCTTGAATAGCAGGAACGACTACGAAAAAGATAACGGCAATAAAGAGAATGATTAGATGAACTACGGCGGATATTATGGCTGCTTTTTTCCATGATATGCCTAATCCCATAGTTATCCTTTCTGTTCTGCTGCAATAGCTAAGCGTTTAACGCCAGCTTGTTTAAGCATGTCCATAATTGCCACTACTTGTCCGTGAGCAGAGCGTTTATCCGCTTGTAATATAACACTAGCATTCGGATTTTGTGCAATTCGTTCTTTCACCATTGCTTCTGCCGCATCAATGCTCATTGGAACATTATCAATCGTAATATGCCCCTCTGCATCGAGTGTAAGTACCACCGGTAATTGAGCCGGTGCAGAGGCAGTTGTAGCCTGTGGCAACTGTACAGACAAAGCCTTTTGGGCAATTGTTTGCAAGCTATTCATCATGAAGAACACCAATAAGAAGAATATGATATCAATCATAGGGATAATCATGAATTCAGGCTTGGATTTCATACGAAAACTTTGTAAATTCATAGTTATTTCCACCCTTCTCGTTTTGCGGTAATGATGTTAACACACATATTTTCAATTTGGTTAATAATAGAGTCCAAACGATGGCTAAAGAAGGTATACACGATAAAGGCCATAATGGCTACACATAGGCCAGATGCCGTTGCGATGAGGGCTTCCCCTACACCACCAGTAATGGCAGATGCACCAGAACCAGCATCGAGGATACTAAAGGAACCAATCATACCTGTTACAGTACCAAGTAGGCCCAACAATGGGGAAATTGTAACGGTTGCACTTAAGTAATCCATATATTTTCTAAAACCTACTGCATCAACCCCCATTTGATCAGAGAATGCCGTTTTCATACCGTCTTCAGTAGCACCATTTTTCAAACCAGCTTCAGCAATACGGCTAGCAATAGATGGGTTTTCTTTAATTATCTTTTCAATTTCATCCCATTTTTGTAATTTTGCATACTCGTTAACCGCATGAGTCACTATATAGGTTTTCCCTGCATATTTACGATAGTAGAAAGCGCGTTCTACGGCGATAGCAATAACCATAAGAGACAAGAATAATAACGGATACATTACATATCCGCCACTATGAAACAAGTGAATGACATAATTTAGATTTTCCATACTAATAAACCTTTCTGTCTGTTTACAGACTGCATATTAGAACCTGTATGTTCCTTGAATTCTTGCATAATCGCCTAACTTAAAGCTTTCATTACCATATAAAGTATCTCGTTTATTTGTGCCTTTCGCATCAAATGTATAGAATGCTTCAAGGAGTAAATCCTTGCGCGGTACATACCCGGCGCCGAATGTAAAGCTGCGGATACCATCGAGGTAACGATCCGGTACAGCACCTGTACCATTACCCCCGAGGAATGAGCCATGAGCAAAATATTTATAATCGATGAATGCATTCCAAGATTTTGGAACATCGATATCAGCACGACCAATGTCGAGGCGAGCCATCCAGAAATGAGGTGTACCGCCCATTTGGTGACCTTTTACAGTAAAGTCTGCGGTTCCACGTTCATGGTCATATACAGTATTACCATTCATGTAGCGACCAAATTTCGATCTATTTTGCCCATAATCTACAGTAAGTACTGCACTTTCACCGATTTGATATTTAGCGCCAATGCCAAATACATTAGCTATATTGGAGAAGCTTTGTTCATCATTGCCATTGCCATTGGCATTTAAGAATGTACGTTTACTACCATTAAAGGAGCGTAGGTACCATGCTTGTAGGCCAAGACGATCTCCAATTTGTTTCTTCACTTGAACAAACGCTGCCGTTTCAATAGGTGGAATTGTATCTTTTTCAAGAACTACACCTTCTGTTTGAATAATATTACCGATGATTTTACCAATCGCTTCACGTGGTAATTTATTTTCAGACTCTGCATCATGCACAACTTTTTCAAGTTTATACAAGTACGAGAATATACCATGAGGCATATCCCAACCATAAGTTGCATCGCCTTCACCACGATCGTTATAGCCAAGAGTGAAGTTTTGTTTATAAATAGCATCTTTTGCATTCATATCATGAATTGCATATCCGCCAGCATTGAAATCATATTCTTTAGATTTAATGCCCAAGTAGTTCGATATTTCATAATTATCTGGATTATCATCATAATGAGAATAATCAGACTTATAGGATCCATCAGCTTGTTTAACAAGAACCTCACCAACACCGGAACCCTTCGTATTCGCCCAACCATCTTGTACATTGTATTTTGCCACTGCGTCTACAGCTTTCGTGATAGCTTCACCATTGTTATCAATATATGTTTTAGGATGGAGTAATACGTCTTTATTATCCGCTGTAATATTGAGTATCTTGGCTTCATCTTTTAACGATTGAGGTGTCAATGTAGACTCTACATTGTATGAAAGTGGTACGGTCTTATAGAATGTTTGACCTGTTTGTTTATTTCGAATTTCATACATCGCCTCTGCGCCAGATGGCATATCAAGGGAGAATGTAGCATTTGCCATTTCATTAGGATATGCTTTGGTAAGAATATCTTGTAAGCGCCCCATAATTTCAGTTTGCTTTTGTTGAACTTCCGCTAATTTTGCATTAACCTTAGCGATTTCTTGATCTCGATTTGGATTGCTCCAATCATAGATACCAGAATTATTTTTGAAAGTTTCATATTCATCTTGAAGGGCTTTCAGTTGTTGATAGAAATAGATTGAATCGACTTTATCTTTATACGTAGATTCATAGATACCCGTTGGGCTATCTGGAGATGGTGCATCACTAGAAGTCTTAGTTTCCCCATCAGAACCAGTTTTTGTAGCACTATTAATATCATATGGGTAATCATCACGGTTAATACCAATCAACTCTGCTGCTGTTGGCGGTCTAGTAATCACTTCATGTACCACATGAGTATACGCAGAATCACTAATACCAGTGCTATGTTTAAAGCTACCGACACCAACGCGAACTTGTGTATCATTGCCATTCCATACGGCACGAGCCCCATCATAGGACTGACCAAACCAATACCCACTTGCCCCCATAGGTTCATTCAAGCGTCCTACGGAGATATCCCATTTTTTAATACGTCTAGTAAGATCAACCGTATCAAGGCGTTGATGGTTAAATCCTTTCGACTCAGATTTAGTCCAACTTGTATCAACGCCGCTCATACCCGTCATGCTACCGATAACGGAGAGATTTGTGAATGGGTTGATGCGAGCATCAAAACCCAGTCGAATGCGTTGTTCAAAACTATGGCGATTAGAATCGTACATATTCGTTTTTGCAGAACCGATGGCTGAATTAGAGCGGAATGGAGATTGTGGACGATTGGTGCCGTCGTGAGACATCCAGCGTGCACGATAATCTCCGATAAATGTGACGCCACGTTCCTTAGTCGTATCAAAATCAGGACGAATAAAGTCAGTTAGTTTAACAACTTCGGATATATTTTGTACGCCTCCTTCATTACCGACTGCTACATTAGTTACGCTACCATTTGCATCAATAGCTTTATTACCATCTTTTCCGATTGGCGTAGTCTTAGCATCGCCGCCACCAAACTTAAGATTAACGCCGATACGATATACCCGTTCTTGCGTTGCTCGGTCATCATCTCGATGATTAAAGATATTATTAATACCAAAGTACATCATGGCATTCTTGTTAAATCGTTTTTGGACCATCAGGTTCCAAATGCCAAATGTTTTCTTTTGGTAAACTTGCTTTTTGTACACACCTGCATCACCGGATAAAATATCTGGCCAGTAGTTACCACCATTGTTCAATGTGTTACTATCCAGCATATTGATGTAGTAATCACCCCAAATGGATCCATTCCAACCAGTTTTTGGATTGTCATAGGTTACACCAATATCTACCTTATGCACTGGTTTATCCAATAATTGCCGAGGCATCGTTGGATCGCTCTTATTAATAGCATGCAAATAGGTATATCCTAATTTACCGGACCAATATTTACCAAATTTTTGTTGCACTTCCGCTTGAAGGCCTGTGATTTCAGCCATACCGATGTTTTTAAAGCTGTAAATCATATCTGGGGCACGTTGGTATTTTGCATCCCCTTTCAAATATGGTGCAAAGTCTTGGAATTCACCGGTAAAGTAAACCGACATATAGTTCTTGATGCGGTTATGGAATATACCAACACGAGCATAGGTGTTTTTATTTTCACCTTCTAAGCTCATATCAAAATTGAGCGATTTTTCAGGTTTTAAATTTGGATTACCTGCCCAATACCAACCGAGTTTTGCCACACCAATACCTACCGGATTAGATGCATACATTTCCCAGTTATACCATAGTTCGCCCATACCAGGTTCAGTATAACCAGTGCCGATATTAGCCTTAAACCGACGATGAGGATTGCCTTTCACATTATAGGTCATCCCCATGGAGGCGGATAAATTAGAACCAAACAAACTGCTATTATCTAGTCGGATAATAGGAACAAATGTAAGGTTTTTATTCACTTGCCAAGTATCAGAGATATAAGCATTCATCTTACGAATCGTGCCTTGACCAGTAGTCAAGCGTTGATCGCGATTACGGTACTCTTCCAAGAAAGCCTTACCATTTAGCTTAGGTGCTTTCTTACGCATTTCTAGATCACTGGACTCGCCATACTTAAAGTAGTCACCTACGATGTTTGCACGATGTGCCGCCATTTCAGGATTTTCCGATTTCAACCGATTTTCCAAAGCATAATATCGCTTCTTAAATTCATCCGTTACGGGTTGATTATTCGGCGATGTGCTTGACCATTCACTAAGTCTGCTTTCCGATAAACCATAATTCACATAATCATCGTATGTAATCCCTGGCTTCTGAGCATCGGTTTCTGCACCGTAATATTCATAATCCATATCCCATTGAGGCATACCGCTACTGGATTTTATGAATTTATAATCATGAATATGGGAGTATACCTTAACGCTGTTATCCCCTTTTTTACGCACAAGACGATCTAGCTTATCGACAAGTAAGCTCTTATCATAAGCCCATGGGTCGATGTACATGGTACTCGTATTGGGGGAACTCTTTAAACGGCTACCAGAACCTTCTTCTCGAGCGTAGCTGACCCCATAACTAAGACGATGCTTATTATTAAGCTGCGTATTCGCATTGAGCCGAATATCTAGTTGACGATGGTCGATATTATCGATATATCGTAACTCATTAGAACCTTCATAAGATGATCGTCCCGTATAATTGATAAGCGCTACGTCATCTTCTTTAATGCGAGAGTAGTTTGTTTCTACGGTCCAATCGCTTTTACCGGCTTTAGCATTCCATGAAAGATTAATCGTATTACGATTAGCAGTACGTTTAAAATGTTGTTGTGGTTCTAAATCAGAATCAGAGTGCTTAATATCCCGTACAAGATCTTCTGTATATCGGTTTAAACGCATTTCAAATTTATTATTTTTATTCGCGTCATAAGTTGCCACAAGACCAATATCAGAGGCATCACCATAATAGCGAAGCACATTAGGCTTAAAGTTATGTTTTGCATAATCAAAGCCCATACCTGATGCACGGCGTTTAACCGATGCAAGGACAGGCATTAAATCACGTTTACTACCAGATAAGCCAACCTTTAATTTTCCCATCTGCCCCGAATCAGCTCGAATATAAAAGTTTTGGAACGGGAATAAATCGCCATCACTTTTACGGCGCAGCCCTTCGGCATTCACTTGCAATGTTGGTTTCTTAAGAGCTTTCTTAGTGATGATGTTAACGACACCACCTACTGCATCAGAACCATATTTAGCACTTGCTGCACCTTGAATAACCTCGATGCGTTCTACATTTTCGGCACCTAGCCGTTGTACTTCATCCGCTGCACCAGAATACTTATCAAAATCACCCAATACTGGTTGACCATCCACAAGAATCAATGTATGACGAGCCTCTGCACCGCGAATAGATACACCTACACGTCCCATGGCATCAACGGTTCTAGACACACCCGTTTGGGTAAATATAATATCTTCGACGGACTTCGCCTGCTTCTTCTCAATCTCTTTTTTGGTAATGATTTGCACTTGCTGTGGATTTAACTTTGCTTCTTCCTCTGCCCATGTGCCTTGTACATGAACTACATTTGTCGTAACGGCTGCATTATCCGCCATAACGACGAGAGGTGCATTTAGCCATAATGCAACCGCACTAGATAGGACTAAATAGCGTTTTGTACGTTCCCATCGATTCACTGTTTCCTCCTCTTATAATCTTATTCAACTATATGCATCATTACAATTAGCAATAAAAAATACACTTTACCAACAGTAATGACATTGAAAATCATTTACGCTTAATATGTTAGCAAAGTGTATTATGTATATCTACTCCGAAAAGACCAAAATTATACGATTTTGATACTTTTGTTAGATATAGTTAAACAATATGTAATTATACCCTACGATAATCACTCGGTGTCATACCGACAAAGTCCTTAAAGGTACTTGTAAATTTACTACCGTTTTCATAACCTACGGCATTGGCAATTTGTAAGATGGATTCATCCGTTTCTTGTAGTAAACGTTTCGCCTCATTAAGACGGCACTCTTTGATGAATTGATGAATTGTCACACCATATACACCCTTAAAGCAACGCTTTAAGGTTGATGCAGGGACATCAAAGTCACGAGATAAATCATCTATAGTAATGCGTTTAACAAAATTCTTAGACAAATATTTACTTACCGCTTTTACAATATCTACCTGTTGCTTTCGGTAACTTCCTCGTTTTTCATAGGAGTCTGTAGAAATTACAGATAACAATAAAAATATTTCTACAATCTTGAGCTTAAAATAATGAAATCTAATAGGATCTGGCACATTATATAAACTGGAAAAAATTTGGCGAACCGACTCGGTTTCCTCCATCATCATACCAAAGTCTGTATTTTCACAAAATCGATTGGCTATGGCAACCAAATCAATCGGTGTATCAGCTATCAAGGTATCTAATACATGCTGTGCTCGTTCTACATCTACTAATAGAACAATTCCCTTGAACGATTTTGTAGGGAAGTAATTTTCATGTTGATAGTCGGCCCTGATATGCCATCCTAACGACATATCTCCGGGGCCCATATACAAGTATTCTCCAGATGCAAACTTGCATTCAATACGTCCCTCTTCACAATGATTAATTGCAAAGGTCTTTGTATGAGATTTGGCGAAAAATTGAATCGTTTCACGCTGTACATCAAGGAATAGTAAATCAATACCGTCAAATACGGTATGTCTAGCCATGCATACCCCTGACTGTAATTTCATATGAGCATGTGGATTCATAGTATCACCATATATATAAATATTATAAACAATACATTATATATTAAGTATTTTGAGATTAATTGTCAAATTCATTTTTGTAATAATTCATGTGATTTTTATTAAAATACAAGCAATATATTCATTTACTCTATATAATGGAATCCTCTAATATGAAAAAAGTCCCTCGTATTAAAGTATTCTCTAATACGAGGGATCTAGTATATAGCTAGCTATTTTTTTGTTTGAACTACAAATAATAATGCTATAACATGAGCAATCCATACGACTGCCATGATGATAAGGGCTATAGGAATATTCCTAGAAAAATAAGCACCTATTAGCATGATTGTAGTTACAGAAGCTAAAATGGACAACTTTGCCCGCAACGTCAATGCTTTATCGCGTTCATACGCACCAACTGTCTTTTTATATAATTGGGACTCCAAAAACATTCTGTGAAAGCGTTCAGATCCACGAGCTAAACAAAATAAGGTAAGCATATAAAAAGGAACTGTTGGCAATATTGGTAATACGATACCTGCTGTACCAAGGCCAAAACTTATAGCGCCAATGGTCAAGAATATATATCGAATTACTATATTACTATGTTGCTCAGTTGTTTTCATTACTCCTCTTCTACGTAATTAATAACTTTCCCTTTTGTTTTAATGAAGTTAGGAATAATAAGAACAAGGGCTGCAATAACAACAACGCCATAAATACCAGCCATGCCAATCCATTCGAAGGCATTACCTAATACGAGGCCCATTACAGCAAAGTCTGCGTCACCAAATGTTGTGTTTTGGAAACCTAATTGGCCAAGAACTGGCAATGCTAATGCTGGCAAGAATGTAATAGCCAAACCATTAAGGAATGCGCCTACAGCTGCACCACGGCGACCACCGGTAGCATTACCATAGATACCTGCTGTTGCACCACAGAAGAAGTGAGGTACAAGACCAGGAATGATGAGTACGCCACCTACAGCACCTAGAATAAGCATACCGATGATACCGCCGATAAAGGAGCTAATAAAGCCTAATACAACGGCTGTTGGCGCATAGGTAAAGAATACGGCACAGTCTACCGCTGGAATTGCATTAGGAATGATTTTTGTAGCGATACCTTGGAATGCTGGAATCAAATCACCTAAGATCATACGAACTCCAGAATATACAATAGCTACGCCTACGGCAAAGTTCATAGCACTCATAACAGCAAATAAGTATGGACTCATAGAACCGGATAAAGTTGCTACGAATTCAGAACCCGCTGCAATAGCAGCAATCAAATAAAATACGATCATAGTCAAGGCAGTAGATAATGTGGAGTCACGTAAGAAGCCCCATTTTTCAGGAATTTCAATATCTTCTGTACTTTCCTCTGCCTTACCTACGTATTTTGCTACCCATGCAGATAGATAGTAACCTAAACTACCAAAGTGGCCCAATGCGATTTCATCGCCATCGGTAACTTTAGAAGTATAACTTTGACCGATAGCTGGAGAAATAGCGGACCAAGCGCCCATTAAGAAGCCACCTACAAGAATCAATTCAATACCGGATAAACCTGCAGTACCAAGCACGGCAGACATTAAGCAAGCCATAAATAAACTGTGGTGACCTGTAAGGAATACATACTTAAATTTGGTGAAACGAGCAATTAATAAGTTCATCAATAATCCTACAACGAGGATAGACATCGTTTCAACACCAAGCACCTTTTGTGCTACCGCGACGATAGCTTCATTATTTGGTACAACACCGGTAATATGGAATCCGTGTTCAATCATTTTTCCAAGTGGATCAAGATTGCTAACGATAACACCAGCACCAGCAGCAAGCATTAAATAACCGAGAATTGGCTTTAACGTACCAGTCATAATCTTATGAAATGGTCGTTTCAAAGCGATTAAACCAACGCAGGACATAATACCAATCAACAACGCTGGCTGACTCAATACATCTCGTAAGAATTCTAATATCATTTCCATAGAATTATCTCCCCTATGAGTTACTTAGCGATTTGTTGTAATCGTTCCAAAATATCTTCTTTAATTTTCTTTTTATTAATATAGCTACGTACAATAGCTACATCCTTGTCCTCAAATTGTTCTGCCAATTCCTTTACAGTAACAATTAAATCTGCCTTGCGACCTTGAGCCGCATTAAAATCGATTGATTCTACTTGTGCTTCGATATTATTTTCAGCACAAATTTCTTCAATTTTCATTTTTAACATCAAACTAGAACCGATGCCATTACCACATACTGTTAAAATAGAAATCATAGTCCACCTCCAAAATTACGCTCCATCAAGATGTTCTGCTAAAAAGGCTTGTACATCTTCAATGCTTTCAAAATTTACCGCTGCATCAAGGAACTCTTCATCCTCAAATAGGGTTGCAATATCGGTAAGCAATTGAATATGTTCATCTTTATTCGGCGCACATAAAAATACTGCTACTGATACAGGATCATTTTCTGGGCTACCAAAATCGATAGGTTTTTCTAACGTTACCAGAGCCGTACCTACTTGCTTAGCCCCCATTTCTGGGCGTGCATGAGGCATAGCAAGACCCGGTGCCAATACGATGTACGGCCCCATGTCACGAACTACGTCAATCATAGCCTCTGTATATGTAGGTTCTATAAAACCAGCATCGACCATGAGCTGACCACCGTGGCGAATCACATCTTCCCATGTCTCAGCAGGATAATGGAACGATACATTATCCTCTGATAATAAATCTTGTAACAAGCTAACACCTCCTATACTCACAACTTGTATACTCATATTATAACTAGGTATAGTTAAAATGCCTATACCTTATGTATTTATTTACCAAAAAAAGTTAGACCCCAAAAGGGTCTAACTTTCGCTTATTCACATGGCATATATAAGAGTTGCTATTATTGGAAGAGTACAAAAAAGATATTTTATATACATACACCATGTCAATATTTAGTTATTCAAGTACTCTAAGTGTTGCTTATTAGATGCATCTGTACGCGTTCTAATAGCCTCTACTAATGGTTTCAGGATTTGATATTCCTCATCTGTCAAACGAAATGAGCGACATTCGCGTTTATACATACGAGGTCTACGACCAGAACCTTCTCTCTGTCCGCCCCATGTCATTAACATCTACCTCTTGCTAAGAACAACCATATCATCGTCTTACAATAACTAGTATATGCTGTTTTATACAAGATTTCAAGATTTTTATTCACAATGACAATAATTAATGATTTGCTTCAGCAGCCGCTTTTGCAGCTTCTGCTGCTTTTTTCAAGTTAGGCACAGATGTAGGACATGTAGCAGGTGTACATGCACCATTAGGGCCTAAATCTTCAGAGCGGTTTACAAATGTAGTATGCAACATATGATGTGCTTTGTGGCTCATAGGTTTGCCATCAAAGAACTCAGCATATAATTTTTGGATATCTGGATTATCACAAGAAGACTTAATCGCCACTTCGCTATCGCGCGTATACAAGGATGCAATACGAGCTTCACGAGCTTTATCAGCCATAGGTAATTTAACGCGTGGTTGACCACCACCACCGATACAGCCGCCGCGGCAAGCCATAACTTCGATGAAATCATAATGGATGTTTTCTGCGCGCATGCGTTCAATGAATTTACGCAAGTTGCCAGTGCCATGAACAGCCGCTACATGTAATGTTTTATCACCAATCACAACATCAGCTTCACGAGCACCATCCATACCGCGAATTGCTTCGAATGGAATCAATGTGCTAGGTGCATCTTCACCTGTTACGAGCTTATAAGCAGTACGCATAGCTGATTCCATAACACCACCAGTATTACCGAAGATGATGCCGCCACCGGATGCTTCACCCATCAATGGATCAAATTTGGAGTCTTCCAATTCATCAAAGTTAATTTCTTCTGCACGCAACCATTTAGCAAGTTCACGTGTAGTAATACAGTAATCTGTATCGCGCATTTCTGGCGCATCCCAGTATTCTGCGGAGGAATTCATTTCATCGCGACGAATTTCAAACTTTTTAGCAGAACAAGGTGTTACTGCTACTGCTACCATTTGTTTTGCGTCGATGCCCATTTTTTCAGCAAAATATGTTTTTTGCGTAGGTGCTTGCATCGCAATTGGACTCTTTGCAGTAGATAAGTTTGGTAAAAATTCTGGGTAGAATGTTTCAGCAAATTTTACCCAAGCAGGACAGCAAGATGTGAATTGAGGCAATTCACCACTGCCATTAAGAACACGTTCAACTAACTCAGATGCTTCTTCCATGATAGTCATATCAGCACCAAAGTTTGTATCAAGTACATAGTCACCGCCAAGTTTACGAAGGGCTGCAACCATTTTGCCTTCTACAAAAGTACCCGCTTCCATGCCGAATTCTTCGCCTAAACCAACGCGCACAGCTGGTGCTGTTTGGAATACAACGATTTTGTTAGGATCTGCAATAGCAGCCTTAACTTCATTGATTTCAGAACGTTCGTTAATGGAATCAAATGGACAAATAGATGCACATTGACCGCAATGAATACAAATCGGATGATCTCCATTAGTTGTCAAATCATAATAGTCGAATACGCCCATATCAACAGCGCATGCTTTACGGCATAAAGAACAGTTTTTACATTTAGATAAATCTTGCACAATGGCAATATTGCCTTCTTCAATAGGCACACGACGATCTAAAAATTCGTACTTACTCATGTTTCCTCCTACTTAGGTAACGTTGTTATCGTTAATCGATGAAATTATACTACAAAATGTGATTTTTATCAATGATGCTGAAACTAATTCCTATGCATATCAGGTATTAAAAAATCGCATAAAATAAAGATTTATAGACGTTCTTCTAACTCCATCCATCGTTCAGTCAATGTATCGATTTGAGCTTGTGTCTCTTCTCGTTCAGCCATGAGGGTCTGCATTTTTTCATAGTCCGTACCCGCTTTGCTAATCATGACATCCAACCCTTTAACAAGATGTTCTAGTTTTGGCAATTCCTCCATAATCGATGCATATTCTGCCTCTTCAGCCTTATTAAGGCCTTTCTTTACAGGACTTTGTGTGCGACTTGATTCAGTACTAGAGGCTGTACCAATTGTGTCCATAGAATCAGATTCAGTCTCAGTTCTATGCGCGGTAGCACTCTGTTGTTCAGGCACATAGAATGGGGAATTATTACTTTCACCAATGTCAGCCTTATAATCAGAATAAGATCCGTGAACGATATCGATGTGACCATTGCCTGTAAATACAAATAATTTATCTACCACGCGGTCTAGGAAATAGCGATCATGGCACACGGTTATGATAACGCCACTGAAGGAATCAAGAAAATCCTCTAATACCTCTAGTGTAGGGATATCTAAGTCATTAGTCGGTTCATCCAAGAGAAGTACATTAGGCGCACTCATAAGCAATTTTAAAAGGTACAATCTACGACGCTCACCACCGGATAATTTACGAATAGGCACACCATGTAATTCAGGGGTGAATAAAAAACGTTCCAAAATTTGACCTGCACTTAACGTTGTGCCATCACCAAGCGACATATAGGAATGGTCCTCTTTTATATAATCAAGGACACGCATATTTTCATCAAATTCAGGCAATTCCTGTTTAAAGTGTGCAATGCGAACAGTCTCGCCTTTGCCAATAGTTCCTGATACTGGCTCATAGGTGCCATCAAGGATTTTCATAAATGTTGATTTACCAACCCCATTGGGACCTACGATACCGATGCGGTCATGACGCACCACATGATAGGTGAAATCATAAACCATAGGACGTCCATCAAAATCAAAGGATAAATGTTCAATATCAAAAATAGTCTTGCCCAATCGAGTCTTTAAGGCAATCGGATCCATTTGATCAGAACGTCTAGTTTTCTCCATATTTTTAAGCGTTTCATACCGTTGTAAACGGGCCTTTTGTTTTGTACTACGAGCTTGCGCACCACGGCGAACCCATTCAATTTCCCGCTTTAAAAATTGACGCCGTTTTTCCTCGGTTGCAGCTTGACGTGCCTCACGGTCTGCTTTCAATTCAATAAATTTTTCATAATTCCCTTCGTACTCATACATATGGCGATTGGATAATTCCAAAATACCATTACATACAGAATCTAAGAAATATCTATCATGAGTACTAATCAACAAGCCACCTTGCCGATTGCTTAAATATGTTTCGAGCCACTCGATGCTATCTTCATCTAAATGGTTTGTCGGTTCATCTAAGAGGAGTAAATCACAAGGGTATAATAAGGCCTGTCCTAACGCTAATCGACGTTTTTGACCACCCGATAATAGGCTAACTGACATATTGACATCGTGAAAGCCCAATTTACTCAAAATAATACGCGCCTCTTGCTCTACTTGCCATCCATCTTGGGTATCCATTTCTTCTAAGCACTGCATATAATGGCGCTCAATACGTTCATCAGATACGCCCTGTTCTTGTATATAATGGTAATCGCGACTGGCCTTGTCAAATCGTTTTACCATTTGTAATCGCGGATGGTCACCATCTAAAATGGCTTCCAATAAGGTATTACCTTCATCAAAACTTGGCGTTTGTGCTAAATAATGGATGGTAGCCTTGCCATTGCGCTCAATAGTACCCTTATCACACTCCATCTGGCCTGTTAAAATCTTTAAAAAGGTTGATTTACCAGTTCCATTAATTCCCACAAGTCCCAATCGTTTTTGATTTGTAAATGTTATGGACACATCGGTAAATAACAATCGTGTGCCATACGATTTCTCTATATTCTGTAAACAAATTACATTCATGCCCGTACTCCTCTATTATCATTATGTTATTTATTATACTACAGATTTTCATTGACAGTCATACACCGCATCAGTAGAATACAGATAGATAACTAGACAGTAATCCAACATGATAAGTACATACTATTAGGAGGTTCTCATGGCAACAGATGCAATATTAGATTTTTATGATACTCTAGATTTTGAAATTATCGACTTTGATGGTTATGATACACTTTTTGTTGAACTACTAGACGATGGTACTTATGCAACTGTATCCGACGACGATGGTCATATGCCAGATACACTTGATACGCCAATCGTATTCAATGTATATGACGATACCGATTCATTCCAATGGAGTGTAAGCCTTAATGATTCTTATCAATTACAAGCACTACTGGAAGAATATACCTCAACAGAAGACTTCTTAAACGCATTACAAACGATTCGTACAGAAAATATTGAAAACTATCAATAATTCATCACGCGAATAATAAAAAGGTCACCCCCAAGCTAATGGTTACCTGATCCATACATATGGTAGGTAAATTAGTTTGAAGGATGACCTTTTTATTTACAATGTTTCTAACTCGCACTTAGTAGAAAATGCATCCGTTTTTGTATCGAGAATATGAATGAGTTCGTTTACGATATTAGCAGCACCATCGACATGCCAAGCACGTGCTTGTTCAGACATTTGTTGTAACCGTGGCGGATTGATTAACAACGCAGCCACTACGTCCTCTAGATTATGTATATCTCTAGCCCAACGTGCACAACCTCGCTCCTCTAATAGCTCCGCATTAGCCTCTTCTTGACCAGGGATAGCATTAAAGAATACCATAGGTAGACCAATGGTAACAGCCTCCATACAGGTTAACGCACCAGGTTTTGTGACGAGCATGGTCGCTGAGTGCATTAACTCAGAAATAGTAGATGTATATCCGTATACGGTGGTTTTCGTTTTCATCCGTACACTAAGATTTACCAAAGACTCATAAAGCGATGTATTCTGCCCTGCTACGACAGTAATCTCATCAATACCATTGACCGCATCTAAATGTTGAAGTGCAATCTCTAATGAACCTAGGCCTAATCCTCCCCCCATAACGAGAACCTTAACAGGTGATTTCATTTCATAGTGATCGATGGCATCCTTAAAGAATGATCTACGAACCGGAATACCGGACACATGGATTTTATTCTGCTCAATACCGACGGCCGTCATTTCTCCTACCATGTCCTCTGTAGCGACAAAATAGGTATCTACTTGAGGGTAAATCCAGAATTGATGACTACTGAAATCCGTTAGGATGGCCACTAACGGGACATCAATATGGCCTTGGCGTTTCAAAATACAGGCGGCCCCACACGGAAATGGATGCGTGAATACAATCACATCAGGCTTCTCTTGTTGAATGAGCTTCAACATACGACTTTTAAGAATATAGGACAAAACGGTTTGTAAAATAGTCCCTTTTTTCTCCCCCTTTGATACGCGATAAATCATATCGTATAACATAGGAAACACGTCAATCATCTTAATATATGTTCCCTTAATAAGATGTTCTACTGACAAGGTTTCCGTATCAAGAAAATCCACATGGCTAATCTCTGCCTGTGGTTCTTTTAATTTCCAATATTCTTCTATCGCCCTTGCGGCCTGCATATGACCTGTCCCAATAGAGGCAGATACAATGAGAACCTTCCGTGATTGTTCTGTAGTCATAATCTATCCTTTCCTTGTGATTATACCACATAAACAAGAAAAAATAACATAGACGAAAAAAGAGACCCTATCGGGTCTCTTTTACATCTTATTCAGATTATTTTTTGCGTTTTTTTGCAGGAGCTGCGTTAACTTGTTCTTTCAAACCTTTACCAGCTTTGAATGCAGGAGATTTGGAAGCTTTGATAGTGATAGTTTTACCGTTTTGTGGGTTGCGGCCTTCACGAGCAGCGCGTTCACGAACTTCGAAAGTACCAAAGCCGATAACTTGAACTTTACCACCAGCAGCTAATTCTTCAGCAACTGTGTCGAATACAGCTTTTACCGCTTTTTCAGCGTCTTTTTTAGTCAATTCAGTTTTTTGTGCAACACTTGCGATTAATTCTGTTTTATTCATGACAGAACCTCCTTAAAAATACAATACCCGAGATTACTAACATACCTCTAGGTTACTTTTCCTGCACTTTAGCCTCCTCCCAAAAAGCATCCAGCTCAGCTAATGAAAAGTCTTCCCATGAGCGATCGCTTTGGTTAACACAAGCTTCTACATGTGAAAAACGCTGTCGGAACTTAGTGTTTGTGCGATTCAGTGCATTTTCACCGCTTATTTTATACCATCTAAATAGATTAATCAAGGAAAAAAGCACATCTCCAGCCTCTTTTTCCATATTTTCTCTATCTTTTAAGGCCACAGCCTCCTTAAATTCACCGATTTCTTCACTCACTTTTGCCCAAATTGGCTCCAGCTCATCCCAGTCAAAACCTACCTTTCCGGCCTTATCTTGTAGCTTTTGAGCAGCCACTAATGCAGGCAACCCCTTGGATACTCCATCTAATACACTTTTTCGTATATTTCCCTTTTCTTGTGCTTTTAATTCATCCCAAGTGTATGTTTTTCCTTTATTGTCAGGATTTTCTTCTGGAAATACATTAGGATGACGATGAATCATCTTCTCAGTTACGTCATTTATTACATCTTGTAATGTAAAAGCCCCTTTTTCTTCAGCAAGACTACTATGAAATACGATTTGTAATAATACATCACCTAACTCTTCTCGCAGATTATCCATATCTTTATTATCAATGGCATCCACTACTTCGTAGGTTTCTTCAATAAAATAACGGCGCAATGATTCATGAGTTTGCACCTTATCCCAAGGACATCCATTAGGAGAGCGTAATTTTTGTACCACCTCTACAAGAGGTTGTATATCAATATTGGTCTTCATAGATTCGATTCTCCTCTGCTTGGCGTTTACGCAATCGTTTTCCAATAACAGGCATATGATACATATCATCCATTACGATGGCCTTAGTAATCCAAAGAGATAGTATATATACAATAAGAGCAACAAGGATGGATATAGCTACGGCAGCGCCATTACCAACCATATCGACAAGGAACATAAAGCTAACTTGTGTAGCACCACCCATAGCCATAGCGGAAATGATGATTTTCAATAGGTTCATACATTGAATAACACTACCTACATACCGTTTTACGAATACTAGATTAATTAAGGCAGCGATGGCGAAGTTTAAGTTCGTAGCCCATGCAGCACCATTAATACCGAGTTCAATGGATCCGGTCAATTGATAGTCTAAGATAGCTTTCACCATAAGCCCTATAAAAATAGACAACATAGGAATAATGGTGCGCCCTAATCCTTGTAATATACCAGCCGTAATCTGTTGCCATCCTAAAAAGATAATACTAAGACTAATCACGGCAATAACGGGACCTGCATTGGGCGTTGCATATATTAACTGAGAAATAGGCGTTGCCAATACGCATAAGCCTATACAAGCCGGTATAGCAAATAAATTGGCAATCTTCATCGCTGTACTAGCACGCTCGATTATACGACTCTTATTCCCCGTTGTATGCGCTTCGGATACAGCCGGTACGAGGCTCGCTGCGAGAGCCGTCGTTAAAATAATAGGTAATCCAATTAATGACGTGGCCATCCCTGTCAAATATCCAAACTGTGTAGTCGCCTCATGTAAATAGTAGCCAATATCCATCAATCGTTTTGGAACGATAAAAGTATCAATTAAAGATACCATAGGCAACATAATATTGGCCATGGAAACGGGAATGGCTAGGGCAAATAAACGTTTAATAACCGCACTGGTACGTTCAATAGTGGCCTCTTCATTTTGCTCACTTAGCATCTGCTGACGCAAACTACGTTGAGACCTATAAAAATACACGAGTACGATTAAACCCGCTAATACGCCCGGAAATGTGGCAAAGGTAGCGCCACCTGCGGCCAGATGTAATCCAGAGTCGATAAAATAGTACGCAAGCCCCACCATGGACCCCACGCGAAATATTTGTTCAAAAACCTGACTTGTCCCGGTAGGCACCATATATTGGAAACCTTGGAAATAGCCTCTAAAACAACTTAAAATAGTGACCACAATAATAGCCGGCGATAATAATTGAATCGGTATTAAAGCCCTCGGATCAGTTATAATGTTCCATTTTATGAGCCACTCTGCACTAGCATAAAGGCCTACACTAAATATAATGCCTACTAGTGTAAGCACTCGTAAGGATACATTAAAAACTTGTTGTACCCCACGCATATCTCGATTTGCCAATTTTTCAGCAATCATAATGGAGATCGCCACAGGAATCCCAGCAGCCGAAATGCTAACAATAATCTGGTATATCGGATAGGCCATCATATAGAGACCTATCCCCTCGCCTCCAAGAATACGAGCGACAAGTACCTTACTAAAAGCACCAATAATTTTAACGATAACACCAGCTATGGTTAAAATCATGGCCCCCTTTAAAAATCGGTTCATAGGCCCCCCTTAGATTTCTTTGACAACTCCTTTATCACCGCTTCTGTAATCGTTAAAATAGCCCCCTTTAATCCATTCAAACTGATGTATAATGACGCCGGTTTTGTGTCCATGAACTTCATTTTCTTCCATAAATCTTCACGAACAGCACCCATATCCCAATCGGCCATTTTTGAATCATCTTGCCAATGGATGATGAGCTGACTATCGCGACGAACAATACTCTTAATACCAAGCAAACGAGCTTGTTCCTTGATTTGAGCTATCCGCAATAAACGGTCTACCGGATCTGTTGGTGTACCAAAACGATCAATGAGTTCATCCGTCAAATCATCAAGCTGCGCTTTATTTTTAACTTGTAACATTCGTTGATACACAGAAATTTTGCGTGCACTATCTTTAATGTATGCGTCATCTATGAAAGCATCGATTTCAAGGTCAATGGCAGGATCTGATACTACCTCTTTGACGACCTCTTTATTTTGTGCTTTCGCAATGGCTTCCTCTAACAGGGATACATACATGCCAAAGCCGACCGATGCGATATTACCATGTTGTTGTGACCCTAATAGATTACCGGCCCCACGAATTTCCAAATCGCGCATAGCCAGTTTAAATCCGGCCCCTAGTTCTGTGAATTCTTCGATGGCTTTCAAACGCTTTTCTGCCGCTTCTGAAAGCATCTTATCAGGTCGATACATGAAATATGCATAGGCGCGTCGTCTAGACCGTCCTACACGGCCACGCATTTGATAGAGTTGCGATAAGCCTAAACGATCCGCATCATATATGATAATCGTGTTGGCATTTGGTATATCAAGGCCTGTTTCAATGATGCTTGTACTGAGCAATACATCATAATGACCTTCATAGAAATCGGTCATAATCTCTTCGATTTGACGGCCTGTCATTTGTCCATGTGCAACAGCATAGCGCAAATCTGGCAATGCCTGTTCTAATAGTTCACCCATATGATTAATCGATGCTACCCGATTATACACGAAGTAAACCTGTCCGCCCCGAGCAAGTTCTCGTTTAATTGCATCAGCTATGAGATTCATATCGTATTCTACTACATAGGTCTGTACTGGTAGTCGATCCTCTGGAGGTGTACTAATGACCGACATTTCACGAACACCTACAAGAGACATATGAAGCGTTCGTGGAATAGGTGTCGCACTTAAGGTAAGGACATCAATATTATTAGCCCATTCCTTCCATTTTTCCTTTTGTGCTACGCCAAAACGTTGTTCTTCATCTACGACGAGGAACCCTAAATCTTTGAATTTTACCTTTTTATTTAACAAGGAGTGCGTGCCAATTAATATATCAATAGAACCATTTTCGACGCCCTTTAGCACCTCTTTCTTCTCCGATGTAGAACGGAATCGATTGAGTACATCTACCTTGACACCAAATGGATTAAATCGATTTAAAAATGTTTGGTAGTGTTGCTGAGCTAATACAGTAGTTGGTACCAGTACGGCCACTTGTTTCCCGCTCACAACGGCCTTAAAGATGGCACGCATAGCGACCTCTGTTTTGCCAAAGCCCACATCCCCCGCTAACAAGCGATCCATCGGTGTTGGTCGTTCCATGGATTCTTTAATTTCTCGCGTAGCTTGTAATTGGTCCTCTGTTTCCTCATAAGGAAAGGCATCTTCAAATTCTTGCTGCCACGGTTGATCCGGCAAGAACGCAAAGCCTTCCGTAATTTCCCGTTTTGCATAGAGCTCAACGAGCTTATCCGCCAAATCATCAATGGATTTCTGAGCCTTTGTAACCGCTTTGCGCCAATCGCTACCGCCCATCTTATGAATACGAGGTACATCGCCTTCATTGCCGATATACTTTTGCAATTGATCTAAATTGCTAGCAGGCAAATACAGTCTATCTGTTCCGGCATAAGCAATTTCAATGTAGTCTCGATGGATACCTTCTGTTTCAATCGTTTTTAAGCCCACATATTTACCGATACCATGCATGCTGTGAACAACGTAATCGCCGATCGATAAATCCGTGAAATAATTAATTTCTTGGCCTTTTTTAGGCTTATTGCGAAGTTTGCGTTTTTGTAGCCCATAAATATTGCCTTCTACAACGACGACTAAACGGCTATGCGGTAATTCAAAGCCATCTGTTAATAAGCCTTGCATAACGTGAACCGTATTAGGTTCAAAATCCCAGCTTTCACAAAGCTTATACGGAATAGCATCACCATGCAAAGCCTTTTCTAGGCCTTCACGACGCTGTAAATTGTTAATGACAAGGACAACTTGATTGCCTAGCTTTTGCCATTGCTTGATTTCATCCATCAACAAAGGAATTTGACGCTCAAAACTCGTCATCGTTTTACCTTGAATGCCAATCGGATAAAATCCAGCTAAGCCTATTGATCGCTGTTGCATGAATGTGAAAGCCACCTCAATCTTAGCCTCTACAGAACGTTGCAATTCGGACCATTCACAATGTTGCTTGCGATGTATTGCATCTTCCTTTAAGAATTTCTTTAACGCTTCTTGAATGCGCACCGGTTCATCATAAATGATAAGTCCATCCTTTGCATAAGATAGCAATGTACTATCTGCGTCATCACTAGTTAAGAAGAATGGTGTTATCGTATAGGTATCCACCGTTTCGATAGATCGTTGGGTATCTACGGAGAAATGGCGCATCGTGTCGATTTCATCGCCAAAGAATTCCATACGTATTGGATCATCACTATTCACAGGAAAGATATCAAAAATATCTCCGCGCACAGAAAAATGACCACGTTGTTCTACCTGGTCTACACGTTCATATCCAATTTTAACTAATTTTTCTAACAGCTCATCTCGCTCTATAGATTGAGAAACCTCAAGATGCACACTTTGAGATATAACATATTGAGGACTCACTACATATTGCGTGGTCTCTTCTATTGTAGCGATGACTACAACAGGACGATTCCAGGCCAACATACTAAGCGCTCGCATTTGAGCACCTTGTCCTTCAAGGCTACAAGCTACGGTAGTAAATTCTACACGTTCTGTAATGGGAAATGGCAATACCTGCACATTAGGCCAAAAAAACGCCAAATCGCGTTCCCACAATTCTTTATGTTCTTTATCGTGCACCACGATAATAATAGATTGTACTTGTTCCTCTGGAATAGCACGGCTTAAGAGGAATGACTTTTGTGATCCACTTAAACCATATATAACTGACTTTCCCTTTTGGCGAAACGCCTTTAGCCCTTCTATCATAGATGGGTTTTGTGAAAGCAGTGCATCAATTGAAGTATCCATACTACACCATATATAATGATTATCTATATAATATCTTAAACATATCTGTTACAAGTACAATAGTACTGATAATTTATTATAGCATATTTACGAATATGCAAAAAAACACCTGTTTCCTTGAATAGATGTAAATGGGCAAAAAAAAAGCACCTACAGGTGCAAATATAGTTGGTGCGGGAGAAGGGACTTGAACCCCCACGCCGTAAGGCGCCAGATCCTAAGTCTGGTGCGTCTGCCAATTCCGCCACTCCCGCGTACCGACTGAAATTATAATACCACTTATTATATATGACGTCAATCATTTTTTGTAATTTTTATAAGACTTCATCATATATATAGAATTAACAATTTCAAGATGTCTATGTATCTATCAACTCTAAATTTTCAAGAATCAAAAAAGAGATGGTCCAAACACCTAACCTAGGTGCTAGGACCATCTCTCTTTTTAGGATGATGATGAATAAATGCATGCCCTACATTTACCAATAAATATATTAACAGACATAACAAAAGCCATGCTGATAATACCAAACGGTATATTCACCATGACTGCTATAACAATACAGAGATTCTAATTTGTGTACTACAAAACATCATTTACACAAAAAAATCCTTTTTACGGGTACGTAAAAAGGGAGTCTCGAACTTCTCCTCCCTATCACTCGTAGGTCAAATGGTGAATGTTGAATAGGCAGTTCTCCTGACTCGGTGTCATCGCTCATCTAGCCTTCCCAGTTTCCCAGTGACTTAATTTAGACTCGCTCGACCATACAGTGGCGGGACCGTGCTGGCCTTTAACCAGCTTCTCTATTATGCTTTTCAGCACCTATTCCCAAATATGATATTTTCTATGCTTTTATTCTAACAGTCTAAATCCATTTCGTCAATACGGCAGTAGCATATTTATTAATAAAAAAATGCTATATAGGTCTGCCGTATTGTTATAGCAAATTATAAAAAGTTCAACGATCTAATCATTAGCTTTATCCAACGCGATTTCTAAATAGCCATCCTGCTATGGACATGCTTATAATGATTAGGATAATCATAGGAATAAAATTAAACCAAATATCCGTCAATCCTGCACCTTCAAGATAAATCCTGCGCATTGCATCAACAGAGAACCGCATAGGATTTCCATATGTAAGATATTGCAATAGTTTCGGCATATTATGTACAGGTGTGATTAATCCGGACAATAATGCTAGTGGAAAGAGAAAGACAAAAACATATACGAGAACTTGCTGCATATTTTTTGCAATAGCCGAAATAGATAACCCCAATCCAATACTACTACTTATAAATGTAAACAACACGGCATACACAAGAAATATGTTGCCCCGAAATGGAACTTTAAACCAAAACATGGCTATTAATAACAATACAGTACTTTGAAACAGTCCTATTATCATGGGTGGTATAGACTTTGCAATCAAAATTTGCATAGATGATACAGGTGTCACCAATAATTGATCAAAGGTCCCCTGTTCTCGTTCTCTTGCCACAGATAAGCCACCCAACATGATAACTTGTGTCATACTGATCAATATGACGAGACCTGTCAAGAAAGTCCATGAAGACTGCTGATTTTCATTGTACCAGGTACGAGATTCAATTGTGATTCCCTTATGTTCAATACCTAACCAAGTCTGATTGAATTGAGAAATGATTTGCCCCATATAGGCTGCGACAAGACCTGAGGTCATTGTGTTCGTCCCATTTGCAATAACAGTGATAGATGTAGGTTGTTTATGCTTTAATTTTTCTTCAAAATCTTGAGGTATGATAACAGCCATAATAACTTTGTTAGAGTCTATTAGTGGTGCAATTATATCCGGAGAGTTCGCAGATTGATACAGTTCAAAAACACCTGATGAATTAATAGTCGATTCTAGTGCAGCTGCGGTCTGCGTATGACTTTCATCAATCAATACATAGGGAACTTTGTTGAGATTATAGGTTGCGGCATAACCGAATAGGAACCCTTGAATAATAACCGGTAACAGTAAGATTATACGAGTTTTCGGATCTT
>CAJMLW010000001.1 GCA_905214495.1 uncultured bacterium | reverse complement strand
ATAAAGCGGTTGACCTTCTTCGTGAAAAAGGTTTGGCTGCGGCAGCTAAAAAAGCTGGTCGTATCGCAGCTGAAGGTGTAGTACAATCCTACATTCATGCTGGTGGTCGTATTGGTGTTTTAGTTGAAGTTAACTGCGAAACTGACTTCGTTGCTAAAACTGATGATTTCCAAAGCTTAGCACGCGATATCGCTATGCAAATCGCAGCTGTTAACCCTGCATACTTAAACCGTGAAGAGGTTCCTGCTGAAGTAATCGAACATGAAAAACAAGTATTGTTGGAACAAGCTAAAGTAGAAGCTGAAGAAGACGTTAAAGCTGGTCGTAAACCAAAACCTGAAGCTGTTTTAGAAAAAATGGTTAATGGCCGTATTGAAAAATTCTATAAAGAAAATTGCCTATTAGAACAAGCGTTCATTAAAGATGGTGACAAAACAGTTACTGATATCATTAATGAAAATATTGCAAAAATCGGTGAAAACATCAACGTACGTCGTTTTGTTCGCTACGGTTTGGGCGAAGGCATTGAAAAACGCCAAGATGACTTCGTAGCAGAAGTAATGGCATCTGTTGGTAAATAATTAATAAATAATAAGAGAACACCGTATCGTGTTCTCTTATTTTGCAATAGAGGAGTATACAAATGGCAAAGAGACACTTTAAACGTATTGTTTTGAAGTTAAGTGGTGAAGCATTAGCGGGTGATCAAGGTTTTGGTATTAACCCTGATGTAGTTGAAAAGTTTGCACAAGAAATCGCAGCTTTGGCAAAATCCACTGATTTAGAAATCGCTATTGTTGTTGGTGGCGGTAACCTATGGAGAGGGTTAGCTGGTAGTAATCAAGGTATGGATCGTGCTACAGCTGACTATATGGGCATGTTGGCAACAGTGATGAACTCCTTAGCATTGCAAGATGCATTAGAACAAGCTGGTGTGGATACTCGCGTACAAACAGCTATTGAAATGCAGGAAATTGCAGAGCCTTATATTCGTCGTCGTGCAATTCGTCACTTGGAGAAAAAACGTATCGTTATCTTTGGCGCAGGCCTTGGGAAACCTTATTTCTCCACTGATACAACAGCTGCATTGCGCGCTGCGGAAATTGAAGCTGATGCAATTTTGATGGCTAAAAAGTTTGCTGATGGTGTATATGATTCTGATCCAAAAACAAATCCTAATGCCGTTAAATTTGATGAATTAACATATAATGACATTATTACAAAAGAATTAAAAGTAATGGATTCTACATCCACTACATTATGTAAAGACAATAATATCCCTATTATCGTTTTCAGCATGGATATTCCTGGTAATATTACCAAAGCTGCAAAAGGTGAAGAAGTAGGGACCATCGTTCGCGGAGAATAAACCACTATGGAATTAAAAGAATTAATGCAACAACAAGAAGAGCGTATGAATAAGTCCATCGAGTCTTTAAAGCATGAATTTGCTTCTATTCGTACCGGTCGTGCTAGTACTGCATTACTTGATAAGGTGATGGTTGATTACTACGGATCTCCTACGCCAATTAATCAAGTAGCTAATATTTCTGTACCAGAACCTCGTATGATTTTAATTGCACCATGGGATAAATCTATGATTGGTGCTATTGAAAAAGCTATTTTACAATCAGATTTGGGATTAAACCCAGGTAATGATGGTACGGCTATTCGTTTGACAATTCCTCAATTAACAGAAGAACGTCGTAAAGAAATTGTTAAAGTAGTTCATAAGAAAGCTGAAGATGCAAAGGTAGCAGTTCGTAACATTCGTCGTGATGCTAATGATGCATTGAAAAAAGAAGAAAAAGCTAAAACGATTACTGAAGATGATGCTAAAGATGGTTTAGATCAAATTCAGAAATTAACGGATAAAAAGATTAAACAAATCGATGAATTGAAAGCCGTTAAAGAAAAGGACGTATTAGAAGTATAATGACTAATTCTAGTAGTCTTATTGGAATGCCTTGGCAGCTTGCAAAGTCTCAATTGCAGGCTGCCCATATTCCTTTTAAGGTAATAATAGGCGATAATTTTAATCGCTTTTTTGAGATAGCCTCTGAAGGCTATTATGTCGCAAGAATCACTGAATCTGAGGATATGCTTCATATCATTCTATATAGACCTATGGTTGCAAGTGATTTTGGACATACTCTGGAGGTAATGTATGCTGAGGAAACTATTTAAACGCCATACCTCATCTACAGTTAATATAGATGAACACAATGTGCCTCGTCATGTAGCTATTATTATGGATGGCAATGGGCGTTGGGCAAAGCGTCGTGGCATGCCTCGGTCAATGGGACATCGAGCAGGTGCTGATGTATTAAAAGAAATTGTTATTGCTGCTGATGAAATCGGTGTAAAAGCATTAACAGTATATGGATTCTCAACTGAGAACTGGAAACGGCCTGAGCAAGAGGTTTCTCTTTTGATGGCCTTGATTAAAGAATATTTACAGAAAAACGTACAATACATGCATGAACATAATGTTCGTATACGTTTCATTGGATATATTCAAGGACTTTCAGAAGAATTACAAACTATTATTTCTGATTCCGAAGCCTTAACTAAGAATAATACAGGCCTAACCTTACAATTAGCTATTAATTATGGTGGGCGTGATGAGATAGTACGGACTGTACAAGGAATAGCACAATCCGTGTTAGATGGACAACTTGCAGTTCAAGATATTACTGAACAATATGTTAGCTGTCATTTGTATACGCAAGAGTTTAGTGATGTCGATTTACTAATACGTCCTAGTAAAGATTATCGTATTAGTAACTTTTTATTATGGCAGTTAGCATATGCCGAATTTTGGTTTACTGATTTACATTGGCCAGATTTTACAAAAGAAACATTATTAGAAGCTATAGCAGCCTATCAAAAACGAGAACGTCGTTTTGGTGGCTTGCAAGAGGAATAATCGATGCTTAAAACACGTGTTATCACTGCAGTTATCGGGTTTATCATTGCACTAGGTGCTATTACACTAGGTGGCTTTACATATGATATACTCATTACATTATTAGCACTCATTGGATGGCGAGAATTTATACTACTAAGTAAGGCTAAACATGTTCGTGTACCTGTATTGTGGGGATACCTTTCAATTATCGCTATCATGATATCCTTGTGGTTTGGCAGTTATACAGTAAGTATGGCTTGCTTTGTATTCGCCATTATTTCCAATTATCTAATGTGTACATTTGGTGAAAATACATATTCTATGAGTAGCGTTTCTTATAGCTTATTTGGTTTGCTATATATAGTACTGGGACTAGGCTCATTATTATTGATACGTCATGACTGGCTCTATAGTTCATTAACAATGCCTATTGTTGGTGAAAGTTGGGGCGTAGTTATGCTATGGTTATTATTGTTTTCAACATGGGCTAGCGATACCTTTGCGTACTTTGCCGGTCGTGCATTTGGTAAACGTAAAATTGTACCGTCCATAAGTCCTAATAAAACATTAGAAGGTTTTATTGGCGGTTTTATCGGCTGTGTTGTAACTGGTATTGTGTATGCTGTAATCAGTCATATACCAGTCTATATAGGTGCCTATGTTGGCATTATTTGTGGTGTATTAGCACCTTTAGGTGATTTATTTGAATCTAAATTAAAACGACTATGTAATGTAAAAGACTCAGGTACACTATTACCTGGTCATGGTGGGGTTTTAGATCGTTTTGATAGTTTAATGTTTACCGCACCGGTTACATTATTATTAATTTTATATTTTGCATAATAAACATAAACAGAAAAGAAGGCTTTTATGAAGTATGTAAGTATATTGGGAAGCACTGGCTCAATTGGTACACAAACATTAGATGTTATTAAGCAACATCCTGACCAATTTAAAGCCGTTGCATTAGTTGCTCACCGTAATATTGATTTATTAGAACAACAAATTAATGAATTTAATCCATTAATAGCTGGTGTAGTTGATGAACAAGCATATATGCTTCTTAAAGAACGTTATCATGGTTCCACTAAAATTATAGGTGGTAAAGAAGCTTTGATTAGTGCAGCCACAATTCAAGAAGCTACTATGGTGGTTACGGCAATTGTTGGTGCTGTTGGTATTGAGCCAACTGTAGAGGCCATTAAGGCCCGCAAGACTATCGGCCTTGCCAATAAAGAAACATTGGTAGCAGGTGGACCTTTAATTACGGCACTTGCTAAGGAATATAATGTTGCTATTTTACCTATAGACAGTGAACATAGTGCTATTTTCCAATGTTTGGAAGGACAAGCTAGATCGAATGTAGATTCATTGATATTAACTGCTTCAGGTGGGCCACTTCGAACCTGGTCTAGTGAACGTATTGCTTCTGCTACGGCAGCGGATTGTTTAAAACATCCTACATGGAATATGGGTAGCAAAATTACTATTGATTCTGCTTCTTTATTTAATAAAGGGCTAGAGGTAATTGAAGCCCATTGGTTATTCGACTTTGATTTTGATCATATCGATGTGGTGGTTCACCCTCAAAGTATTATTCATTCTATGATTCGTTTAAATGATGGTGCTATCCTTGCACAAATGGGTAATCCTGATATGCGTGAACCAATTCAATATGCTTTAACATATCCTAAACGGATGCACCTTGATATGAAACATTTGGACTTTAAAGAATTACTCACTCTTGAGTTTATGCCTCCTAGAGTGGATGATTTTCCTGCTTTACATTTAGCATATGAAGTTGGTAAAATTGGTGGTTTTAAGCCAGCCGTATTTAATGCAGCTAATGAAACTGCCGTATATGCATTTTTAGATGGAAAAATCATATTTAGCGATATCTATAAAATCGTTACCGCTGTTTTGGAATCCATGGGAAGAGATGATGATTTTACTCTCGATAACTTACTAGCTATCGATCAATGGGCTCGTATAAAAGCTTCAGAATTTATAAATAGGAGATAGTATGATTACGGCTTTAGCCACAATATTTGTATTTGGTCTAATCGTGTTTATTCATGAATTAGGTCACTTTATAACTGCAAAATTATCGGGCATGCGTGTTGATGAATTTGCTATTGGTTTTGGCCCTGTTTTGCTAAAAAAACAGTATGGCGAGACCTTATACTCTGTTCGTTGTATTCCGTTAGGTGGTTTCAATCGCATCGCTGGAATGACACCTGATGAGCCATTAGATGATGGTTCATTCTATACAAAACCAGCTTATAAAAAACTTATTGTTATTTCTGCTGGTGCTATTTTTAATTTCTTATTGGCTATAGTCATTTATTTCGGCTTAAATGCTACAGTGGGGACAATGGTTTCTACTGATAAGCCTATAATTGGCAGTGTTATTACAGGTGGTGCTGCAGATTTAGGAAAAATACAGGGCGGAGACATTATACTTTCCATTGATAACCAACCTATTTCCAAGTGGTCAGAGATTTCTGAACGTTTGAAAGGCACAGCTAATCATGGTGTTACCGTTGTAGTAAATCGTAATGGTGAAACAGTTGAAACTACTGTAATTCCAAAGATGGAAAAGGATACACCAAAGTTAGGTATATATCAAGCGTATGAAACAATACCTCATAGTATAGGGGATTCTTTCATACTAGCTGTTCAGAAAACAGGAGATATTATTGTAGCTATGGTAGATGGACTACGTGAAATGGTTGTAGGTACAGAGCAGGCTGAAGTATCTGGACCAGTTGGCATTTCACATATGGCAGGTTCTATAGCTCAACAAGGCTTTGCACCTCTATTGAGTTTTGCTGCATTGCTAAGTATTAATTTAGGTGTTATCAATCTTTTGCCGTTACCAGTTCTTGATGGTGGGCATCTCATCATCATTTTAATAGAGGCCATTACAAGACGTAAATTACCGACTAAAGCTTTGATGTATATTCAAATGATTGGTATTGCGTTATTAGTTACAATATTTGTATATGCTACTGCAAAAGATATACTACAATTACTATAAATAAGTCATAGTTAGGAGTTATATATGATTACTAGAAAACCAACAAATGGTATCTATGTAGGCAATGTAAAAATTGGCGACTATGCACCTGTTAGTATTCAGTCAATGATTACTACTGATCCTGTACATACGGAAAAGGCGATTGCCGAAATCAATCGATTAGCTGATGCTGGTTGTGAATTAGTTCGAGTTGCAGTTCCTACAATGGAATCTGCAAAAGCATTAAAAGCGGTACGTGCAGGAATAACCATTCCTCTTATAGCAGATATTCATTTTGATTATAAATTAGCATTAGAAGCCATTGATAATAATGTAGATGGCCTTCGAATTAATCCAGGCAATATCGGTGGAGAGGATAAGGTGTTGGCCGTTATTGAAAAGGCTAAACCTAAGCAAATTCCAATTCGTATTGGTGTCAATGCTGGTTCTTTACCACAACATATATTAGACGCTCATGGAGGTCATCCAACAGCTGATGGTATGGTTGAGACCGCATTGGAACACGTACGTATTTTAGAGAAATTGGACTATAAACAAATGAAGATTTCTATTAAAGCTACCGAAGTACCACTTATGGTAGAAGCTTATAGAAAGCTTTCAGATAAAATACCATATCCATTGCATTTAGGTGTAACTGAGGCCGGTACCATTAAACAAGGTACGATTAAATCGGCTATGGGTATTGGTGCATTGTTATTAGATGGTATCGGTGATACCTTGCGCGTATCCTTAACAGGTGACCCTATTCATGAAATTGAGGTGGGTAAAAGTATTCTAAGCAATTTAGGTCTTAGAAACTTTGGAGCTACCATGATTTCATGCCCAACATGCGGTCGTTGCCAAGTTAATTTATTTGATATGGCAAGCATTGTAGAAGAACGTCTAGCATCCATTTCTGCACCTATTAAGGTTGCCGTAATGGGATGTGTCGTTAATGGACCTGGTGAAGCTAGGGAAGCCGATTTTGGTATTGCCGGTGGCAAAGGTCAAGGTATCGTATTCAGAAAAGGGGAAGTTTTAAAAACCGTACCCGAATCTGAACTAGTAGATACTTTATTTAGAGAAATAGATCAATATTTAGAATCAATTGATAAGGAGTAATTGTATGTTAGCCAGTAAATTATATGCCCCAACATTGCGGGAAGTTCCATCTGATGCAGATGTGGTAAGTCAACAGCTTATGTTGCGCGCAGGTTTTATGCGTAAGGTTGCTAATGGTTTATATAGTTTTTTACCTTTGGGCTGGCGAAGCATCAAAAAAATTGAAGCTATCATTCGCGAAGAAATGGATCGTTCTGGTGCACAAGAGATTATGATGCCTATTTTGCAACCAGCAGAGATTTGGAAAGAATCTGGTCGTTGGAATGCGTATGGTGCTGAAATGATGCGTATCAATGACCGCCATGATGTGGAGTACTGCTTAGGACCAACTCATGAAGAAATGATTACAACATTGGTAAAAAATGAAATTAATTCATATCGTCAACTACCAGTTAATCTTTATCAAATCCAAAGTAAATTCCGCGATGAACGTCGTCCACGATATGGTCTAATGCGTAGCCGCGAATTTATCATGAAGGATGGTTACTCCTTTGACATTAATGATGCAGCTGCAGATGTTTCTTACAAAAATATGTATGATGCATATAGTCGTATTTTTACTCGTTGCGGTCTTACTTTTAGACCTGTAGAAGCAGATAGCGGTGCTATTGGTGGTAGCAATACCCATGAATTTATGGCTATTGCTGAAGCCGGTGAAGCAGATATTATTCACTGTTCCGCTTGTGACTATGCAGCGAATATTGAAATCGGTAAACCTGGCATTATGAAGCAAGCAGAAGAAGCTTTAAAAGAATTAGAAGTAGTAGATACACCTCATGCATCTACAATTGAAGCTGTTGCGCAAATGCTCAATTTACCTTTGGAAAAAACTATTAAAGCAGTAGTATATGCTATTGAAGATAAAGTAATCCTAGCTATGGTTCGCGGTGATCATGATGTGAATGAAGTGGCTGTTCAACATGCTGTTAATGGTTCTGTAGAGCCTGAAATGGCAACACCTGAACAATTGGAAAAGGTTGGATTGACAGCTGGTTTTATCAGCCCAGTAGGTCTTAAACAAACGGACGATTTTATTATTGTTGTAGATGAATCAGTTATGGAAACCTATAATGTTTGTGGTGGTGCTAATAAAGTAGATGCTCATTACATTAATATAAATCCTAAACGCGATTTTAATACAGATGATATCATCGTAGCCCCTATTCGTTTGATTACTAAAGACGATGTGTGTCCTGAATGCCATAGTCCTCTAGAATATAGTAAAGGTATCGAAGTAGGCCAAGTATTTAAGTTAGGCACTAAATATTCTGAAAGTTTACAAGCTACATACCTTGATCAAAATGGTCGTCCTAATGCAATGGTTATGGGCTGTTATGGTATTGGCGTTAGCCGTACATTAGCTGCAGCTATTGAACAATATCATGATGAAAATGGTATTATTTGGCCTCGTGCTATAGCTCCATTTGAAGTAGTTATTGTTCCTATTAACGCAAAAGATGAAGCTCTAATGTCCACAAGTACATCTATTTACGATACATTGTTAAACAATAAAGTAGATGTTTTATTAGATGACCGTAAAGATCGGGCTGGTGTTAAGTTTAAAGATGCTGATCTTATTGGCTACCCATTACGAATTACAGTAAGTAAAAATACGTTGGAAAGCAATGAGGTTGAAATCCGCGTTCGTAAAACAGGTGAAGCTATTAATTGTCCAATCGATGAAGTATCTAACAAGGTACAAGATTTATTGAGCCAATTATAATTAAATTGCGATTCTAGTGAAAGCTCATTGGAATCGCAATTTTTATATTTATATATATGTGAACACATTCAATTTCATATTGAAAACTTTTAGTTAATACCTTGTAAAAACTTGAATAAACAAGCGGAATAAGTCATAATAAAATGATAGGGTAATGTAATAATTTGGAGGTAATTATGCGTGTAGATTTTCATATGCATTCTACATTTTCTGATGGTGTAGAAACACCAGAACAGCTATTACAGCATGCTATTGAGGCTGATTTGAAAATGATTGCATTAACTGATCACGATGAGATTGCTGGTATAGATGTAATGTTACAAAAAAATAGTTTTATTCAAATTATTACAGGCTGTGAGTTTAGTGGTCACTATAAAGGTAAGGATATTCATATCTTAGGTTATGGATTTAATCATCATGATGAAGGATTACGGAAATTCATTGAATTTTTTAAAGAAAAACGTGAATCAAGAATAAAAGAAATTATTAGTCGATGTATTGCTCATGGCTATGACATTTCTTTTTTTGAATTACAAAATTTATATCCAAATACTAAGTCCTATGGCAGACCACATGTTGCTAGATTATTAATAGACCATGGCTATGCCAAAGATGTACAAGATGTATTTGATGGTATATTAAATTCAAAAAGCCCTTGTTATTTACCTAAAGTAAAATTAGAAGTACCAGAAATATTAGATATTATTCATAATGCAAATGGACTAGCTGTATTAGCGCATCCCAAATTAGTCCGTAATGATGAGTATGTTACGGAACTATTAAACTATAGTTTTGATGGTGTAGAAGTATATCATTCTAAACATGATTATGATGATGAAGTAAAATATTTAACCATGGCAAAAGAACGAAATTTATTTGTTACAGGTGGATCTGATTATCATGGAATACCTAATCGATATCCGTATCAGTTAGGTGAATATGTGTTAGATAGTAATCTAGTAAATCAATTTATTGAACGCATACGTTGTATATCTGCGTAATTATAGATGTGAGGTGTACTATGGAAGTTATTGCTTTTGTAGGTGGTAGTGGGACCGGTAAAAGCCATCGGGCTCTCGTACTAGCTCATGAAAATAGTGTGGAATGCATTATTGATGATGGTATTTTAATTCATGATAATAAAATTGTAGCTGGATTTTCTGCCAAAAAAGAATCTAGCCGGTTAAAGGCCGTTCGTCGTGCTATATTTCAAGATCCGGTTCAAGTTAAAGAGGTTCGTAGTCAATTAGATGCTATCAATCCTAATCGATTGATGATTATTGGTACATCCGATAATATGGTCAAAAAAATTACTAAGGCATTGGGGCTTCAAGAACCAGATCGATATATTCGCATTGAAGATGTGGCAACCCCTAAAGAAATTGAAAAAGCACAGTATGCTCGTTTAAAAGAAGGTAAGCATATTATTCCTGTGCCAACCATGGAATTAAAGCCTCACTTTAAAGGATATCTTATCGATCCAATTAAGACGATTTGGAGACGACGTACATTGCGGAAACAAGATCCTGATAAAATTGGTCAAATTGGATCTGAAGGCTTTGAACGTTCCGTTGTTAGACCAGCCTTTAGTTATTATGGTCGTCTAACATTTGATGATGATGTCATCATTAAATTAATTAGAAATGGCCTAAAAAAGGTTCCTGGTGTTGATGCCTCATCAGACATCGCTTTCAAAAAGAGCTCTAAAGGGCAGAATGGTTTAATATTAGATATGTCAGTTGTTATAGAACAAGGTCATCCAGTTAAACCACTGATGCAACAGGTACAAAAATCTGTACGCAACGAATTAGAATATATTACGGGCATGTCTGTAGAGCGGATGTCTATAAAAGTAAAAAATATTGTAGAAACAAAACGTAAGATTATAAAACATATTTAGGAGATAGAATGAAGTCATATTATATATATACCTATGGTTGTCAAATGAATACCGCTGATTCTGAGCGTCTTTCACATCAACTTGAAACAGTAGGTTATATACCGACCGATGATGTAGAATCGGCAGATTTAATATTATTGAATACCTGTGCAGTACGTGAAACGGCAGAAACGAAAGTATTTGGTCGTATCGGTGAATTAAAACGTTTAAAACAAAAAAATAAAAATCTGATTATTGCTATTACAGGTTGTATGGCACAAAAAAATCAAGCTGAAATGTTTAAACGCGCACCTCATATCGATATTGTTCTAGGTACTCATAATATTCAACATATTAATGAAATGATTGCTGAGGTTCAACGTACCCATAAGCATCAAATCAATGTTGACATGGATAATACAGTACTTCCAGAATTACAGGCAAAACCTAATGGTACATTTTTTGCTTGGGTACCGATTATGAATGGTTGTAATAAATTTTGTACGTATTGCATCGTTCCTCATGTGCGCGGTCGCGAAATTAGCCGTCCCGTAGAAGCAATTGTAAAAGAAGTAACAGAGTTGGGTGCAAAAGGGTTTAAGGAAATTACGTTGTTAGGACAAAATGTAAATTCCTATGGCTTAGATTTTAAAGATGGTACCGATTTTGGCACATTAGTAGATGCCCTTGATCATATCCCAGGCATCGAACGTATTCGTTATATGACGAGTCATCCTCAAGATATGACCAAATCAATGATTGATGCATTGGGGCGCTCTAGTAATATCGTTACGCATTTACATTTACCAATTCAATCCGGTTCTGATAGAATTTTAAAGAAGATGAATCGCCATTATACGGTGGAACATTATAAAGAATTATTATCTTATTGTAGAGAAAAAATTAAAAATGTAGTTGTGACAACTGATATTATCGTAGGTTTTCCTGGGGAGACTGAGGAAGATTTTGAACAAACGCTTCAATTATTAAAAGATATTCGCTACGATATGGCTTATACTTTTATTTATTCTAAACGGTCTGGTACGCCTGCTGCTACCATGGATGAACAAGTTCCAGAAGAAGTGAAACGCGTTCGTCTACAACAATTAATGGATATTCAAAATGAAATTTCTTTAGAACTCAATAAAGCTATGGAAGGCCAAGTATTTGATATTATTGTAGAAGGTCCAAGTGCTAAAGATGAAACCATGTGGTTCGGTCGTACGTCCGGGAATAAGATGGTACTATTCCCAAAAGATGATGAGTTAACTATCGGTGATACTGTACCAGCCTATATTGATAAAGCACAAACATGGGTCTGCTACGGTACCATTCAAAAGGGGTAAGAATGGCAAAAAAAGTAACACCAATGATGGAACAATATTTAGACATTAAATCGCGATATAGTGATGAGCTTTTATTTTTCCGACTTGGTGATTTTTATGAATTATTTAATGAAGATGCATTAATCGCATCTCGAGAATTGAATATTACCTTAACAGGTAGACCGACAGGCAATGAGGAACGAACACCTATGTGTGGCGTTCCTTTTCATGCTGCTGAAAGTTACATAGAAACTTTGGTTAAAAAGGGGTACAAGGTCGCTATTTGTGAACAATTAGAGGACCCTAAGTCTGTAAAAGGTATCGTTAAACGGGATGTTATTCAAGTCATTACACCGGGAACGGTAATGACAGAAAATGGTAATGATGCACGGAGTAACAATTTTTTAGCTTTATTCTATTTAGTTAAAGAGGCTTGGATTCTTGTATTCTCTGATGTATCTACGGGTGAGGTCATTTGGGATCGTGTACCTCAAGACAATATAAGTCAAATATATGATTCTCTTAGTATGTATAGACCTGCTGAAATCATAGTTCCTGAAGGAACTATTTTGCCACAATCTATTATTGATTTCATTCATAATCAATTTAATAATGTAGTTTTGTCCCCTTTTACTTCTTTTGAAAATGTAGAACATGCATGTAAATTAGCAAATAATCACTTTCAAGATATGGGCCTTATGGAGGAAGATGTATTAGCTGCATTAGGCTTTATGCTCTTATATTTACAAGATGTAATTAAAACAGAAATAGCCCATATTAATTATGTTCATCAGATGGATGTAGGCAATCGTTTGATTCTAGATACATCCTCATTGCGTCATCTTGAGATTACACACAACTTGCGGGATGGCGGTGTAAAAGGGACCTTATTAGATGTACTCGATAGAACATTAACACCTATGGGGGCCCGTTTATTAAAACAATGGTTGGAAAGCCCTCTTACGGATATATCTACTATTCAACGACGTCAAGCTGCTGTTGCGGAACTCATATCTCGCAATGGTGAAAGATGCGAAATTCAAAGTTATTTAGATTGTATTTATGATTTTGAGCGTATCGTAGGTCGTATTGAAACCGGTTCTGTATCGCCTCGCGATTTTACATCGCTTCGTGAATCCCTCCAAGTACTACCGCACATCAAGAATCTTCTTAAAGAATTTTCTGGCCTTTCATTGTCATCTATTAATACTCGTATTGATAATCATGCTGATATATATGATTTATTGAATCGAGCTATCGCAGAACAACCAGCATTAACATTGAAAGATGGACGCGTAATTCGGGATGGCTATAACGAAGAATTAGATGAACTAAGATCCTTAGCAACCAATAGTGAGGTTTGGCTTCAAAAGTTAGAGGATAAGGCTAGAGAAGAAACAGGCCTCAAACTAAAAACGAAATATAATAAGGTTTTTGGATATTTCTTTGAAGTAAGTAAAGCTCAAATTGATAAGGTACCGGCCTATTTTATTCGGAAACAAACCACGGTCAATGCAGAGCGTTATATTACACCTGATTTAAAAGAATTTGAAATTAAAATTCTAAGTGCCAAGGAAAAAATTGTTTCCTTAGAACAACAGCTCTATCAAGAGTTACGCGATCAAATCAAAGGCGTTATTAAAAAGGTTCAGGAAACAGCTAGAGCTTTGGCAGAACTGGATGTACTTGCATCATTAGCGACTGTTGCCTATGAGTCTAATTATATTTGTCCTAATGTTGTGATGAATGGGCAAATTAATATTCGCGATGGACGTCATCCAGTGATAGAAAAATTCTTAAAAAGAGAGGTTTTTGTCCCTAATGATGTAGTACTCAACCATGATGATGAAGAATTTATGCTTATAACTGGCCCTAACATGGCTGGTAAATCCACATATATGAGACAGGTAGCAATTCTTATGATTATGGCTCAAATAGGCTCCTTTATTCCTGCGAGGGAGGCCACAATTTCTCCTGTAGATCGTGTATTTACACGTGTAGGTGCGAGCGATGATATTTCTACAGGTCAAAGTACATTTATGGTAGAAATGAAAGAGGTTGCGTATATCCTTGAAAATGCTTCCTCTAAGAGTTTGATTATCCTTGATGAAATAGGACGTGGTACAAGTACCTTTGATGGTTTAAGTATTGCACAAGCAGTGGTAGAACATATTTGTAAACATATCCATGCTAAAACATTGTTTGCTACGCATTATCATGAATTGATTCCCTTAGAAGACGTATATCCACGATTAAAGAATTATACGGTAGCTGTTAAGGAAAAAGGGAAAGATATTGCCTTTTTGCGCCGTATCATTAGAGGTGGTGCCGATAGGAGCTATGGTATTCATGTAGCAAAATTAGCAGGTTTGCCGGCTCAAGTATTGAAACGAGCGGAAGTGATTCTTGAATCCTTAGAGGAACAAAATACTGACACTGATGATTTAAATAATCGCGTTATAACATCAGATTCTGTTGTTAAGTATACAAAACCATCTATCGAACAAGATGATTTTGGCAATTTATTCACTCATTCTGTTGTGGATTCCTTGTTAGCTATAGATGTGAATACGATGACACCTATAGAGGCGCTAAATGCAATTTATCAGTTACAAGCAGAGGCGCGTAATGGAGGCGGTAAATAATGGCAACCATACATGTTTTGGATGAAACTACAATCAATAAAATAGCAGCTGGTGAGGTTGTAGAACGCCCCGCATCAGTTGTAAAAGAACTGATTGAAAACTCTATTGATGCTGATGCTACATCGATTGAAGTGGAAATTGGTGAAGGTGGTAGTGCATATATGCGCATTACTGATAATGGCAAGGGGATGACAGAAGAAGATGCCCGTCTTGCAGTTTTGCGCCATGCTACTTCTAAGATTCAAAAGGTAGAGGATTTATTCGATATTGCATCCTTAGGGTTTAGGGGAGAGGCTTTGGCAAGTATCGCCTCTGTTTCTCATTTTGTTTTGACTACTAGAACTGTAGACCAAGAACTTGGTACACGTATTCTCATCGATGGAGGAACCTTTACTGATTGTATTCCTTATGGTGCAGCACCTGGTACGACAATTGAAGTGAAGGAATTATTTTTTAATACACCAGCTCGTCGTAAATTTCTTAAAACTGAACGAACTGAATCATCTAAAATTCAAGACATTGTTGGTAAATTGGCGTTAAGTAATCCGCATATTGCTTTTAAATTAACTATTGATGATCGTGTAGCCATCATTACACCAGGATCTGGCTCAATACAAGATACAGTGGCTGCATTATACGGTTATAAGAACAAGAATGATATATTTCCCATTGCTTATGAAAGTGAACATATCTATATCGAAGGTGTTGTATCAAAACCAACATTGTTAAAAAGCACGCGTATTTGGCAGACGATTATTGTCAATAATCGAGTTATATCAGATAAAACAATTTTGAAAGCCATAGATAATGCGTACCATGCATTATTACCAAAATCTGGATATCCATTGGTTTTACTACATATAACTGTACCGGCTAGTATGGTGGATATCAATGTACATCCTCGGAAGAGTGAAGTTAAATTTGAAGATGATAAAATCATATTTAAAGCTGTTTATCATGCAATTCTAAATGCCTTAAATAACCCTCTTCATGAACGGTATGAACGTGAATCATCATCGTTTACTCAACCTTTAGAAACTGAATCACAAGGTACTGGCTATAACTCGTACCAAGCTCCACAAGTTTTGAGTGATCATAATGATACGGCTGAACATATTGCTACAGCCATTGACTATGATAAGGTTTTTGGCGGACGGCGCACTAAGGGATATGAGGTATTACGTCAGGATACACGTGATTTTGTAGATGCCTTAAAAGAAAAAGGGTTTACACCACCAGCTCCAAAAGCGATGTATGAACAGGAAACATTTGAGGAATCCTCATTTACATCAGTTCCTACAGCTTATACTAGCTATACGACGGAAGATAAAGAGAAATTCCATCAAATACAAGAACAGCATATAGAAGATGAGTCTAGAGATATACAAAAATCAGGCTTTTTACCAATGGGGCAGGTTGCATCCTGTTATATATTAGCCAAAAAAGGTGATGATTTATATATTATAGATCAGCATGCAGCACACGAACGTGTCCGTTATGATCGTTTGTGTAAATCTTCGGAGGCTATACCAATGCAAAGCCTGCTTGTACCGACTTATAGCAATGCTACAGAGGATGAAATGAATCTTGTTGAGAATGAACAGGACGCTTTGTTGGATTTAGGCTTTGAAGTAGAGCTTGGCGGTCCTAATCAAATCAAATTAGTTGGTGCACCTGTAGATCTAGTAGAAAGTAAAGCTCAGGAAATTTTATCTTATGTATTTACTTTTTTGCATGACCATGAACAGCCTACTAAAGCTCAATTGCGTCATGAAATGCTAGCTTATGCATCTTGTAGGGGTGCCATTAAATCTGGACACAATCTTAATATGTACCAAATGACAACACTTATTGAAGATTTATTCCATACAGATAAACCTTATGTTTGCCCTCATGGTCGCCCAACAATTATTAAATTTACACCTGATGAGTTGGGTAAGTTATTCTTAAGGTCTTAATATGATTATTACTACTTCACAAAAAGCGTCTTCAGCGATAAAAGAAGAAACAAAAGAATTAGCTAAATTATTAGATTTAGTATATCTAAATCGTCAAAAGAGGTCTATTTCTGAACTATTATTAGAGGATAGGCCTATTGCGGTTGTTTCTAAGAATCAATTGACAATTCATTTTAACGAAGAACAGGAACATAGATTTCATTTATCCATGGCTCAATTACGTATTTTACGCTTACAACGTGGAGATGATGACCACCTTGTAAATGCTATAGAATTGTTAACAGCTGAATCATCTAATTCCATATCTATAGTTGATTGTACACTAGGCCTTGGCAGTGATGCTATTATCATGTCCTATGCATTCCCTAATGCACATATTATAGGATTAGAGGCGTCATATCCTATATGGCTATCTACATGGTTTGGATTGAAACATTATACTCATGAGGATATGACTGTAACAAATGCACTACGTCGTATTGATGCTCGTCATGATAATTTTGAAAGCTTTTTACAGGGGCTACCTAACGATAGTGTAGATATATTATATTTTGACCCTATGTTTGAAGTTCCTATTGAAGAAAGTCCTCAATTTAAACCGTTGCGTGGGCATACTTCGGAAGGTAGAATCATAGATTCTGTGATTCAGGAAGCTAGACGCGTTTGTCGATTAGGTTTTATTATCAAAGAACGACCGTTTAGTGCTGTATTTAAAGATTTTTCACCATCTACATGGGTAGGAGGAAAGTATAGTCGTATTGGATATGGTGTTTACAGTAATAAGGGGTTGCAATGAAAAAGTTAATAACAATTGTAGGTCCTACAGCTGTAGGGAAAACTGACTTAACATTAGCATTGGCTAAAGGATATAATGGCGAAGTGATTTCTGGTGATGCGTATCAGGTATATAAACATTTAAATATTGGTACTGCAAAGCCGACAACAGATGAATTAGCTAGTATATCTCATCATCTCATAAACATTTTAGAACCTGACGATGATTACAGTGTTTCTATCTTTCAACAACAAGCTAAATTATTAATAAATCAATTAAATGACAATCATGTTGTACCAATCTTATCTGGTGGAACTGGTTTATATGTTCAGTCTTTATTAGAAAACTATAATTTTAATGATATAAAGCCTAATACAAAATTAAGAATCGAATTAGATGAGTTATATACTGAATATGGCGTAGATGGATTACGTGAGTATGCTCAGAATTTGGCAGAAAAAGGTGGCATAGAAATTAAATATACCGATAAACATCGGTTGTACCGTGCTATTGAATTGATGACTGCTGGTGATTATAAATCGTTAATAAAGCAAACAAAAGAGGGTTTATCCTATAAAGGCCCAGTTATTGGATTACAACGAGAACGTAGTGATTTATATGATCGAATCAATCGTCGCGTAGAAATTATGTTTAAAAAAGGTCTAGTGGATGAAGTTAAACAATTACTAAAAAATGGAGTAAATCCAAATTGTCAGGCTTTTAAAGGTATTGGCTATAAAGAGGTTGTTCAGTATTTAGAAGGATTAATCAGTTATGACGCATGTGTGGATTTAATTCAGAAAAATACGCGTCACTTTGCAAAACGACAAATTACGTGGTATAAACGTATGCCGTACATAGAATGGATTATCATAGACTCACAAACAACAGAAGCCGAAATTTATGGTATGGCATGTAATATAATAGATTCAAGTTTTTAATAGATAAAGGATAGAGAATGACATTAGAAAAAATACGTAGTAAAGCCCTTGAAATGGCTGAACCACAATTTAAAAAGTTTGAACCTATTGCATTAGCAAATACGAAAAAGGTATTAGAAGCATTTAAAGAGTGTCAAGTATCTGACTATCATTTTACAGGCACAACCGGTTATGGTTATAACGATGTAGGCCGTGAAAAATTAGATGAAGTATTTGCCTATGTATTCAAAGGCGAAAAGGCTCTTGTGCGGCCACATTTTGTATCGGGTACTCACGCATTAGCTACTACACTGATGGCTATTATGGGAAATGGCTCTAAAGGAACTGAATTTATCTATGCCGTTGGAGCTCCTTATGATACCATGCAATCCGTTATTGGCTATACTCGTCCTGTTAAGGGTTCATTGATTGAAAAAGGCTTTACCTATACAGAAGTGCCCCTTAACAATAATACCTATGATTTGGACGCTATAGGACAGGCTGTTAATTCTAATACACGTGCTGTGGTTATCCAACGTTCTCGTGGGTATAGTACTCGTGAGCCATTGTCGATTGCGGATATTAAAGCGATCGTTGATGTTGTGAAAGCTAAGAATTCGGAAACCATTTGCTTTGTAGATAATTGCTACGGTGAATTTACAGAGCTTCAAGAGCCATTAGAGGCCGGTGCTGATATCATGGCGGGTTCTCTCATCAAAAATGCTGGCGGTGGTTTAGCACCAACCGGTGGCTATATCGTGGGCCGTGAGGATTTAGTTGAAGAGGTATCATATCAATTGACGGCTCCAGGACTTGGTGATCATATGGGTTCCTATGCTCCTGGCTATCGTCTATTCTTCCAAGGCTTATTTATGGCTCCTCATGTAGTGTTACAAGCCCTTAAAGGAGCTGTGTATACAGCTGCGGTAGGTGAATTACTAGGATATGAAGTATTTCCTAAGGTAGATGCAGCTCGTTATGATTTGATTCAAGCCATCAATTTAAAAAATGGCGAGGAAATGGAGCATTTCTGTGTAGGCATGCAAGCTTACTCTCCTGTAGATGCGCATGTGCATCCAATTCCTGGGGATATGCCTGGTTATGAAGATAAAATTATCATGGCTGGTGGTACCTTTGTACAAGGGTCATCTATTGAACTTAGTGCCGATGGTCCTGTGCGCCCTCCATATACAATCTTCATGCAAGGTGGTCTTGTATTCGAACATTCTATGCTCGGCATTTTAGGTGCGGCAGAGGAATTATTAAAACATAGATAATAATTAGAATCTCTTTCTTTGATGGGAAGAGATTCTTTTGTTTCAAATCTTTTCAATATACCTCGTTCTAGGCTATAATATAAGTTGCTATAATTTCATAGCAATACTACTCGGACTTTTACACCGAACTAGTGTTTTACACGTCAGGCTTTCACCCTGATTAGTTTTATGATCAAGAGATCATTAAAAGGAGAAAGTATGGAAAAAGTTATCGCTGTAGCTATGAGTGGCGGCGTAGACAGTTCTCTAACTGCTGCAATGCTATTAAAACAAGGCTATAAAGTATTTGGTATTACTCTATGGTTATGGGTGAGTGGCACGCCCTATGATGAGGTGCCTCTTGCCGTAACAGATGCTAAGAAAATGTGTGATTTTCTTGGTATCGAGCATCATGTTATCGATGCACGCGATGTATTCTACGAGAATGTAGTAGATTATTTCGTGAAAGAATATGCTTATGGGCGCACACCAAATCCTTGTGTATTCTGTAATAAAAATATTAAATTTGATTTAATGCTTAATCGGGCATTAGAACTAGGTGCTACACATATGGTAACTGGTCACTATGCACAGGTTAATTATAATGAAGACACTGGTTTATATGAATTGCATAAAGGTGTTGACCCAACTAAAGATCAAAGCTATGTTATGTATAATATGAATCAACGTATTTTGAGTCATCTTATGTTCCCATTGGGTGGCCAATGTAAAACAGAAACACGTAAATTAGCTGCTGAATATGATTTGCCAGTAGCTAAGAAACCAGACAGTGTAGATATTTGTTTCTTACCGCATGGTAATTATCAAAAACTCGTAGTAGAAGAAATGAAAACCAAACCAAAATCTGGTAATATTGTTACTGAAGATGGTGAAATATTAGGAAAGCATACGGGTTTATTCAATTACACGATTGGTCAACGTAAAGGATTAGGCATTGCTTATAAACACCCTTTATATGTTATTGGCTTTAATGGTGAACGCAATGAAGTTATTGTAGGACCTAATGAACGACTTTTTACGAATCGTATGATTTGTAAGTTTTATAATTTCTTAGATGATACAATCCATAAAGAGTTAAAGGCGGAAGGTAAAATTCGTTACGCAGCCAACCCATCGCCTTGTACGGCACGTATCTTAGACGACGATACGATGGAGGTTATCTTTGATGAACCACAACGGGCTATTACACCAGGTCAGTCCGTAGCCTTTTATAATGGCACTCAATTATTAGGAGGTGCTGTTATCGATCGCGTATGTTAGAAAGGAGAATACAAGTTCCTTGAACTTGTTCATATAGTATGTCAACGAAAAAGATTAGAAACTTCTGTATTATAGCTCATATCGACCATGGTAAATCTACCATCGCTGATAGATTAATTGAATATACTGGTACTCTACAAAAACGGGAAATGGAAGCTCAAGTATTGGATTCCATGGATTTAGAACGTGAACGTGGTATTACTATTAAAGCGCAATCTGTTCGTATTTTGTATAAGGCTCAAGATGGTGAAGAATACATTTTGAACCTTATTGATACGCCGGGCCATGTGGATTTCAGCTATGAAGTATCTCGTTCGCTTGCAGCTTGTGAAGGGGCATTACTCGTTGTAGATGCTGCACAAGGTGTAGAAGCGCAAACGTTGGCAAACGTGTATCTCGCTTTAGAACATGATCTTGAGATTATTCCGGTTATTAATAAAATCGACTTGCCATCTGCAGATCCTGAACGGGTTAAGCAAGAAATTGAAGACATCATAGGTTTAGATGCCTCTGAAGCTGTCTTATGTTCTGCTAAATCTGGTATTGGCATTCCAGATATTTTAGAAGCTATTGTAAATAAGGTGCCTGCACCACCAGATAAATCTGATGAACCAACAAGAGCATTGATTTTTGACAGTCGCTTTGATGCATATAAAGGTGCTATTGCTTATGTTCGGGTGAAAGAAGGATGTATTAAGGCTAAAGATACAATCCGGATGATGCATGATAAGAAAGATTTTGATGTTACAGAGCTTGGTATCTTTACACCAAATCTTGTGCCTGTCCAAGAATTACCATGTGGTTCTGTAGGTTGTATTGCTGCTAGTATTAAAAATGTAAAGGATTGCCATGTAGGCGATACCGTAACATTATCTGATAATCCTGCACCTGAACCATTACCAGGCTATCGCAAAGCTGTATCTATGGTATACTGTGGCTTGTATCCCACAGATTCCAAAGACTATGAAAATCTTCGTGATGCATTAGAAAAGTTACAACTTAATGATGCTGCTTTGGAATATGAAGCAGAAACATCCTTGGCTCTTGGCTTTGGTTTCCGTTGTGGTTTCTTAGGCTTACTACATATGGATGTTATTCAAGAGCGCTTAGAGCGTGAATATAATCTAACACTTATCACTACTGCTCCATCTGTTAACTACAAGGTATATAAAACAAATGGGGAAATGCTAGAAGTGGATAATCCTGCTAAGTTACCACCTCCAACGGAAATCGATTATATTGAAGAACCATATGTTAAGGCTACGACCATTGTACCTAAGGATTTTGTTGGTACTATTATGGAATTGTCTCAAGATAAACGTGGCGAATATCAATCCATGGAATACTTGGATGAAACGCGTGTATCCGTTGTATATCACTTACCATTGAGCGAAATCATTTATGATTACTTTGATAAATTAAAATCTGCTACAAAGGGGTATGCATCTCTTGATTATGAACTGATTGGATATAAACAATCTCCAATGGTTAAGATGGATATTTTATTAAATGGAGAACCTGTAGATGCGTTATCTATCATCGTTCATAAGGATCGTGCTGCTACGCGTGGTCGTGCATTAGCTGAAAAATTGAAAGAATTAATTCCTCGTCAAATGTTTGAAATTCCTATTCAAGCAGCAGTAGGTACGAAAATTGTAGCTCGTGAAACTGTAAAAGCTTGGCGTAAAGACGTTTTAGCCAAATGTTATGGTGGCGATATTTCTCGTAAACGTAAATTGCTAGAAAAACAAAAAGCTGGTAAGAAACGCATGAAAGCTGTTGGTTCTGTAGAGATTCCACAAGAAGCATTTATGGCAATTTTAAAGGTAGAAGATTAATATGGAAACAAATCGTAACGATTTGTTTGTACAGCGGGATATGGGGATATACATCCATATCCCGTTTTGCAAACAAAAATGCATATACTGTGACTTTCCAGCGTATCAAAATTTAGAGGAATATTATGATACATATCTGTATGCCTTGGTTCAAGAAATGACTATGTTCGGTTATGCATATCCTAAATCTCGTACTAAACTTGTAGATACTGTTTATTTCGGAGGTGGTACACCGACGGAATTATCCTTATTACAGATAGAACAAATTTTGAACACCATTAAATCTACCTATAATTTATCTCCTGATTGTCAGTTTACCATCGAATCAAATCCGGGAGAGGTAGATCAGGCTTTTTTAAAAAGATTGAATAAATTAGGCTTCTCTCGTATCAGTTTCGGCGTTCAAACCTTTAATGATAAATCTCTAGTATCTTTACATAGAAGTCACAATCATGAGGATGCTATAAATGCAGTTCAATGGGCTTTTAATGAAGGATTTCATGATATTAATATCGATTTAATATATGGATTACCAAATCAGACACCTGATGAAATTAATAAAAATTTAGATATTGTTAGTACCTTACCGATTAAGCATATTTCTACCTATGGTTTACAAGTAGAACGAGGAACAAGATTATATCATTTGGTTGATAAAGGGCTTATTTCTTTACCGGATGAATCAACAGAGGATATGATGTATGACATGATGATGCAAGGAATTCAAGATTTAGGATTTGAGCGTTATGAAATATCCAATTTTGCGAAAGACAAAGCCTATAGTAAACATAATCTAAAATACTGGCAATATTGTGATTATTTAGGCTTTGGTGCTGGTGCTCATTCATTTTTTGATGGTGTAAGAAGAGCTAATAATCGCAATGTCATGCCATATGCTAGAAGGATAGACTGTTTTGAATTTCCTGTTGTTGAAGAGGAAGTTATAGATTTCAAGAGAGCTAGAGAAGATTATTGTTTTTTAAACTTACGAACGAAGTGGGGAATCAGTACAGTCGATTTTTCTAACAGATTTAATATACGATTAGAAGATATATATGGCTCTGTTTTAGATAATTTAATGGAAAAGAATTTAATTATACAAGAAGGCGACTTATATCATCTTACGCCAGAAGGTGCTAAGCATGGCAATTATGTGTTTAGTCAATTCATAAAAGAGTAAGATTTCTCATAGATTCTCAATAAGCAACATGTTAGGATAAATAGGATGATGAATAGGCATGCTTATTAAGGAGGAAAGATGAAGACATCTGTTATAATACATGGGTTACATAATGAATTTTCTTTGGACCAAATGAAAGCATGTATATCATTAGCTGAAAAATATGGTGGTTCCTTTAGACATGTGGTGACTGGTATACAAATTACAGGCATTGATAAGAATGATAAAGAGGCTTTGATTGCTGAGTTACCTGATGGGGTTACTACGGTTATTCATAGAGGTGTCAATTCGTTAATTGCCTGTGTAGGTAAAGGAAAATGTAAAAACGGTCAGATGGAGACTGCTGAATTAGCAGATTATATAGAACGTAAACATTACGGTCGTAAAACAAGTCACAAATGTAAAATAGGAATTAGTGGTTGTGGTCGTAACTGTCCTGATTCAATGGTTAAAGATATCGCCTTTATTGGTACATCTCAAGGCTTTATGCTCGCCGTAGGTGGTAATACCGGTATGCGCCCTGAAGCAGGGAAAATACTATTGCGTAATTTATCTGTTGAACAAGCAAAGAAGGCTGCTGATATACTGATCGATTGGTATGCAGAAAATGGAGAACCAAAAGAACGGATGGGAAAATTGTTAGAACGTCTTGGCAATCCATTAGAAAATAAAACTTTATAATTTAACAATAGCTCCTAGTGATAAATTAACTGGGAGCTATTTATATTTATATAAGTCCTTATAAATATAGATAGGCCTTGTCTTTTTGACCTATTATTCTGTAAAATCATATTGTCTTTTTGACTAAACTTGATTTTATTAGGTTTTTGAGGATAAATTTACTTGACATTTTATTTTGGTATGGTAATATTATACATGCGATTAGCACTCGAATATTTTGAGTGCTAACAAGTGAGGTGTCATTATGGATGAAAGAAAACAACGCATCTTACGAGCGATTATAAAGGATTATATAAAATCTGCTGAGCCTGTTGGTTCAAGGGCGATTGCTAAAAATTATAACTTAGGTATTAGTCCTGCTACGGTGCGAAATGAAATGGCTGATCTTGAGGATTTAGGTTATCTAGAAAAACCTCATACATCAGCTGGTAGAATACCATCATCAAAAGGCTATCGCTTATACGTTGATTCTATGATGCATCAAGATCCAGTGGAAAATGAGGATGTGAAACAAATCCATTCTATATGGAATGATCCGCAGCTTTCTGGCAATGAAATGTTATTACATATGGCTCGATTAGTTTCTCAAATCAGTCATAGTATGAGCTTATTATTGGCCCCTGGACATGATCAAGCAATGGTAAAATATATACACATTTTACCTCTTGATGCTCACCAAGCTGTTATGGTTGTAATAACTGCAACCGGTGCACTTGATAATGACTTGATGTATTTTACATCACCAGTGAAAGCTGATGAATTACAACGATTAGCTATACAATTTAGCAATGCTGTTCAAAATAAGCTTTTATGTGATATTACATCAGATCAAATAAGTGCAATAATCGCACACATAGACGGTTCAAAATCCGTATCATTACAAATCGGAGAAACCTTATTAAGGGCCATCACAAAGCGACGTTTATTTTATTCTGTTGGTACTACTGAGTTGTTACGACAACCGGAATTTAAAACGGTTGAAAAGGTACAGCCTGTACTTTCATTATTAGAAGAACAACAAGAATTAGATCACATATTGCATGATAATTCAAACAAACCAATTAAGATTAAGATTGGTTCAGAAAATCAAATGGAAGCATTAAGTGATATGAGTCTTATTCAAACTGATTTTTCTCAAGATAATAATCAACTTGGTACATTGGCTATATTGGGCCCTACGCGAATGGAATATAGTCGAATTATTAATATGCTTTCCTATATGAAACATTTAATGGAAACGATGGCAAGGAATCAAACATAGAAAGGATAAGGCATGTCTGAAGAAAAAATTAAACAACAAGATGTGGTAGACGAAGAAATCTCTGAGCCTATAGAAGCAACGAAGGAACAATCCGACGCACAAAATGCTGAAGAGTCTGTAGTTGATGCAAGTGAGGTGTTAGAAGAATTAAAAGCCGATTTTGATAATCGTTATAAACGTTTACAAGCGGATTTTGAAAATTTTAAACGCCGTACTAATCAAGAAAAAGAACAGTTGGCAGGTTTTGTTAAGGGCGATGTCCTAAAAGATTTGCTACCTGTATTAGATAATTTTGAGCGAGCTGTACAAGCTCCTGCAGAAGGGGATACAAAGGTATTCCTTGATGGATTTGTTATGATTCATCAAAACTTGATGGCTATGTTGTCCAAACATGGTTTAGCTGTTATTGATGCAGTTGGAAAACCATTCGATCCAAATTTCCATCAAGCAATTATGCGTGTACCATCAGATGAATATGAATCTGATACGGTATGTGAAGTACTGCAAACTGGCTATACTGTGGATGGTCGTTGTATTCGACCAGCAATGGTTAAGGTTGTTGAATAGATTATAAGTATTAGGAGGTCATATATTATGGCAAAGGTAATTGGTATTGATTTAGGGACTACAAACTCTTGTGTTGCTGTTATGGAAGGCGGCGAACCTACGGTTATTACAAACCAAGAAGGTGCACGTACAACTCCTTCCGTAGTTGGTTTTGCGAAAAATGGCGAACGTTTAGTTGGTCAATTGGCTAAACGTCAAGCTGTATCAAATCCAGAAAACACAATTATTTCTATTAAACGTCATATGGGTTCTGACTACAAAGTAACTGTAGAAGGTAAATCTTATACACCTCAAGAAATTTCTGCAATGATTCTTCAAAAAATTAAAGCTGATGCAGAAGCTTATTTGGGCGAACCTGTAAAACAAGCTGTTATTACTGTTCCAGCATACTTTACAGATGCTCAACGTCAAGCTACTAAAGATGCTGGTTCTATTGCAGGTCTTGAAGTACTTCGTATTATCAATGAACCTACAGCTGCTGCTCTTGCATATGGTGTAGATAAAGACGAAGATGGTAAAGTTCTTGTATTTGACCTTGGCGGTGGTACATTCGACGTTTCCATTCTTGAACTTGGTGATGGAGTATTCGAAGTATTGGCAACATCTGGTAATAACCACCTTGGCGGCGATGATTTCGACCAACGTATTATGAACTACCTTATTGAAGAATTCAAAAAAGAAACTGGTATCGATTTATCCAATGATAAATTAGCTGATCAACGTTTAAAAGAAGCTGCTGAAAAAGCTAAAATTGAATTGTCTGGCGTAGCTAGCACAAACATCAATTTGCCATTCATCACAGCTGATGCTACTGGTCCTAAACATTTGGATGTAACATTGACTCGTGCTAAATTTGAAGAGTTAACTGCTGATTTGGTACAAGCTACTATTGAACCTACTCGTAAAGCTATGAACGATGCTGGCTTATCCGCATCTGATATCGATAAAGTGTTGTTAGTTGGTGGTTCTAGCCGTATCCCAGCTGTACAAGAAGCTATTAAAAAAGTATTGGGTAAAGAACCAACTAAAAACGTTAACCCAGATGAATGCGTAGCTATCGGTGCTGCTATTCAAGGTGGTGTATTAGTAGGTGAAGTTAAAGATGTATTGTTACTTGACGTAACTCCATTGTCTCTTGGTATCGAAACAATGGGCGGTGTATTTACTCGTATCATTGATCGTAACACTACAATTCCTACATCTAAATCTCAAGTATTCTCCACTGCAGCTGATAATCAACCATCTGTAGATATCCATGTATTGCAAGGTGAACGTGAATTCGCAGCAGATAATAAAACATTGGGTCGTTTCAACTTGGATGGTATCCCAGCTGCTCCTCGTGGGGTTCCTCAAATCGAAGTAACATTCGACATCGATGCTAATGGTATCGTACATGTAAAAGCTAAAGATTTGGGGACTCAAAAAGAACAAAAAATTACAATTACTTCTTCTAGCGGCTTGAAAGAAGACGAAATTGAACGCATGGTTAAAGAAGCAGAAGCTCATGCAGCAGAAGATAAAGCTAGAAAAGAAGAATTAGATGTTAAAAATAATGCAGATTCCTTAGTATATCAAGCTGAAAAAGCTTTGAAAGATCTTGAAGGTAATGGCGATGCTGCATTGTTGAAAGAAGTTGAAGAAGCTAAGGATAAATTGAAAAAATCCATCGAAGCTGGCAACATTGAAGATATTAAAAAAGATAGTGAAGCTTTGGAACAACCTTTGCACAAATTAGCTGAACAAATGTATGCTGCTGCTCAAGAAGCACAACAAGCTGCTGGTGATGCTAAACAAGGTGAACAAACAAAAGCTGACGATAATGTAGTTGATGCTGATTACACTGTAGTTGATGACGATAAGAAATAAGAAGGGTTGGTAACTAATGGCACGAGATTATTATGACATCTTAGGAGTCAGCAAAAATGCAACCCAAGATGAAATTAAAAAAGCCTTCCGTAAAAAGGCTCGCCAATACCATCCAGATGTAAATAAAGATAATCCAAAGGAAGCAGAAGCAAAGTTTAAAGAAGCTAACGAAGCTTACGAAGTATTGTCTGATGAAACTAAAAAAGCTCAATATGACCAATTCGGCCACGACGCCTTCAAACAAGGAGGCGGCGCTGGCGCCGGTGGTTTCCAAGGTGGCTTTGGCGGTTTTGGTAGTCAAGCTGGTGGCTTCAGTGATATTTTTGGTGATTTCTTTGGTGGCATGTTTGGTGGTGGACACCAACAACATGGTCCTCAAAAAGGCAATGATCTTCGTGAAGATATAGATATATCCTTTGAGGATGCTGCCTTTGGTAAATCAATGGCAATCAACATTCAACGTCATGAAGAATGTAATCATTGTCACGGTACCGGCGGTGAGCCTGGATTTAAAGTTGATACATGCCCTAATTGTCATGGCTCTGGTCAAGAGGTTGTTATTCAAAATACACCATTTGGTCGTATGCAATCCGCTCGTACTTGTTCTCGTTGCCATGGCTCTGGTAAGGTCATTGAAAAACCATGTTCCAAATGTCGTGGATCTGGTGAAATCTTAGTAAAACGAAAAATCGATATTAAGATTCCAGCTGGTGTAGATAACGGATCTCGTCTACGCGTTTCCAATGAAGGTGAACCGGGTATATTAGGTGGTCCAAAAGGCGACTTATACGTTTATATTTACGTACGCCCTCACAAAGAATTTGAACGAAATGGCAATGATGTTATCAGTCGTGTTACTATTAGTTTTGCACAAGCTGCATTAGGAGCGACTATACAAGTGAATACCTTAGATGGTAAAGTAGAATTGAAAATCCCAGAAGGCACTCAAACTGGAACTGCATTCAGACTTAAGGGCAAAGGTATTCCTTATTTACGCAATCCAAAACAACGTGGTGATCAGCACGTAGTCGTTACGGTTCAAACACCTAAAAAATTAACTGAAACACAACGTGAATTATTACTTCGATTTGCCAAAGAAGGCAATGAAGATGTGAATAACTTACAAGTTAGTAAGAGTTTATTTGAGAAAATCAAGGATTGTTTAACTAAATGAACAGCTCTGATGCGTAAATGGTTTGTTCCTGCGCATCAATAGTAAAGGAGCATTTATGCAATGGATAGAAATATCTATTGTCTGCGAAAGAGTAGCCACCGATGAGGTGACTACTCTTTTTGGCGATTATGCAGACAATGGAATTATAGAAGAAGATGTAGATAATCAACCGAATTTAGTACAATTAACGCTTTATGCTGATGCATCATTAGATCCTAACACGATTGAGTCTGATATAAAGGGGCGTTTTAACGAAAGCAATATCGAAATCACATCAATAGATGCACATATGTTAGATGAATCTACGTGGCTTAATTCTTGGCAACAGTATATAGAACCTACAGAAATACTACCTAATTTAATAATCAAACCTGCATGGCAAAAATATGATAATGAACAGAATAAAACTATTATCGAAATCGATTCAGATATATCATTTGGTACTGGTTCTCATGAAACTACGAGAACTTGTGCAGAACTTTTACAGACTTATAGTAAATCCATGAATTTAGATTCTGTTACTTGTTTAGATATTGGGACTGGGACAGGCATTCTGTTGTTAGTAGCTGCTCATTTGGGTATAAAACATCTTGTAGGTATCGATATAGAAGAATATGCAGCTAAACAGGCAAGAATTAATTGTGATAATAATCATGTCGTAGCTGATATCATTTGTGGTAATTTGGATACTGATTTTAATGGTACAGCTCAATTGATTTTAGCGAATTTAACAGTAGATCCTTTAAAAATTTTATTGCCACAAATTGGTAAAAAACTTGATGATAAAGGTATTCTCATTATTAGTGGTATTATTGATGATCGATATGATGAGATTATGCCTTATATTAATAAAGAGTGGCATATTATTGAGGAGCGCATTGCTGGACCTTGGCATACATTTGCGCTGGAAAAACGATGAAAAAGATATTTATTCCTACACCATTAGATGAATCTATTGTATTACCTAAAGATGTGACTCATCATATATTACATGTATTTCGCCATAATATAGAGAAACCAATTACTGTCACAGGTAGCGATAACCGTTGTGGTATCTATCAGATTAATGATGAGATAAATGGCTTAGCACAAGCTAGTCTTATAGAATATATTGATTCTCCTACATCTATGCATAGAACCATATTAGTACAATCTTATTTAAAAGGTGAAAAATTAGAATGGGTTTTACAAAAAACTACAGAGCTTAATGTTGATACCGTATATCTTGTACCTACATCGAACTGTGTTGCTAAGTACGATGCAAAAAAATTACAGTCAAAATATAGTCGTTGGGAAAAGATTATGTTGGAAGCTTCTCAACAATGCGGGCGCACACAGCTACCTACGCTCGTTGTGGATGAGCCACTTTCTAATGTATTAGACATCGAATCTGAATCTTTAAAATTGGTTGCTTATGAAAATGAAGCGGGCTATACCATAAAAGATGCTTTAAAAGTTATTAGTAGTGATTCAACTAATAGGGATATCTTAATTTGTATTGGCCCTGAAGGGGGCTTTCAAGAGAAAGAAATCAATGATATTATAGAATGTGGTGGACAATCAGTTACATTAGGTCATACTATATTACGTGCCGAAACGGCTGCGATTGCTGCATTATCGATGGTTCACTATGAATTAGAACTATAAAATACTATATACATATGCTATATGATATCTATATACAGAAATGGGAGGTGCAATGAAAACCGTTGCCTTTACAACTCTAGGGTGTCGTGTCAATCAGTATGATACGGATGCTATGAAGGGGTTATTTTTACAACATGATTATGAAGCTGTTGATTTTGATTCTAAGGCTGATATTTACGTTATTAATACATGTTCTGTTACGAATATGGGGGAGAAAAAGTCTCGTCAATTAATTCGTAAAGCTAAACGTCAAAATCAAGATGCTTATGTTATCGTTACAGGTTGTTATGCACAACTTGATCCTGATGCAATTGCTGCCATTGATGGCGTTAATCTAGTTATTGGCACAAACAATCGCTCAAAAATTGTTGAACTTGTTGAACAACTCGAAACAACAGAACGTCAAATTAATGCTGTTCGCGATATCATGAAAGAGTCTAATTTTGAAGAGATGCCATTATTTGGTAATGAATCTGATAAATCGAGAGCTTTCATGAAAATTCAAGAAGGTTGTAATAATTATTGTGCATTTTGTATCATTCCTTATACGCGTGGGAAACTAAAGTCCCGTAAAGTAGATGATATTGTAAAGGAAGCGAAACGTTTAGTAGAACATGGATTTCATGAGATTGTTTTAACCGGGATTCACCTTGGAAACTATGGCGTTGAACTACCAGGAAGACCTACGCTAGCAGATGTGGTAAAAGCCCTCTTAGAAATTCCAAACTTACATCGCATACGTTTTGGATCTATTGAGTCTGTTGAAGTATCGGATGAACTCATAGAATTAATGGCTACGGATAAGCGCGTATGTCCACATTTACATTTACCTCTACAAGCTGGGTCAGATCATGTTCTAACATTGATGAAACGTCATTATACGCTTCAAGAATATAAAGATTTGATTAAGAATTTAAGAAATCGCATCCCAGATTTATCAATTACTACTGATATCATTGCAGGATTTCCACAAGAAACGGATGAAGACTTTGATGAAACAATGAATACGGTAAAAGAAATTGGCTTTACTCATATTCATGCATTTCCATATTCTATTCGTGAAGGTACACCGGCTGCAACAATGCCAAATCAAGTACCAGAAGCCGTTAAGAAGGCTCGCGTAGCACTTTTAAATGATCTAAGCGAAAAAGGTTTACATGCGTATGCAACATCTCGTATAGGTAAACCTGGTGAAATCCTCATTGAAAAAGAGGAGAATGGATATTATACAGGCTTAACAAATGAATATATTCATGGTAGAGTTAAATCAGATGGTCAACACTCTATAGGTGATCTCATAGGCGGTACTGTGGTGGCTGTTGAAAAAAATTTTGTAATCATTGAATAAGATAGAGGAGGTTCCTATGAGCGACTGCATTTTTTGTAAAATTATTAATGGCGAAATTCCATCAAAAAAAGTATTAGAAAACGATAAATTCTATGCTTTTTATGATATTGAACCTGTAAAAAAAGTTCATGTACTCATTGTTCCTAAAAATCATGTTGCTAATATTGCTCATATTACAGAGAAGAATGAAGACTATGTTGAAGGTTTATTACCATTTGTTCGTGATGTGGCAAAAGAAGTTGGTATTTCTAAGGATGGCTATCGATTGATTTTTAATACTGGCGCAAAAGCTGGTCAAAGTGTATTCCATATGCATGCTCATCTATTAGGTGGCGAAGAAATGGGTTGGCCTGAAGCGTAATAGCTTGTAATAGAAAATTATTAATTTTGAAGTAGTAAGACATCAAAAAATAGTGATTTGTAATAAAATTCCTATAAAATATAGCGGTATATATTGACAGAACCTAGTGTTCTACATATAATATGTATATGTGCGTAAATAAAATTATCAGCACTTCCCTGAGATTAATTTTGGAGGGAGGGATATAGATGTCTGAAATTAAAGTCGGTAAAAACGAAACGCTTGAAAGTGCTCTTCGTCGATTCAAACGCTCCTGCCAAAAAGCGGGTGTTTTGTCTGAAGTAAGAAAACGCGAACACTATGAAAAACCAAGCGTAAAAAGAAAGAAAAAATCTGAAGCAGCAAGAAAACGCAAATTCAGAGCATAAGATGATTACCCTAATTCTGCCTTTTCATGGCTTCATGAAATCCAGAATTAGGGTTTCTTTATATATATTAGTTTCTAAGATGCTAATATTTATTTAATGATTGAGTCGTATAGGAGGTTCCCATGAGTTTAAAAGATCAATTAAAAGAAGATATGAAAGCTGCTATGAAGGCTCGAGAAGAAGGCAAAATAGCTTTATCTGTTATTCGTATGGTCAATAGTGCCATTAAAAATACAGAAATAAATGACAAAATTGAACTTGATGATAATGGTGTATTAGGCATTTTAGCTAAAGAAATGAAAACACGCCAAGATTCTCTTACAGAATTTGAAAAGGCAGGTCGTGAAGATCTAATTAGTCATGTTAAGGAAGAAATAGCTGTTCTTCAAAAATATATGCCAGCGCAAATGACAGAAGATGAAATTCGCGATGTTGTAAAAAAAGCCATTGCTGAGTGCGGAGATAATGTAAATATGGGTAACGTTATGAAACATGTTATGCCACATACTAAAGGCCGTGCAGATGGTAAATTAGTAAATACCATCGTAAAAGCATTACTAGGTTAATATTCTGGTAAAATTCTATAGAAATTTATTGACAAGAATTTTCTCACTATGGTAATATGTACTCAAGAAAATAATTAGTCAATGAAGACTCCACTGGATAGGTATGCAATTTGTATATCTATATCGTTGGAGTCTTTTTTTATAGTTTAGGAGGAACAAATATGGCTACAAAAGAATTATTGTATTACATTCCTGCAGGTCAATATGGTAAGGAAGGTGTTTTATCTCTATTAGAACAACATCCAGAAATTAAATTCGTATCTTTAGTAGGTATCGACTTAGCTGGTAATGATACAGATGAAAAAATCCCAATGGCTGCATTCTTTGATGATTATGAAGCATTCTTTGAAGGCCGTGCTGTTCAAACTGATGGTTCCTCTGTAGTATTGACAAATATCGCTACATTGAACAATGCTCGTGTTGATATGTGGGGCGACCCAAGTGTAAACTGGTTTGTTGATTACAACTACGAAAACATTGATGAAGCAACGGGTTTGCCAACTGGTACACTTCGTATTCCTGCATTCTTGATGCATAATTACCGCTATGTAGATTCTCGTTCTATTTTGAAACGTAGCTGTGACTATGTTCGTGCAGAATTGTTATCCTTGATTAAAGAAAAAGGTGTACCTGGTATGCCTCATGTGAAAGCTGATGATGTGGTAGATATTGTTTTCACATCTGCTACTGAATTAGAATTCTGGGTAAAAACACCTTCTAAAACAGTTACTAAAAAAGAATTGTCCGTTTCTCAACGTTTGCAAGAACAATACTGGCAACGTACACACGGCACTGTTCGTACTGCATTAGAACAAGCCGTAGAACGTCTTGATAAATACGGTATGGAAGCTGAAATGGGCCATAAAGAAGTTGGTGGTGTTAAAGCTAAACTTGATGAAGATGGTCATGAATCCGTTGTATTGGAACAATTGGAAATCGACTGGAAATTCTCTGGTAACCCATTACAAACAGCAGATAACGAATTACAAGCTCGTATTATCGTTCGTGAAGTATTCCGTGAAAATGGTCTTGATGTAACATTCAATGCAAAACCAATTATCGGTGTTGCTGGTTCTGGTGAACATACTCACTTTGGTGTAATGGCAAAATTAAAATCCGGCAAACTTGTTAACTTGTTCAGCCCAGAAGATATGAAAAAAGAATCTGCTAGCTCATTGGGTATTGGTGCAATCATGGGTCTATTGAAACACTATGAAGCTATTAACCCATTCATCAGCTCTACAACAGATTCCTTGAATCGTTTGAAACCTGGGTTCGAAGCTCCAGTTTGTATCGTAACTTCCTTAGGTAATGATCCTTCTGAACCTAGCCGTAACCGTACAATCCTTTGCGGTTTGATTCGCGATATCGACAATCCAATGGCTACACGTTATGAATTGCGTTCTCCAAACCCTTATACAAATACATACACTGCATTAGCATTGATTTTCATCTCTGCATTTGATGGTATGAAATATGCCATTACAAGTGGTAAAACTCAAGCTCAATTGGAAGCAGAACTTTCCAAAGAAGCTGGTCAAGATGCAGATTACTTACCTAAAGAACGTGCATTCCGTTCTGAAAAAGATGTATTCGAAGACTACACTCAAGAAGAACGTAATCAAATGTTCGGCGTAGCTCCTGCAACTGTATGGGAAAATATTAAAGGTTATAAAAATAACCCTGAACTCGTAAATACATTGGCACAAGGTGATGCATTTGCTCATGACTTAATGGATTCCTTCATTGCATCCATCTTGAAACGCTGGAAACTCGTATTGGCTTATCGTATCATTCCTGATAATATGGATACAGTACGTAAAATGGTTTCCATTCACACAGATAGCCGCAACAGTATTGATGACAAACGCTTTGCAGAAGTTAATGACTTACGTTTCTATCTTGCAAAAGATAGCGATGATCGCAAATCCTTGTTTACACGTATTGTAGAAGCTTTACAATCTGAAGATTATGATACTGCATCTGCATTACAAATCGAAATGAATGATAAAATGGAAGAATTAGAAGCTAAATACGCTAATTACAGCAAAAACATTTTCTAATCCTTTGAATACTCAAAAAGGTCCTACCGAAAATCGGTAGGACCTTTTTGAGTATTATAGAATCATAAATAATTATATTATTCATCGTGACCAATATATTTTTTTACCAATACTAAACTACATACGAGCACAAAAATAGAGATAGCCCATATAAGGATGTCAAAGGCTGTATCATGAGCAATAATTACAGATCGAACAATGGCCGTAATACCAATATAGAGGAAAAAGTCGAGAGGAAAGTGAAAGTTATTTTTAAAGTATTTTACAATTAACGCAATGAACTCGAAATAAAGAAAGAAGGTAATTAATTCTTCAATAAGATTGTAATATGTGCTTTCACCATTAATATTGGCCCATGTAATAATACCTAAATTAATAAGTGAATTGACTAAAGCGATACACAAGGCTATTCCAACACCGAGGAGAGCGATATTTTTAATAGTTAATAATAGTTTTGAAAATTTAATCCACATATATAACTCCCATGAATAGAAAAAGGCCGTACGAGGTACGGCCTTAATAAGTAGGCATTATTAGATATCAGCTTTAATTGCTTCTAATGCTGCGTCAAAATTAACAGCTTGAGTTACTTCTGGTACATATTCAACATATGTTACTTTGTTATCTTTATTGATAACTACAACACCACGAGATAATAGACGTAATTCTTCGATTAAAAAACCATAGATTGTACCGAAAGAAGCATCTTTGTGGTCAGATAATGTTTCTACTTTATCTACGCCTGCAGCACCGCACCAACGTTTTTGAGCAAATGGAAGGTCCATAGAAATTGTCAATACTACAACATCATCAGATAAACCTGTTGCATCTTGATTGAACCAACGAGTTTGTGCATCACATACGCCAGTATCAAGAGAAGGTACTACGGAAATTACCTTTACTTTACCTTCATAATCTTTCAAAGTTTTAGGTTGTAAATCATTAGATAATACAGTGAAATCAGGTGCTTGTTGACCTACTTTAATTTCTGGGCCTACCAATGTAATAGGGTTACCTGCAAATGTTACAACACCAGTACGTTTTTCCATGTTTTATTCCTCCTAAGAGTTTATATACTAAATAGATTAAACAATGCTTCTATGGTTAGTATACCATTTCTATCCATTTTAGTAAACTAATTTTTTCGATATAGTTTGCTATTAATTTTGATATAGTTTAGTTTACTGTTTTAGGTAGAAGAATTATGTAGTAAATGGTACGATAGAAAGAAAACAGGAGGTAGTCGATGAATCCATATGCAATTTTCAAGGAATTTTTTCGTCGTGAAGGTATATATTATCTCATCGGATTAACTATGCTAATCGCAATCGATGTAGCCTTTTTAATCGTCCCACAATTAATTGGTAGTGCCATCGATACATTGAGTCATAATAAAGAGGGCTTAACCCGTTATATATTTTATTTCATTGGTTTATTAATCATTATTACTGTATTGAAAGTTATATCACGTAGAACATTATTAGGATCTATCCGGCGCATGGAGTATTTATTCCGCCAAAAATTATGTGCTCGTGCTTTAGAAATCCCTACTACATATTATGATGTTAACGGACCTGGTAAAGTAATGGCTTTAATGACAAATGATGTTACATCATTACGCGTTGCCCTAGGTTTAGGTGTTATGATCGTTGTTGATATTATTTTATATTCTATATTGGGCTCTATCATATTAATTCAAAAAATAGATTTTATTTTAGCCTTAAAGATTATGACACCGATTATTTTTATTTTAGGTTCAATTTTTACACTAGGTCGGCGCTTACGAAAAAAACAACGTCAGGCTCAAACCACATATAGTGACATGACAGAATTTGGGCAAGAACTATTCCAGGGCATGGATGTTATTCGAGCTTTTAATAAAGAATCGATTATAGGAGGATTATTTAATCGTATTAACAAGAAAAATTATTCCGATAATATGAGTGTAGCTATTCTTGATGCTATTTTATCGCCTCTAACTATGATTGCACCATTTATATGTATCAGTATTAGTATGTATATATGTGGTACTTTAGCCGTAGAAGGGCTTATGACTGTAGGTGAGTTTGTTACAATCAATGCTTTTATTATGCTTATTATAGGCCCATTGATTTCTTTAGGTTCATTAGTAGCTATAGTTCAAAAGGGGATGGCCTCCCTTGATCGAATTATTGATTTTATGAGTCTACCTGCAGAATGCAATGACACTGATGGTAAACAACTTGGTTTAGGCGATATTGATATAAAATGTTTAAATTTTACCTATGATGAATCTAAATCACCTGCATTATGTCAAATTAATATTACATTCAAAAAAGGAGAGTTTGTAGGTATAGTGGGTAAGCCTGGCTCTGGTAAAAGTACACTCTTCAAATTGTTATTAGGGCTTCAAAAAGCACCATCAAAGACTATTTATATTAATAATCAAGATATTACGACACTGCCCATTGGTACTGTTAGAAATTCGATTTCCTATGTACCAACTCAGTCATATCTACTAGGTTCAACAATTGCTGACAATATTAGCTTCGGTTATGAAAATAAAAATCATACCACCGTTGCTGAAGCAGCAAAAAAAGCTCAATTATATCGTGACTTAGGAAAGGATTTGGAGAATCCATTAAGCGTATTAGCAGAGGAAGGGCGCGATTTATCAGGTGGTCAAAAACAGCGTATCAATATTGCACGTGGATTTTACAAAAATGCACCTTACTTATTATTAGATAATTGCTTCTCTGCTTTAGATGCCATAACTGTAGATGAAATATTACAAGTATTGCAATCTACAAAGGATAAAACCATTTTATGCATATCCCAACGACTAGAATTAATCAACCATGCGGATCGTATCATTGTATTTGATGAAGGTAGAATTTGCGAAGTTGGAACACATGATGAGTTAATGTGTAAAAACGGTTTATATTATCAGATGTATAAAGCTCAAAATAAGGAGGCCCAATAATGAAACTAAAGTATAATGATTGGCGCCTATTTATATATTTAACAAAATATATTAGGCCTTATTTATGGCTACTTATTTTGGCTAGTATAGCTCTTATTAGTAATCTATTATGCTCGCTTATACGTCCATATCTTTCTAAACAAGCTATCGATTTAGGCTTTGCTATGAAAGATTTGAATACTATTCAGCATTATGCTGGACTATATGCATTAACTATAGTTGGCAGCATTGTCTTTATTCTCTTACAAAACTATTTATTATCTACATTTGGGCAGAAAATTATTTTTCATATACGCAGTACGGTATTTGAAAAAATTCTTCATAAATCCGCCGAAGATTTTCAGTCTTTGCCTATAGGTAATTGGGTGACCCGTATTACCAATGACGTAGAATCATTGCGTACATTATATACAGATGTATTACTAAAACTCATAAGCAGTGCATTGATGATTTTGGGCATATTAGCTTTTATGTATGCTATTAATGTGCCCTTAGCAATTGTTATGACCTTGTTGATTCCTATAATGGGGTTTATTATCTGGGTGTATCAAAAATTTTCCAGAAAAGCTTTTAGACAAGTTCGTTCTTCTGTAGCAGCATCTAATTCGAGCATAAAAGAATTGTTGAATTACATATTAATTGTAAAAACTTATTTAGGTGAAAGAAGTATTGAACAACGGTACGATTCTGTTAATCGTGAGTTTTTAAAAGCCGGTATATTTGAGGTTACAACATTTTCTATTTTTAGACCTCTCGTAGATGGTTTGTTCTTTGTGGCACTTATTGTTATTTTTACAATGACAAATCTATTAGAATCCGTAGCAGATGCAGGCACGGTATTTGCATTTATACAATATATGGATCGATTCTTTCAACCTATGAAAGAAATTGCTGATAAATATAATTCCTTGCAAAGTGCATTGGCCGGTGCAGAACGATTGATTCCTATTTTGGATGAACCAAAGCGAGAGTTGATAACAACTGTTCCCAATGAATTTAAAACGATTGATACCATTGAGTTAAAAGAGGTGTATTACTCCTATGATAACAGTGATGTATATGCTTTGAATAACATTTCTTTTACAGTAAAAAAAGGGGAGTATCTTGGTGTTGTAGGACTATCTGGTAGTGGAAAATCAACATTACTTTCATTATTGATGGGCATATTGCGACCTACAAAAGGCAACATTTATATTAATGGTCATGATATTAGCCAATATGATTCTTCAATGATTAGAAATATTATGGGCTATGTATTTCAAAATGCATACTTATTTAAAGGTACGATTCAAGATAATCTTAATTTATATGATTCCTCTATCTCTATGGACACTATTATAGACGCTACTAAAAAGGTCAAATTACACGATATGATTGAATCTTTGCCAGATAGATATCAAACATCAGTAGGATATTTGGGATCGCTATTATCAGATGGCCAAAAGCAATTATTAGCCTTTGCAAGAACGTTGATTTTAAATAGACCGATTTTATTGCTTGATGAAGCAACGGCGAATATCGATAGTCATACGGAATCACAAATTCAAGAAAGTATTGAAACTATACGTGGTGAAAAAACAATTATAAATGTAGCGCATCGTTTATCAACTGTACAAAAAGCAAATAGAATTCTAGTTCTTTCTTATGGTAAGATTGTAGAAGATGGAACATTTGATGAGCTTATGCAACATAAGGGGGATTTTTACGAGTTATGGAATCACCAAAAATAGATTATATTCAATCGAAAGACAATAAGACTATAAAACATATTATCAGTTTACAACAGCGAAAATATCGGCAAAAATTTGGTGAATATACGGTGGAAGGAATTCGTGCTGTAACGGATATAGGAAAAAAACATTTTTTGCGCTCTATTTTAATTAGAGAATCAAAGCGAAGTGAATTGGAACCACTAGTGCAAAAAGGTTTTACTGTTTCTTCCGTCTATGTAGTACAAGATCCAATATTTGATAAAATTGAGCACTCTGTAAACGGACAGGGTATACTAGGTATAGCGAAAAAATGTGTTAATGATTTGCATTCATTGATAGTAGAGGATGGATTATATGTCGCACTAGATGGTGTACAGGATCCGGGAAACTTAGGTACCATAATTCGTACAGCGGTGGCTGCTGGTGCAAAAGGTATATTCTTGTTAAAAGGAACCGTAGATCCTTATAACGAAAAATGCGTACGTAGTACGATGAGTGCGCTTTGTAATATTCCGATTTTTGAAGATGTAACATTATCTGAGTTTTATGATTTCATAAAGGATAATACGATAAAAACCTATGTTACCTCACTAGAAAATGCAAAACCTTATCATACCATTTCATATCCTAAACGAACCATGATTATACTCGGTAATGAAGGAAATGGAGTGTCTAGAGAAATTATAGAAATGTGTGATCAGGCTATTACAATTCCCATGTATGGTGATATAGAATCTTTAAACGTATCAATTGCGGCCGCCCTATGTATGTATAAAGTAAGAGAACAAATTTAATATATATTATAACGATACCCTGTCATCAATCATTTTTGATGACAGGGTATATAATTTTCTATAATAGTATAAAATATGATTATCTATGATAGAAGGGTATATAAATTATGTGAAAACGATATAAAAAGTCCGTTTCCAGTATACAAGTATTGCTATTTTGTATTGATTTTATATACCTGTATTTGTTAAAATAACATATATCTTTTCTGGGTGAACATTATTTTCCCGTTTTTACGAATAAAGAGGCACGCATATGTCAAAATTAATTATAAATGCTGACGATTTTGGCCTTCATTCAGCTATAAATGAAGGTATTATCGTAGGGCATACTAAAGGTGCTATTACAAGCACATCTATATTGGCAAGTGGTGCTGCTTTTAATGAAGCAGTAGATATGGCAAAGGAATATCCAAAGTTGGGTATAGGTATTCACATAGCTTTGGTGGGAGGAATCGCCCCTGTAAGTGATCCTAGTGAAATTCCTAGTCTTGTAACAAACGAAGGTGTTTTTGTTGATAATTATATAGAGTTTATGAAGCGCATATATAGTGGCTCTATTAATTATGATGAAGTGAGAACAGAGATTATAAAGCAAGTTTCTAAAATTATGGAATCTGGTGTAAACGTAACTCATATTGATGGACACCAACACATGCATGTATTACCTAGTATTCTACCTATAGTTTTAGAACAAGCTATGCGATATAAAATTAAAGCTATACGTGTGCCAAATGAAAAAATAACATTTTTAAATGGCGTGCATAATCCTGTTCGTATTATGGGGAAATGTGGTTTGAGCACCGTGGCTGCTCAAGCATTGCCTAGCATTCGCGACAAGGGGATTTACTTTACACAATACTTCTGGGGTATGATTAATGGTGGTGCTTTAGGAGAAACAGAATTATTATCGATTTTAAAACAAGTTAGCTCTTTATCTGGTGTCCATGAAATTATGACGCATCCAGGCATTAGTAATGAAGTTCTAAGAAAACAATATAATTGGGGATATCACTGGCAAGATGAATTATCTGCTATGACATCCGATAATGTACGTAGATATATTTCACAACATAATATAGAACTCATTAACTATGGGGATTTATTATGAGTAAGATGATGAGACGCGGCATATTCATGTTTGTCTTACTTTTTGCCGTATCTTTAGGAATCATTTATTATACTATCGATTTAGAAGCACTTAAAACAATAACAACTTTTAATGGTGAATCTTTGTTGCTTGCCATTATTGTACTTGCTTTAGGGATGTATTTTGATGGATTAAGATTACAGCGCCTTGTAAAAATTGGCGGTTATCATTTATCAATAAAAGCTGTACTTCGGGTTATATTTAGCAACTATTTTATGGCTATGCTCACACCAGGTGCCAGTGGTGGAGCTGTGGCTCAAGTACTCGTATTAAGAAGCTATGATGTCCCGATAAGTAAGGGAACTCCAATCGTATTGATACGTACTGTTTTTTCAATCATGTTTTTAGTCGTCATGTTACCGATTGTGTTTTTATATGACTCCATAGAAATACCATATATTTCAAGAGATATGTTATTACTATTTTCCTTCTTAGCCGTCATGGCCACCTTATTAGGAACATATCTTTTACAAACGGTATATATGAGGAAATTCGTATATAATCTAGCACAACGTTTTAAGGCACATAAGACCAAAGATTGGTTAGCGAAATTAGAAACACTAAATCAAGGGCTTGCATTATTGTATAAAAAACCTACTCAATCCTTTATTGTATTTATCGAATCAGGATTAAGTTTATTATGCTTATACTGTATAGCACCGGCATTGATGTTTGCTTTTACTAATGATGTAGCAATTATTACGATATTAGATAGAATGATATTGTTGAATTTAATACTTTATTTTGCACCCACTCCAGGGGGAACAGGTATTGCTGAAGGATTATTCATTTTACTTTTTGCACCATTCGTACCAAGTGGCACTGTAGGTATTATAGCTGTGTCGTGGCGTGTGATGGCAGAATATGTGCCATTTTTTATAGGTATGTATGCAGTATTAACTTTATATGGACGTCAGTTTGTTGCTCAGGAAACATCTAATTAATGTAAGGAGAATTAGTATGACAAAACCGAAAAAGGACAAATTTTATTTAGTTCAAGAAGATATTTTACCAGAAGCGATTAAGAAAACGATTAAAGTAAAAGAGATTTTGAAACTAGGTGAAGTAAAAACCATAAATGAAGCTGTTGAGAAAATGGATTTAAGTCGATCTGCTTATTATAAATATAAAGATTATGTATTTCCATTTTTTGAGATTGCTCAAGGAAAAATTGTTAGCATTACCGTTTCAATGTCCAATGAATCAGGTATGTTATCAAGTGTTTTAAAAGCAATAGCCGATAAAAATGGAAGTATCTTGACCATAAATCAAGATATTCCATTACAGGGTATTGCTAATAGTAGTATTTCTTTCGAAACCAAAAACTTGCAAGGTTCCTTAGAGGAATTATTACATGATATTCGCAATATGAAAGGAATTATTAAAGTAGAAATTTTAGGTCAAGCATAATATAAATGCTATATTGACCAGTCAGAAGAGAGTAGGACCATTATGAAGACCGTTAAAATAGCCTTATTAGGATTTGGTACTGTTTCCCAAGGAACATTTAATTTATTACAAGATAATGTCGATTTGATTACCAACAGAAGCGGTGTAACTATCGAGATTTCAAAAATATTTGTTCGCAATCCAGACAAATACATAAATATTACACTACCAAGCACTGCACAATACGTGACTAACATTGATGATGTGCTTAATGATGAATCGATTGCTATTGTCGTTGAATTAATGGGGGGCACAACATTTGCGAAAGATTGTGTTGAAGCAGCTTTAAAACATGGAAAAAGTGTTGTTACAGCCAATAAGGATTTATTAGCAGAAGCAGGCCCATATTTATTTGGCTTAGCGTATAAAAACCACGTAGATTTACGTTTTGAAGCATCTGTATTAGGTGGTATTCCAATTATTAGAACATTATACGATTCCCTTGGCGGTAATCGAATTACAGAACTTGTTGGTATCATGAATGGTACAACAAATTTTATTTTATCTAAAATGACAGATGAAGGATTAAGCTACGGGGATGTATTAAAAGAGGCTCAAGATTTAGGCTATGCAGAAGCTGATCCAACTGCCGATGTAGAAGGATTAGATGCAGCTCGTAAACTTGCTATTTTGGCATCTATTAGCTTTAACCGTCGTATATTCTTTGAGGATGTAACTGTAGAAGGTATTACTAAAATTGATACAGAAGATATTTCCTTTGGTAAGGAATTCGGATACAATATTAAACTTATTGGCATTGCAAAAGAATCGTCAAAGGGTTTATCTCTCAATGTATACCCTGCTTTCGTACCATTAACACATCCACTTGCATCTGTACGCGGTTCGTACAATGCAATTTATATAAAGGGGAATGGCATTGATGATGCCATGTTCTATGGACGTGGCGCCGGCAGTTTACCAACAGGCAGCTCCGTTGTTAGCGATATTATGGAAGTAGCTCAAAATGTAGCTTTTGAATCTACAGGACGTTTTAAACCATTCTACTTTGATCAAAAGAATATTTATTCTCCAGGTAAAATACAATCTAGTTACTACATGCGATTAGCTGTTGATAATAAAACTGGCGTTCTTGCAAAAATTGCTACAAAATTAGCAGAGCAAAAAATCTCTGTTCTTTCGATTGTTCAACGAAATAAAGATCCTGAAACAGCAGTACTTGCTATTGTGACTTCTAAATGTCCACATTCCTATATTTTAAATTTAATTGATTCTTTTAACAGCTTGCGATCTGTGAAAGATGTAAGCAGTGTAATCAGAATTATGGAAGCGTAATATTATGACAACAATTCGTGTACAAGTGCCTGCTACAAGTGCCAATTGCGGACCAGGTTTTGATTGCCTTGGACTAGCATTAAATCTATATAATATTTTTGAATTTACACCTGATGCAAATGCTACATCTTTTAGCTATACATTTCATGGGTATGGCGCTAATTTATTAGAAAAAGAAGATCCTAAAAAAAATCTCATCGGCATAGCTATTGAACAAGTATTTGCTAAAGCACAAGAACCAATACAATATGGTCATATAACTTCAGAAACACTGATTCCGCCATCACGCGGCCTTGGTAGTAGTAGTACCGCTATTGTAGGTGGGCTTTTACTAGCAAATAATCTCGTAAATAAACCACTTTCAAAAGAAGAGTTACTCATCATTGCCAATCGTATGGAAGGCCATCCAGATAATGTGGCACCAGCAATTTTTGGTAATCTTTGTTGCGCTACAGGTTTGAAAGATAAAGTCTTGAATACAGTAATCCCTGTACCAGAGTCACTTCATTTTGCTGTAGTCGTACCAGAGGTATTAGTTTCTACAGAATATGCACGATCTGTATTACCAAATCATGTGCCTTTTAAAGAGGCTGTTCAAAATGTGAGTCATGCATCGTTATTTGTAACTAGTTTAATTACGAACCAATTGGATAATCTTGCGGTTGCCTTGGAGGATAATCTCCATGTACCGTATCGAAAAACGTTGATTCCACATTGTGATAAGGTATTCTCTGCCGCAAAAGCCGCTGGAGCTTATGGTGCAACTATTAGTGGATCTGGTTCTACCTTGATTGCATATACAAATAAAGCTCACGTACAAACAGTTGCTGATGCAATGGGGCAAATCTTTGATTTCCATGGTATTGAGAACAAGGTATATGTGTTAGAGGCAGATACAGCAGGGGCCACAACTATTCAAAATGTGGTATAATAAATCTAGTTAAGGCATAGTCCGAAAACTTATGTAGGAGGACTCTATGAATAATTTTAAAACAACAATGTTACTAGCCACTTTAATAGTGATACTAGTATTATTAGGCGATGCCTTTGGCGGCGCTCGTGGAATGATGTTAATGTTCATTATATCTGCAGGTATGTCAATAGCATCGTATTGGTATAGCGATAAGATTGTGTTAGCACAATACAATGCACAACAAGTTACCGCTCAATCAAACCCAAAACTATATGGTATGGTTGAACAATTGGCTAAAAACGGTAAACTACCAATGCCAAAGGTTTATATCATCCCTACGGACGTACCAAATGCATTTGCAACTGGTCGTAATCCAGAACATGCTGCGGTGGCTGTAACGGCCGGAATTCAACGTTTATTAACAGATGATGAATTAGCGGGCGTATTAGGTCACGAATTAACACATGTTAAAAATCGTGATACATTAATTAGTACTATTGCAGCCATTATTGGAGGCGCCATATCTACTATTGCGCACTTTGGTATGTTCTTTGGTGGTCGGTCTTATGATCGCGATGATAATGTCAATCCACTCGCGTTAATTGGTATGGTTATTTTGGCTCCTTTAGCAGCTGTTATTATTCAAATGAGTATTTCTCGTACCCGTGAATATTTAGCTGACGAGGGTGGAGCTATGTTAAGCAAGAACCCTTTAGGACTTGCATCGGCATTGGCTAAAATAGAAGAATATTCTAAATATGGAACATTACCGAATGCCAATAATGCTACAGCGCATATGTTTATAATTAACCCTATGATGGGTATTGGTGCTAGTTTGTCGAATCTTTTTAGCACACATCCTAGTACTCAGGATCGTATTGCTAGATTGAAAAAACTATCTCTAAATCCACATTATAGATTTTAATAAAAGGGAGGTATAAAGATGGAAGAAACTTTAGTTCTCATTAAACCAGATGGTGTAAAACGTCAAATCTGTGGTGAAATTCTTACACGTTATGAACGTAAAGGCTTAATCATTAAAGCTATGAAATTACTTCAAACACCAAAAGAATTAGCACAAGAACATTATGCAGAGCATAAAGATAAACCATTCTTTGGTGAATTGGTTGATTTTATCACTTCTGGACCTGTACTAGCTTTTGTACTAGCTGGTAAAAATGCCGTTACTTCTGTACGTACTATCAATGGTGCAACTAATCCTGTAGATGCCACACCTGGTAGTATTCGCGGTGACTATGCCTTAACTATGGATTCTAATGTTGTACATGCATCTGATTCAGTTGATTCAGCAGCACGTGAAATTCATTTATGGTTCCCAGAATATAAATAACATCTAATTAGGAGGTACGGCCATGGGTAGTAGTGTTTATACAAAAACAGGTGATCAAGGTACAACAGGTCTTTATACAGGTGAACGTGTAAAGAAATCTTCTCTTCGCGTTGAAGCCTATGGTACGATTGATGAGCTTCAAGCCTTCTTGGGATTAGCTCGAGCCTATGCAAAGAACGTAAGAGTACAAGCTGAGTTACTCGATATAGAACGTTCCTTATGGACGTTAATGGCTGATATTGCTAGCTTGAATCAAGCACCACAAATAACAGATCAACAAGTAAAACATTTGGAAAAGGTTATCGACCGTTTTGATGCTAAATTAGAACCTCTTGCAGAATTTATTCTACCTGGTGATAATAAATCTTCTGCCTACTTACATGTATCTAGAACAGTTGCTCGTCGTGCAGAACGTGATTTATGGCGTGTATTAGATGCAGGTGAAAGCGTACATGAATCTAATTTGCGATACTTAAATCGACTATCTGATTTATGCTTCATATTGAGTCGTGTAGAAGAAGAAATTGGAGAGGAATAAATAAAAAAAGCTATGTCTTCACATAGCTTTTTTCTTTATTAAGATTGTGTAATTTCTTGATTTAATACATCGTGTGGACTTGGATAGAAAAAGAAGATATGAGGAATTTGATATCTAAATTTTTCACGCAATAAATCTGCTAATGTAGTCTCGAAATTTATAATTTTAGATGCATCAAAAGAAAAATCCTCTACTAATACAAACAGTTGTGGTTCTACAATAGGTGCATTAGGAGGCAATTCAGAAGGATCTAAAGGTACATTAACTACCACACGACATGTACCAATATATCCACTTTGACCATCTTCAATAGCTACACGATATGTGTTTTCCCAAAGAGTAGACATCATTTTTAATTTCATATTCATAATTTCCATAGTGTATCTCCTTTTGTTATACTAATAATGATACAGAAATTATATATACTTGTATAGGTGCTTTATGAAATCTACAATTATTCTATGCTCCGGAGGAGCTCGTAGTGGGAAAAGTGAATTTGCAGAACAATTAGCCTTATCCTTAAAAGGACGAAAGGCATATGTTGCTACAGGGCAAGCTCTTGATGACGAAATGAAAGATCGTATTAAAAAGCATCAGTTGCGCCGTGGTAAAGAGTGGATTACTTTTGAAATTCCACTACACTTATATAAAAATTGGGAACAAATTAAGAATGTTAGTGATGTCATCTTAATTGATTGTCTTACAATGTTTACATCAAATCACGTTTTCGCTCATGGGGATATCAATACTCAGGAAGATGCTAATCGTATTGAATCTATTATATTAGAAGAGCTGCGACTATTATTACAGGAAATTAATAACAGTAACGATAAAACTGTTATTTTTGTGACCAATGAAATTGGATTAGGTATTGTACCGGAAAATAAATTGGCAAGATATTTTCGCGATATAACTGGTCGTGTAAATCGAGAGGTTGCTAGTGCTGCCAATAAAATGTATTTAACAATTAGTGGAATAACCATAGAATTAAAATCTCAGGAGGTTCATATAAATGGCTAAAAAAATCATGTTCCAAGGAACGAGCTCTAATGTAGGCAAAAGTATTTTATGTACTGCATTATGCCGTATTCTTTATCGGATGGGCTATAAAACTGTGCCATTTAAAGCGCAAAATATGGCTTTAAACTCCTATGTAACCAAATGGGGTGATGAAATAGGACGTGCACAAGTTGCCCAAGCTGAAGCAGCTGGTATTGATCCTATTGTACAAATGAACCCTGTATTGCTTAAACCTACAGGAAATCAGTCATCTCAAGTCGTATTAATGGGCAAACCAGTTGGTGTCTATAGTGCTAAAGAATATCATACTCATTACTCCTTAACAGCTCTTGATAAGGTCAAAGAATCCATTGCCTTTCTCGATGAAAATTTTGAAATGATTGTTATCGAAGGGGCTGGTAGTCCTGCTGAGGTTAATTTAAAAGCTAATGACATCGTAAATATGCGTATTGCTAAAATGACACAAGCTCCTGTATTTCTCATTGCGGATATAGATAGAGGTGGTGCTATTGCTTCTATTGTGGGCACATTAGAATTACTCGAACCAGAAGAACGCGATTTAATAAAGGGGATTATAATTAATAAATTTCGTGGCGATATTAAATTATTAGAACCAGCATTGACTTTCATCGAAGAAAAAACAGGTAAAAAAGTGGTTGGTGTTATTCCTGCCATTGAAAATCTTGATATTGACGAGGAAGATTCTGTAGCTTTGGAAAATAAAAAGAATGTAGGTTCTAAAGATATTCAAATTGCTGTTATCCAAACTCCTAAAATCTCTAATTTTACAGACTTTGATGCATTGAACTATGAACCAGATGTATCCGTTCGTTTTGTCGGTCCTGGAGATATTATTGGCACACCTGATTTGATTATTTTGCCAGGTTCTAAAAATACATTGGCTGACTTAACATATTTAAAAAACTCTGGTTTAGCCGATGAGATTAAAGAGCTCGCGGAAAAAGGAACTCCTGTAATCGGTATTTGCGGTGGTAACCAAATGCTTGGTACTGCTATATATGATCCGCATCATATGGAAGGTGATATCGAGGAGAGTGAAGGCCTCGGCTTAGTTAACTCTACTACAACCATGAAGAATCAAAAAACGACACATCAAGTAACATTTGATGTGGAAAATTTACATTTCCTTAACGGTACATTTTCTGGTAGTGAACTCGTAGGGTATGAAATACATATGGGAGACACTAAACCAAATGATGATACTGTAAAACGTTGTTTCACGATTACTAAACGTAGTGAAACTCCTATAACGGTCGTAGATGGGTTTATCGATGGCCGTCATCAAGTTATGGGTACCTACATTCATGGTGTCTTTGATAATGATGAATTTCGTCGTTTTATTATAAATCAATTACGTTTACGTAAAGGATTAGAAGAAACACCTGTTGTGTTCCATTATTTCGAACATAAAAACAAGGCGTATAATCGTTTAGCAGATATCGTGGAAGAACATTTAGATATGGATTACATTATGACTCTATTAAAGGATAATGGGTGATATGAATGGATTTAAATCTACTCTTAGATTGGTTTAAACATTATAACTATGTATGTATTCCAATTTTTGCGTTTATAATTGATATGATTATCGGTGATCCCAATAGTAAATTTCATCCTGTTGCTCTAATTGGTCGTGTCATATCATTTTATGAGGCTGTATTTTATAAAGATACAGATAATGATACAAAAAAACTTTGGTATGGTGGTATTACGGTTGGCTTTATATTGTTAACCGTTTACATCGTAGCCTCATTACTTCTTTGGATTGGTAGTCTTATCAATGAATGGGTAGAATATGCCATTCAAGTACTGATAATGTATATCACAATTTCACCTCGGTCATTAGGCGCGGCTGGATTTGAAATTAATAGATTACTAAAACAAGGTCGTATCGATGATGCAAGACACCGCGTTTCATGGATTGTAGGCCGCGATACAGATGATCTTGATGAAAGTGAAATTACTCGGGCCACAGTAGAAACAATAGCTGAAAATACTATTGATGGCATTGTTTCACCGCTATTTTTCTTTATATTAGGTGGCCCAATAGGGGCTATATTTTATCGTACAGCTAATACTATGGACTCCATGTTGGGATATAAAAATCAGAAATATATGTTCTTTGGGCGTGTAGCTGCGCGTTTAGACGATATATTAAATTGGATTCCAGCACGACTAACATTTCTATTATTAGTTATTTCCGCCTTTATATTACGATTTGATGGCAAATCTGCACTTCGTATTGGCCTTCGCGATGCCTATAAACATCCTAGCCCTAATGGTGGCTATGCAGAAGCACCTGTGGCGGGTGCATTGCACATTCGCCTAGGCGGTTATAACCAATACTTTAAAAAGATGACATTTCGTGAATATATGGGTGATGCATTAGAAACACTAAATCGACTACATATTACTCGATGTGTATATATGATGTATTTGTCAACAGTACTTATGATAATCATCACCACCATAGTCGCTTATCAATTTATGGAGTAATACATAGATGACACCTTTCTTTATAGCCTTACAATTTCTAACTAGACTCAAAATCGTAAATCAAACAGAATGGTCCATGGAGGATTTTGGTAAGTCTGTTGCTACATTTCCTTTTGTAGGATTGATCATCGGTATATTTTTAACCCTAATCTATTTTATATTCTCTCAATTTTTATCACCGATGCCATTAATGCTTATTATCGTTATCAGTGAATTTTTGTTTACCGGTGGCTTACATGCTGATGGATTAATGGATACAAGTGATGGACTTTTTTCTGGCCGTGAAAGAGATAAAAAACTAGAAATAATGAAGGATAGCCGTGTAGGTTCCTTTGGGGTTGTAGCTTTTGTATTTATCATATTGTTAAAATGGCAACTGTTAGCTGCAATTCCTACACCTGAATTTATACCTATTATACTTGTAATGATGCCTCTCATGAGTAGATACACATTGATTTTAAGTATTCGGTCCTATCCATATGCTCGAAAATCGGGCATGGGGCAGGCCTTCGCCGTATATGCACCAAAACATGTCATTACATGGAGCACGATTTCTACTTTCTGCATGCCTATTATTATTTGTTTACTTTTATCATTACTATATGCAATCGGTTTAGGTATAACAAGTATACTTTCGATTCCATTTATACCATATAGTATAGCTCTCTTTGGTTTAGCATATGCTTTGGTTGGTTTAATGGAAATTAATATTTTCTCAATGATCGTGAGCTATATCATTAATCGTATTATCAATCACTATATTGTTAAACAACTTGGTGGAACTACTGGTGATACATATGGCTTCGTTGTTGAAGTAACAGAGGTCTTGTTGTTATTAGTATATATAATTACGTTGGCATTATTATCTTCTGTTATGAAAGCTCCTATTCTTTAATTATTTAATTATACATAGATTTTTTTATTGTATAAGGAGGATTTAGTGACTTATTATGTTCGTGCTCCAGGCACTTGTGGGGAATTTATCCAAGGAGCCATTGATGGACAATCATTTCTTGTGACATGTCCAATCAACCGCTATTCCTATGCACTGAGCCAGGTAACACATCCATTGCCACACTATTATTGCTCCTTACAACCTAAGTCTAGTCAAGCTCGCAACTTAGTAAAGGATATTTTACATACTCCTAGCCGTGACAATACTGCTATCTATATAAGATCAGATATTCTTCAAGGAAAAGGAATGGCATCTAGCTCTGCGGATATAGCAGTAGCCGCAATGGCCACTGCTTTATCATGTAATAGAGCATTAACACCAAAAGAGCTAGAAACCATTTGTTTATCAGTAGAACCAACGGATGCTGCTTTTTACCCTGGTATTACACAATTTGATTATATAAATGGGGCCATCTGTAATTTTTTAGGAACGTGTCCGCCTTTAAAAATACTCATATTTGATGAAGGTGGTACTATTGATACCATCTCTTTTAATCAACAAAAAGACTTATCCCATAAAATACACGAAAAAGAACCTATCATTAGAGAATCACTAGAGCTCTTCAAAAAAGGTCTAGAAACACATGATATTACGTTGATAGGACAGGCCGCTACATTGAGTGCCTTTGCTAATCAACGTATTTTATATAAACCAAATTTATATGAATTTCATGACATTGGTAATGCTTTTCATAGCGTCGGTACAATCATTGCTCACAGTGGTACAATAATGGGACTATTATTTCCTAGTGATTATACGGCTATCGATGAATGTAAGCGATACATCGAAAAAAAATTACCTGCCTTACAATATATTGATATTGTGGAAACAACAAATGAAGGACTAACATATATAAAACGATAAAGGAGGATCTCCTATGCCAGATACACATGGCGGAAATATCTTTAAATTTTCTCATGACCACAAAATAAATCTATCTGAAGTAACTGATTTTAGTGCCAATATTAATCTATTAGGACCTAGTCCAAAAGGCTTAGAAGCACTAAACGAACGGTTGCGATATATATCTCATTATCCAGATGTTACAAATGATGATGTTATGAATACTATTGCCGATGTATATGGTATAGAAAAAGATTCTATACTTCTTGGTAACGGAGCTGCAGAGCTCATCTATGCAGTTGGACGATTATCTGGATTTACAGGGGCTTTTGTTCCTGCGCCTGGTTTCTCTGAATACCAAGCCTCTATGGATGCTGCGAACATACCGGTAAGGGAAATTTTTTATCGCCAGCGACAAAATGATGATGGCACCCCATATTTTGAAGTACCTTATTTAGCATTACAAACATTTGCTGCTGAATTAAAAGGTCAAGATGGACGCATTATCGTATTTTTAGGTAACCCTAATAATCCAGATGGAACATTGTTGGATAAACAATCAATCAAAGTATTAGCACAAATGTTAAAAGGTGCTAATAGCTTACTTATTATCGATGAATCATTTATTGATTTTATTGGTGATGAATCATTACGAGACAATAGTTACTCTATGCGTGAACTCATTAATCAATATGACAATGTAATTATCGTACATTCTTTTACAAAATTTTATGCTGTACCTGGACTTCGTATTGGTGCAGTGTTTGCCAATCCTACATTAATACAAGAATTGCGTCAATATATTCCTGCATGGTCTGTAAATACATTGGCGCAAGCTTATATTGAATCTGCACTAACCGATACTAAGTATATTAACGATAGTAAGATGGTATTGGCTAATGAAGCAAAGTATATGTATGAATCGTTAACTGCTATTAAAGATTTAGTAGTCTATAAGCCATCTGCAAATTATATCTTAATCGAAATTAATAATCCTGATATTTCAGTTACAGATGTACAAACAAGATTAGAAAAACATAATCTATTAATTCGTAGCTGTGCCAATTATAAAGGGTTAGGTCCAAAATGGATGCGGATTGCTATAAAAGATCATGCACACAACGTGGAACTTATTCATTTATTAAGTACCATATTTGAGAAATAGGAACACAACATGAAAACATTATATATTATTAGACATGGCGAAACAGAATGGAATAAGATAGGTCGCTATCAAGGCATAACCGATGTTCCTTTGAATGACAATGGAATAGCACAGGCAAAAGCTTGCGCTAATGCATTGAAGGATGTACATTTTGATCGTATTTTATCAAGTGATCTATCTAGAGCACTCGTAACAGCAGAAATGATTCGTGGTAATCGAAATATCGATATTACAACAGATCCTCGTTTACGAGAAATTGATTTTGGTGACTGGGAAAAATTATTGTTCTCAGAAATCGAAGACCGATGGCCAGGCCTTATTGATCAAATGTATCGACAACCTGATATTATCAAGCTACCAAATGGAGAAAGCTTTCAAGAAGTACAAAATCGTGCATGGGATGGTCTTTCAGAATTTATAAGCCAAAATGATGATGACGAAACAATTTTAATAACCTGTCATGGTGGAACGATTCGTACACTTTTATGTAAAATGCTTGATATTCCCATTAGTCACTGTTGGAATTTCAGCCAAGGTAATACAGCAATTAATCGCGTATTTTACAATGGTGTGGGACCATCGGACCATAATATTTTAAACTTATTAAATGATACTGCTCACGTAGATAATTTAAGAGGGCATGTATAATTGATTCTTTCAAACACTATGAAAGAGGAATTAAGATGCGATTAGATAAACTATTAGCCAATAAAGCCTTTGGTAGTCGCAAAGAGGTTCACCAAATTATAAGGGATGGACGTGTTACTGTAAATGGTGCTGTTATCCTAAAAAAAGACCAATCCATACATATAGATGATGATATCATTGCAGTTGATGGCGTACAAATATCAACAAAGCAACAGTATTATATTAAATTTCATAAACCTGCTGGATATATTACGGCTGTAGAGGATCCTACGCATCCTGTAGTGATGGATTTATTACCACCTGAGTTTAAGAAAATGGGTGTATTTCCTGTGGGACGCCTAGATAAAGATACAGAAGGTCTATTATTACTTACAAACGATGGTATTTGGGCGCATTCTATCATTAATGGGCACAAACATGTACCGAAGGTATACTATGTAGAATTTAATGGTAAACTCACAAAAGAAGGTATTGAACGCATAGAAACAGGGATAGTATTAGGGGATGGAACCCAATGTAAACCGGCTAATATAGACGTTCTTTCTGAACAGTCTCTACATATAACCATTGAAGAAGGCAAGTACCATCAAGTTAAACGTATGATTGGAGCCGCTGGGGGAGAAGTTACCTATTTAAAGAGATTGGCCATAGGTCATATTACATTAAATGGCATTGAGGCTATTAATACATATTCAGAAATTGACGACCAAGGTGTAGTAGACTTTAAAAAATAGCATGAAAATCTATTCAATATAGGCATTTTATGGTATTATAAAGTGTACTTTATAGACTAGGAGCATGATTATGAACGGATTAGATCAGCTACAAAAGTATATTAAAGAACAAGAATTAACTGGTGTCGTTTTAATTGACCCTATAAATTTACATTATTTTGCTGGCTTTACAGGTACTACAGGATTTGCTATTGTCACACAAGATAAAGCATTCATGATTACCGATTTTAGATATACAGAGCAAGCTACAAAACAATGTGAAGGCTATGAGGTTATTCAATATGAAACATCAGTTATGGATACTCTTGTAGATATTTTTAATGACAATCACATCCACGATGGGCTCTTTGGTATTGAAGGAAAATATATGCCTGTTGATACATATGAAACCTTATGTGATACATTAGATGAACGCTTTAATTTTACATCTATACATTTTGCAAAATTGCGTGCTATAAAACGAGAAGATGAATTAGAATTAATGCGCATTGCTGCTAAAATTGGAGACGATGCATTTGCCGCATTATTACCGCAATTAAAGGTGGGTATGACGGAGAATGAAGCGCGTATCATACTAGAAGCAGAAATGTTAAAACGAGGTTCAGAGGAACCTTCTTTTGCAACAATTGTAGCATCCGGCAATCGATCTAGTATGCCTCATGGTGTGGCTAGTGATAAGATTATAGAGACCGGTGATTTTATCACCTTTGATTTTGGCGCTGTGTATAAAGGGTATCATTCAGATATGACTCGAACAGTCGTTATGGGCCCCGCATCAGAGCAGCAAAAGAAATTGTATAGTATAGTTTTAGAAGCTCAAAAACGAGGTGTTACAGCAGTTCATGCAGGAATTACCGGCAAAGAACTTGACGCAGTATGTCGTGACTATATACGAGAACAAGGATATACCAAGGAATTTAATCATGGTACAGGACACGGTGTAGGACTAGAAATCCACGAAGAACCAGTAGCCAATCCAAAATCCGATACGGTATTTTCCGAAAATATGATCATTACGGTAGAACCAGGTATTTATCTTTCTGGTGAAATCGGATTGAGAATAGAGGATAGTGTTATTGTTAAAGCTGATGGCTGTGAATTATTAACACATAGTCCAAAAGAGTTAATCGAAATAGGTATTTAGAAGGAGAAGAGTTAGATGATTTCCAGTAATGATTTCCGCCCAGGTGTAACCGTTGAGATCGACGGTAATGTATGGCAAGTAGTTGACTTTCAACACGTTAAACCAGGTAAAGGTGCTGCATTCGTGCGTACAAAAATGAAAAACTTGCAAACTGGTTCTGTAGTAGAACGTACTTTCAACGCTGGTGAAAAAGTGCCAAAAGCGCATGTTGATCGTCGTCGTATGCAATACTTATACGAAGCTGATGGCGCATACACATTCATGGACAACGAAACATATGATCAAGTGGAATTGAACGTTGAACAACTAGGTGATGCTAAAAACTTCCTTCTTGAAAATATGGAAGTATCCATCATGTTCTTCCAAGGTATTGTAATCGGTATTGACTTACCTGTAGCTGTAGAACTTCGCGTAGTTGAAACTGATCCTGGTATCCGTGGCGATACTGCTACAGGTGGTAATAAACCAGCTGTATTGGAAACAGGCTACACTGTAAAAGTACCTCTTTTTATCGAAGTAGATGATGTACTTCGTATTGATACTCGTACCGGTCAATACATCGAACGTGCCTAAAACTATTTCATTGATATAGTGGGCCAGATCTTTTAAATGTAATATAGTCCCCCATATATCTTTGTTAAGCTGAGCACTTGTCGTCTATGTCATTATATAGGGACAGGTGCTCTTTTTTGAAAGAGGCCTATATGACTAAGAAAAATACTGAGTTAGAAACTGGTAAAATTAAAATCGCTGACAATGTATATGCTACTATTGTTAGTATGACCGCATTAGATACTAAAGGAATCCATCATATGAGTTCTACCTTTAATGATGGGGTTAACACCTTTTTTGGACGTAAAAATGCCCATGAAGGTGTAAAGATTTCCTTTAACGATGACGGAGCTATTTCAGTTACATTATATGTGAGTATCTCCTATGGATATCGCATACCTGATATTGCACTGCGTTTACAAGAGCGAATTAAAACTGCACTCGTCAATTACACAGAAATAGAAGTGGAAACAATTGATATCGTAGTCCAAGATATTATTTTTGATGATTTTACACCTGAACCAATTCAGCATAATGAATAATAGGAGGGCATATGAGTCAAGACGATAAATTAAACTATGGCTTAGATACAGCAACAGTAGATATCGCAGATTCCGTCATCATTGATGTTGCTATTAAGCCCTTAAGTACAATTCCTGGGATTCACTCCTTAAGTCCACGCTTATATGATGAAATTGTTGATGGTATAACGAACGCTTTTGGACAAAAAAATTTACCAGGCATTAATGTAAAGCATAGAAAAGGCTTTATCGAAATTAATGTGTATATCCGTTGTCTATACGGATACAATATAATAGATATAGCAAAACAATTGCAGTCTGAAATTAAACAAACATTAAAGAATACGCTTGACCTTGATCACGTAAAGGTTGATGTACATATTGAAGGAATTATCAAAGAATAAGGAGACAATATGTCTAAAAAGAGAAATAGACGTGAAGCACGTCAATATGCATTCCAAGTTCTATACGCTAATGAATTTCATACCTCTAATGATGATGTGATTTTCCCAGATGGAGAAATCTCGTTGTCTATGGATATTGCTTATGCAAACCAAATAATAGATGGTGTGTTATCCCATCTTGAAGAAATCGACACAATAGTTGAACCATATTGTACAAAACGAAAATTTGAACTTATGGATAAAGTAGATCGCGCCATTTTACGTCTTGCGATTTGGGAGCTCAGCTACAATAGTGAAGATGTATCTCCATCTATTGTTATCAATGAGGCTGTACAATTAGCAAAATCCTTTGGTTCTGATGCATCCTATAAATTAATCAATGCGATTCTAGATGCTTATAATAAGAGTAAATAATGAAACGATATTTTCTAGGAATTGACACAAGCTGTTATACGACGAGCTGTGCCATTATTGATGATGAACTAAATATAGTAGGGGAAGCTCGAAAAATATTAGATGTAAAGCCAGGAATGAAGGGACTTCAACAATCTAACATGGTGTTTCAACATACAAAGGTATTGCCTCGTCTTATAGAAGAATTGCCTCAAGTTCCATTATCGGGTATTGGTGCTAGTGCTTTTCCTAGACGCTCTGATGATTCTTATATGCCGGCCTTTCTTGTTGGGCATGGTTTTACTAGAGCACTAAGTCATATGATGCAAGTACCAATGTATGAATTTGCTCATCAAGAAAACCATATTTTAGCAGCCCTAAGGGAAATTGGACATGTCCCTACGTTTCCATTCTATAGCTTACATCTTTCTGGTGGTACTACAGAACTCGTTTTAACAGAATATAAAGGTAAGGGGATTTTTGAAAGCTCTATTATCGGTGGTTCTAAGGATCTACAAGGCGGACAATTTGTCGATCGTGTAGGTGTTGCATTAGGTATTCAATTTCCTTGTGGCAAAGAATTAGAACGGCTTGCTTTACAAACAGATACGTATGATCCGCTACCTTCCTCTGTTAAAGAAGGATGGATTAGCTTTGCTGGTCCTTGTAGTGCTGCACTGCGTAATATCGAAAAAGGGGCGTCACCTGCATCTATGAGTAAGGCACTATTTAGTTGCATAGGAAATTCTCTGGAAAAATTATTAACCTATCATCTCAAACATACACCAGTATCAACATTAATTGCCGTTGGTGGTGTAATGAGTAATTCTATACTACGCAATCGTCTAAATGGTTTTTGTCATAAGAATAACGTAACTGTTCATTTTGCAAATCCTAAATTCTCTGTCGACAATGCTACTGGAAATGCTTATGGGGCATTTTTAGCAACACAAAAGTAGGTATATCGTGAATGTATTGAGTATTACCCAATTAAATAACTTAATAAAACGAACAATAGATAGAGAGTATCTACTAAAAAATGTCTATGTTAGTGGTACGATAACAAATGCTAAGCGTCATAGTAGTGGTCATGTGTATTTTTCCTTAAAAGATGAGGAATCATCTATAGATGTAACGATGTGGTCTAGTACGGTTCAAAGTAAAGGACTCGCTAATGCATTCCAAAATGGATTATTAGTAACAATCAAGGCATCCGTTAATTTCTATAACAAAATGGGCCGTTTAAATCTTATCGCTTCGGATATGCAGGTTGGTTCTAAAAGCCCATTACAGCTTGAATTCGATGCTCTGCAAAGAGAATTATCCGCATTGGGCTATTTTGATGATGCTCATAAACAACCAATACCAGTTTTATCAAGTTGTATCGGTATTGTTACATCTTCTACAGGTGCTGTTTTACACGATATATTACATATTAGTGAACATAGAAATCCGCTTATGCAATTTAAATTATTCTTTGTACCAGTTCAGGGAACAACAGCGGGTCCAATCATAGCTAAAGGAATTGAAGCTGCAGATAAAGATCTAGATATTGATGTCATTATCGTCGGTCGCGGCGGCGGTTCAATGGAGGATTTATGGTGCTTTAATGATAGAGTTGTTATCGAAGCTATTTACAATGCATCTACACCTATTATTTCTGCAGTAGGTCATGAAACAGATTATACATTAGCTGATTACGCTGCTGATATGCGTGGTGCTACACCTAGTCATGCCGCAGAAATTGCAGTGCTTCCGTTAACTACACTACAACAGAATTTACAACAAAAACTTGATTATTTACAGTATGTAATAGATCAAACATTACAGCAAAAACGTATTGAATTAAGTACAATTTTTAATCGTCGCCTCGGGTTTCCTGCATTACAATTACTGCATAAACAAAATTCCCTCTTACAATCCTATAAGGAGAAATTACAAACTTTAGCGTCACAACGATGGCAACATGAAAAGCATAAACTTTCACTTATAACACAGGAATTATCACTACAAAATCCGATCCATTTAATGGTGAAAGGCTATTCCAAAATAGAAAAAGAGGGACATACCATAAGTTCAATTCAAAATATGGCCAAAGGAGATGTATTTAAAATTACATTGCGTGATGGTTCTATAAAAGCAGTTGTAGAGGAGGTATTACCGGATGGCAACATCACTGAAAAGTTATGAAAAAAAATATAAGGCTCTTGAAGATATCGTTCGCCAACTTGACGATGGTGAATTATCTATGTCAGAGCTGTTAAATCAATATAAAAAAGGCTTGACCTTAGTGAAGGAATGCGCAGACATGCTGGATTCTGTGGAAGGTGAAATTCAACAGATTATCGAAGAGGTACGCATCGGAGAGTAATAAGCTATGTTAAAGACATATTTAGAAACTAGCAAACAATCGATTGAACACTGGTTAAGTGCCGTATTAAATTCCCCTATACCAGAATATAAACGTTTATATGAATCTATGAATTATAGTTTATTACAAGGGGGAAAACGAATTCGTCCTATCTTAACCAAGGCTGTTTTAGATGCAATGAAGGTTGATGCATCATTATATAAAGAGTTCCTATGTGCATTGGAATGTATTCATACATACTCACTGATTCATGATGATTTACCAGCTATGGATAATGATGATTATCGCCGAGGTAATTTAACCAACCATAAGGTATATGGAGACGGTATGGCCATTCTTGCAGGTGATGGTTTATTGACCTATGCATTTCAACTTTGTAGTGAAAATACAACCGCATCAGCGGAGCAAAAAATCAAGGCTATCCAATGTTTAGCGACCGCAGCTGGTCCTGAAGGCATGGTTGGCGGACAAGCTTTTGATTTACTATCCGAAGGAAAACATATACCTCTAGAGGAATTAAAAGTTTTACATAGTGGCAAAACAGGTGCCTTATTTAATGCGGCTATTGAATTAGGGCTCATTTTATCTAATGCTGATCAAGCAAAATATGCGGCCTATATGACATATGCCAATTGTCTTGGTTTGCTATTCCAGATTACAGATGATATTCTTGATGTAACGGGAACCATTGAAGAGTTAGGCAAAACACCTGGTAGTGATATACGACAAGATAAATCTACTTATGTTTCATTATTAGGGCTTGATGAGGCACGTAATGAAGCACATATAGTCGCACAAAAGGCACATGCTTCTTTAGCAACAATAGAAGATGATACACACATACTAAGTGCTATTATTGATTATTTAATGGATCGTACACATTAAACATTAGAGGGTAAAGTTATATGTACCATATTTTAGAGGAAATTTGTCATAACTATATAGCGCAAGCCGCATTTTGGGGCTGGTTTTCAGCACAAGCCATTAAATTCTTATGGCAACTTGTCCGTTATCGTACATTGCGTTTTGAACGTTTAGTAGGTTCCGGAGGATTTCCTAGTTCACATACATCCTTTGTAATTTCTACTACTGCCGCTTTGTACTTTAAAAATAATGGTATTACTGATATATTTGTGGTAGCATTAGTATTTTCTATTGTAGTTATGTATGATGCGTCTGGTGTACGTCGTCAAGCTGGTCGACAAGCACAAATATTAAACCAAATTGTGGAGTATTTTAGTAAACGAAATATTCCTGTTATTTTAAAAGACCGAGAAATTGCATTGAAAGAATTACTAGGTCATACGCCAGTTGAAGTATTTGGTGGTTTAGTATTAGGTATTCTAATAGCTTATATTCAATATTTCTATGTGTATAATGGTGTCATATGAGTAATAAAGAACGTTTAGATATTCTCCTTGTTAACCGAGGTTTATTTGAAAGTCGCGAAAAAGCAAAAGCCGCTATTATGGCTGGTCAAATCTTTATGGATACAACACGAATCGATAAGGCTGGTACAAAGGTTCCTGTAGATGCAAATCTCACAGTGAAAGGTAATACCTTACCATATGTAAGTCGTGGAGGCTTAAAATTAGAAAAAGCTATTCAAATATATCCCATTGATTTAACCGATGCAGTCATGATTGATATTGGAGCTAGCACGGGTGGATTTACAGATTGTGCATTGCAAAATGGTGCATCCAAGGTATTTGCAATAGATGTAGGATATAACCAACTAGCTTGGAAACTTCGCCAAGATGAACGCGTAATCAATATGGAGAAGCAAAATATACGTACGGTTACTGCAGAACAATTGGGTGAACTTGTAGATTTCATATCTATTGATGTAGCTTTTATATCTCTCGATAAGGTATTACCTGTAGCTACTACACTATTAAAAAATACAGGTTCATTAGTAGCTCTCATCAAGCCTCAGTTTGAAGCCGGTAAAGAAAAGGTCGGAAAGGGAGGTATTGTTCGAGAGCGAGCAGTACATGAAGAGGTACTTTCACGTATATTACAGGTTGCTTATGATTGCAAATTATATTTACACGGATTAACCTTCTCACCAATTAAAGGGACGGAAGGCAATATTGAGTTTTTAGGATATTTTACTAAATCTGAAGAAGGTGCATTATCTATAACTGATGAATTAATTACAGCAGTTGTAGATGAGGCTCACACGCTATAGGAGATAGATATATGCGTATTGGTTTTTTCCCTAATATGGGTAAAAGTACAATCATGGCCGTTCTTAAAATGGCAGCTCATATCTGTAGAGAAGAGCAAATAGAAGTATATTTACCAGATGATCTTGAAAGACCTGATACTTACAAGGTATTACAAATTCCAAAGGAAAATGTACTTCCTAGACCAGAGATTTTTAAACATATTGATGTAGCATTTAGTTTTGGTGGCGATGGCACCATCATCCATTTAGCACGTCAAATTTTCTCTTATAATATACCTGTATGTGGTATTAACTTAGGAGAACTTGGTTTCTTAAATCAAATTGAAGTCCATCAATTACAAAGTCATATTAAACGCATTGCTCAAGGTGACTATACAATTGAAAAACGAGGCCATCTTCATGCCTATATAGATAGGGAAGACGGAACGAGAGAAGACTTAGTCCCAATTATTAATGAAGTCGTTATTACACGTTCTGAGCCTGCTAAAATGGCGCGTATCAATTTAGCTGTAAATGGACAACATACTCAGATGTATCCTTCTGATGGACTGATTATTTCATCAGCTACAGGGTCTACAGGATATAATTTATCCGCTGGTGGTCCTATTATGAAGCCAGATAATCGATCTATTATTATAACCCCAGTTGCGCCACATTTAATTCAAGGCATCTCTATGGTCTTAGAAGAACATGATACCATTCAAATTACAATGCCTGAACGAGAACCTCAACTGCATATATGCATAGATGGTACATTTGACTATTCATTTACCAATAAAGAAGCTTTACATATTTCATCAAATCCTGTGTACTGTTTATTCGTTCGATTTAAAGATCAATGTTTCTTTGGCACATTATTTAAAAAATTAGCATCTCGTAGGGACGAGTTATTATAAGGAGTGAGAACGCATATGATTAATATCAACAATGCAGTTCAATTTCAACATCTTATTTGGGATCGTATTATGAAATCTGCCTCTGTTGTAGTGGATGCAACATGTGGCAATGGCCACGATTTACTGTATTTAGCAGAACGAGCTCAATCTGAGTGTCATTTATATGGCATAGACATTCAAGAACAGGCTATCAGTGCCAGTAGGGAATTACTAGCATCCAAGAAATTGCAGTCAAATGTAACAATTACATTTTTACACAATTCTCACGACATTGCTCTTCATCAAGAAATCAAAGAAAATACCATTGATTTAATTATATTTAATTTAGGTTATTTACCTGGTGGAGATCATAGCATCATAACACGCCCTCATAATACAATTGAGGCCCTAAACAATGCATTCCCTAAACTCGCTAAAGATGGAATCATAACTATCGTTGCATATCCTGGCACACCTGAGGGGATGGAAGAGAAGGAAGCGTTACATGAATATATCGCACAGTTAGATCAAATAAAGTATAATGTATGCCATTGGCATCCTATAAATCAAGCTAACAATCCACCTGAATTGTATTTAATTCAAAAACGCTAATTCCTATAACAACTATCTTATAGTAAAATAATCTATACTTTTACTATACTAAAAATGCATAATACGAAATAAAAGGCCCATTAATGGGTCTTTTATTTATGCAACATACCTGTAAAAATCGTTAATCATAAATTCTCTATAAATAGATGAACCATATATTACGTGTGTTTATAAGAGGTAAAAACTCCATAAATTAACTAATTATTAATTATTAGTACAATATGCATAACACGTATGGTATATACGGAATATACCATATATTAATTTTGAATATATGGTATAATAATGTAGGAAAGATACTATTCTCTTTTATGTGCAAGTAAAAAAAAGGGAGCAAAAAATGAAACGCTATCGCTATAACAAAATTAAGGAAATTGTCCAGTCTAAGGCGATTGAAACACAAGAGGAGTTAGCAGCGGCTTTATTACAAGAAGGCATAGAAGTAACACAGGCTACTGTCTCTCGTGACATCAAAGAATTAATGTTAATTAAAATACCAACTGGCGATGGACATTATCGATACGCATTATCTCCAGAAGAAAATGTAGTATTATCACGTAGTCGTATTAACCGTTTATTCCAAGATTCCTTGATCAAGGTTGATCATAGCTTAAATCAGGTCGTGCTACATACGATTCCTGGCTCTGCTCAATCTGTAGCATTTTCTATTGATCATGCAAAATGGTCTGAATTAATTGGTACACTCGCAGGAGATGATACAATTTTACTTATCGCGCGCTCCGAAGCTGAGGTACCTGCAATTCTTTCTAGAATTCAAGATTTAATGAAGGATTAGTAATTATATGTTGACGCAAATGTGCATTCGAAATTTTGCGTTGATTGAGCAAATGAATATTTCATTTAAAGATGGCATAACTATCTTTACCGGCGAAACTGGGGCAGGTAAATCCATATTAATGGATGCTTTCAGTATTCTATTAGGAGAACGCGCTAGCAGCGAGTTTATTCGTCATGGTAAAGATAGTTTTGTTATAGATGGCATATTCGATATTGCCAATCACCAAAGTTTATTAGATTTATTACAATCAAAAAATATATTGGTAGAAGACAATCAACTAATTTTATCTAGGTCCTTTAATACATCTGGTAAATCTATTATATTGGCTAATGATCAACCCATTCCTCTAAAGGCACTCAAAGAGATTGGTCTATTATTAGCCGATATTCACGGTCAATACAGTAATCAAAAATTATTAAATCCTGATTCACATCATGAGTATTTAGATGGTTATAACCAGGCTGGTAGTAAGGCTTATAAAGAATATAAAGCAGCCTATAAAGAATATAAAGAGGCCAAGCAAGCTCTAGATAATTTATCTGAGCACATGGCTGAACGAGCCCGTGAACTTGATATGCTTCGTTTTCAAATCGATGAAATAGAAGAGGCTGGATTACAAATAGGCGAGGATGAATCTATTGCTGAAGAATTGAAACGTTTAGATAGCTTCGATCATATTGATAAGGTACTTAGTTCATGTTATGATGCTTTTTATGGAGGCAGGCATCCATTATTAGACACAGTTAATGCTATCAAGGTAGAAGTAAATGATCTTGTAAAATATGATGATGAGGTTAAAGAAATCTCTGAACTCGTTAATTCCGCATACTTTCAATTAGAAGAAGCTGCTCAATCTCTTGATCGATACCGAGATTCTATTAGTTATGACGAAGAACGCTATGCATACTGCCAAGATAGAGACTCTGTAATCTATGGTCTTAAAAAGAAGTACGGCGAAACAGTCCAAGATATATTAAATTATGAAGAAAAGGCGCAACAACGCTTAGAGGAATTAGAATCCGAAGTTTGTGAACAAGGTGCTTTAGAACAACAATTAGTGGAAAAAGAAAAGGTTGCAAAAACAGCTTTAACAGCATTAATTTTTATACGTCGTGAAAATGCAGATCTAATTGCTAAACAACTACGAGCTGAAATTGTTGATTTAGGTATGGAAAAAGGGGATATTCGTTTTTTCATAGATGAAAGTAAAGAACTCTTACCATTAGGCGCTAAATCAATTGAATTATTATTTACCGCTAATAAAGGCGAACAATTGCTACCATTACATAAAGTTGCATCTGGTGGTGAATTGGCTCGCATTGCACTGGCACTAAAATCCGTTTTCCGTACAGATAATCACAAAACACTTGTATTCGATGAAATCGATGTCGGTATAAGTGGAGATATAGCATTAAAGGTAGCTGAAAAAATCTTAGCTCTTTCCAAGACAAATCAAGTATTCTGTATTACTCATTTACCACAAACAGCAAGTATTGCAAAACAGCATTATCACTTATCTAAGCAAGAACAAGAAGGCCGTACTATTTCCACATTATCTGAATTGAGCGAGGAAGAACGGCTTTCACAAATCGCATCCATGATGTCCGGCAAGGGAATGTCTCATACAGCACTTGCTGCTGCACAAGAACTTATTGACCATTTTCATTGACTAAATACGCATAATTACTTATACTTATTATATTAACTCAATAATAAGGTAGAGGCGCGGGTATAAATAGTCATCATGAGGAGCCGGCAAACAATGATTCATGATAAAAGGTGTACTTGCCGAAGTGGGATGACAGCCAAATTATCGTGCTGGTTGTCTATTTAATAGGTAGACGACTGTCACCAATATTACATTGGTGGAGTGCTATCATAATTCTTGTTTAATGAACGATGTGTCATATATCGTATATATTAAGCCAGTGGATGCCTCCACTGGCTTTTTTTGGAGGTAAATATGATTAGAGTAATGGTAAACGGTGCAGGTGGCAAAATGGGCCGCGAAGTCGTAAAAGCAGTACATGCAGATTCTGAATTGACAATGATTGGTGGCATCGATCCATCTAAAGAAGGTGAAGATGTGGGCACTGTAGCAGGAATTGAACCATTACATATCACAATGGCTGAAACTATTGACGAAGTATTGGGCGATAATAAACCTGACGTTATCGTTGATTTCACAAATCCTGCTGTTATTTTCGAAAATGCCAAAAAAATTCTTAGTGCTGGCGTGCATATTGTAATAGGCACAACAGGCCTAACTGAAGAACAACGCAACGAATTGAATGAAATCGGTTTAAAACATAATGCCAATTGTTTGGTAGCACCTAATTTCTCATTAGGCGCTGTTATGATGATGAAAGTAGCTGCTGAATTAGCGCCATATTTCCCTGATGTAGAAATTATCGAATTGCATCACAACCATAAATATGATGCTCCATCTGGTACATCTATTTTGACAGCTAAATTAATCAATGATGCAAAAGAGGCTGCAAATGTGACAGGTTCTGAAGATTTAACACGTGAAAGTTTACCAGGTGCACGTGGTGCAAAAGTCGACAATGTTACTATCCATAGCGTTCGTCTTCCTGGTTATGTAGCACATCAACAAGTATTATTTGGCGGCTATGATGAAACATTAACAATTCGTCATGATAGCTTAAGCCGTTTATCCTTCATGCCTGGTGTCGTTCTAGCATGTAAAAAAATTGCATCTAAACCAGGCTTAACATATGGCTTAGAACATTATTTATAATACTGAACAACAATTGATTAATTGAGGAGATACACAATGAGAAAACCTAATCTTGCAATTCTTGGTGCTACTGGTGCAGTAGGGGCAGAATTCATTACACTTATTGAAGAGCGTAATTTTCCTTATGAAAATTTGAAACTATTGGCTTCTGCTCGTTCTGCTGGTACGGAACTTACAGTTAATGGAAAAACATATGTTGTAGAAGAAGCTAAACCAGAATCCTTTGATGGCATTGATATCGCTTTATTTGCAGGTGGCTCTATTTCTAAAACATTAGCTCCAGAAGCAGCTAAACGCGGTGCTATTGTTATTGATAACTCCAGTGCATTCCGTATGGATCCAGAGGTTCCACTCGTTGTACCTGAAGTTAACCCTGAAGATATTTTGAAACATAAGGGTATCATTGCCAATCCAAACTGCTCTACAATCATCATGAGCCTTGGTTTGAAACCATTGCACGACATTTCCCCAATCAAACGCATTGTAGTATCTACATACCAAGCCGTATCTGGTGCTGGTAAAGAAGGTATTGAAGAACTACAAAATCAAGTAAAAGAATATGCTGAAGGTAAAGAAATGACTGCAAATTTATTGCCAACAGGTTCTGCACCAAAACACTTTCCAATTGCTTTCAATTTGTTACCACAAATTGATGTATTCTTAGAAAACGATTATACTAAAGAAGAGATGAAGATGGTGAATGAAACACACAAAATTCTTCATGATGACACGATTCAAATAGTGCCAACAACTGTTCGTGTTCCAGTATATCGTTCTCATTCTGAATCTGTATTAGTAGAAACAGAAGAACCAGTATCTGTAGAAGCATTCCGCAAGGCTTGTGCTGCATTCCCAGGATTACAAGTAAAAGATAATCCAGCAGAACAAGAATACCCTATGCCACTATATACATCTAATCAAAATGACTGTGAAATCGGTCGTATCCGTAAAGATTTATACAATGATAAAGGCATGAATTTCTGGATTGTAGGTGACCAAATCCGTAAGGGTGCTGCATTAAATGCATTGCAAATTGCAGAATACTTGGTAGAAAAGGAAGCGTTTTAATATCTATCAAGGGGGAGAAATATATGAAAACCTTTGGTCGTGTATTAACGGCTATGATTACATCATTTAATGATGATGGATCAGTCAACATTAAAAATAACGTAGCTATTGCAGAGCATCTATTGAATCATGGGTCTGATGGCTTAGTTGTTTGTGGTACCACAGGTGAAAATCCTACTATGTCCCGTGAAAGCAAGATTGCTTTATTTAAAGCCGTTGCTGAATTCTGCGGAGATAAAGGTACTATTATAGCTAATGTAGGTTCCAATGATACAAAGGGTTCTGTAGACTTTGTTAAAGAAGTATCTGCGATTCCTGGTATCGATGGATTATTAGTTGTTGTACCGTATTACAATAAACCTAATCAACAAGGTCAATATTTGCATTTTAAATCTATTGCAGAGGCTACCACATTACCTATTATGGTGTACAATGTACCTGGTCGTGTAGGAACTGGAATATTTCCAGCTACATTAGCTCGCCTTCATAAGGAATATCCACATATTTGTGCCATTAAAGAGGCTAGTGGTAATTTAATGATTGCTTCTGAAATTAAGCGTTTAATGCCTGGTGATGATTTCATGGTATATAGCGGAGATGATGGTCTTACACTACCAATTCTTTCCGTTGGCGGCACCGGTGTTATTTCTGTAGTATCCCATGTGGCTGGCCAAGATATGAATGATATGATTGCGGCTTTTGAAGAAGGAAATAATAAAAAATCAACGCAATTACATCAAAAATTAGCTGAAATTACTAAGGCTATGTTCATTACAACAAATCCAATTCCAGTTAAATATGCAGCTCGTAAAATAGGTTTACCAGCAGGTATATTCAACTTACCTATGTGTGAACCTTCTCAAGAAGAAGCTGCATACATTGATAAGGCATTAGCTGAATATTTACAATAACATATTACTATACTAAAAATCAGTAGCTACAATTTGTAACTACTGGTTTTTGTTTTATAAGAAATACATTATAAACGTTATTTTATATGCCTATAAATATATTTTTTCTTATCAAGATTGTTTTATGATATAATCTCACATGGAGATAGTATTTTTAACTATACTCAAGTCTACTGTTAATTCATGATAAATAAAATGATTGTGATATTTCGAATCGACCATAAGGCGATTACATTAAAACACAAGGAGTTTAACATGGAACTAACAATGTTAAAAGGTAAAATTCACAGAGCTACTGTGACACAGGCAGAACTTGATTATGTCGGGAGCATTACAATTGATACGGACCTTTTGAATGCATCTGGAATTCGAGAATATGAACAAGTTCAAATTGTAAACATTAATAATGGAGCACGTTTTAGCACATATACGATTGCTGGCGAAGCAGGCAGTGGTGTTATATGCTTAAATGGCGCTGCAGCAAGACATGTGCAAGTACATGATAAAGTAATTATCATGTGTTATGCTCAACTAAATGAAAAAGAAGTAGAGAGCCATAAGCCTCTTGTTGTATTTGTAGATGAAAATAATAAGATAAGTCATATAAAAAACTATGAAAAACATGGTTTATTAGTTGATCAAAATTAATTGTCTTTGATCGAATTACAGTAGACTGTATAGGACTATCTTCGTATTTACAATTTATAAGTATCGGAGGCATTATTATGGAAATTATAACTACAATCGAAAATATACGCAGCATAGTAAACCATTGGAAAGATAAAGGATATTCTATTGGTTTTGTACCAACAATGGGATATTTACATGATGGTCATGCCGCATTGATAGATCAAGCTAGAAAGGATAATGATAAGGTCATTGTATCTATATTTGTTAATCCAACTCAGTTTGGTGAAAACGAAGACCTAAATTCTTATCCACGTGATATTAATAGAGATAAATCCCTTTGTGAAGCCCATAAGGCGGATATTATATTTTCTCCAACATCAGATGAAATGTATCATGATAGAAAAGCATTTGTAAATATTGTTGAGTTATCTGATACATTGTGTGGTATTAGTAGACCTATTCACTTCAAAGGTGTTTGTACAGTTGTAACAAAGCTATTTAATATTATTCAACCTACCAATGCCTACTTTGGTGAAAAAGATGCACAACAACTAGCCATTATTCGTAAAATGGTGTTTGATTTAAATTTTCCGGTCAATATAATTGGAGTGCCAATCGTTCGTGAATCGGATGGTCTAGCAAAATCTTCTCGTAATACATATTTATCTAGTGAAGAGCGAAAAGCTGCTACAATATTATATAAAGCTATTCAAGAAGGAAAAGAATGTATTAATCGTGGAGCCTCTGCTGATAGTATCATTAATGCTATGACAAATATAGTTAATACAGAGCCATTAGCAAAAATAGATTATATCTCAGTTGTTGATGCTAATACAATGCAACCAGTTCATGAGATTACATCTCCAGTATTAGTTGCAATGGCTGTATATATTGGGTCTACACGCCTTATCGATAACTTCTCTTTCGATACAAATTAGAGAGGAGAAGTTATGCACTCTTTACAAACAATAACTCATTTTATTTCCAAATACTTAATGGTCCTAATTATTGGCTTTTCATGTATAGCCTATATAGTTCCTTCATATTTTACATGGGCTATAGCTTATACATCATTTTTACTTGGCATCGCTATGTTTGGGATGGGGCTCACTATTAAGTTTGAAAACCTATGTAATATTTTTAGACATCCAAAAGATATTTGTATTGGTGTTCTTGCACAATATACAATCATGCCTGTATTGGCATGGGCCATTTGCCATGTATTCACCTTACCAGCAGATATTGCAATCGGAGTCATATTAGTGGGCTGCTGTCCTGGTGGAACAGCAAGTAATGTTATTACCTATATTGCTAAAGGTGATGTACCTCTTTCAGTAGGAATGACAATCACATCGACATTAATAGCACCTATTGTAACACCATTATTGATTTTATATATCGGTGGTGCTTGGGTAGATGTTGCATTACTCCCCATGATGATTACAATGGTGAAAGTCATTATTGTACCAATCTTATTAGGTGGTGTCATTCAATATATTTGTAAATCAAATATTAATACATTAACCAGCATAAGTCCTATATTTTCAATGATTGCTATTATCTTATTAATAGCAGCTATTATAGCAGTTAATAGAGAAAAACTATTAGTCTCTGGCTTACTAACACTCGTTGTAGTTGGTATACATAATATCTTAGGATTACTATTAGGCTTAAGTGTAGCAAAAATTCTTAAATTAAGATATAATAAAACCACTGCATTAGCAATAGAAGTAGGTATGCAAAATAGTGGGTTAGCCGTAACGCTAGCAGCAACTAATTTTGCTTTAAACCCTCTCGCAACTCTAGTAGGAGCTATTTTTAGTGTATGGCATAATATATCTGGCGCAATTTTCGCTAGTATACGTAGAAATAAAATCTCAATATAACAAAGAGACGGCAACATATGTTGCCGTCTTTTTGTTATATTCTATCACGTACTAATCCAATTACAAGGCCTTCAATATGACAATCATCAACAATGATAGGATCAAAGTTATCATTTTCAGGTTGTAAACGAATGTGACCATTTTCCTTATAGAAACGTTTTACAGTTGCTTCATCATCGATGCGAGCCACTACAACATCGCCATTATTAGCTATATTTTGATGACGTACAATTAACATATCACCTTCATACATACCAATATTCATCATCGATTCCCCTTGAACACGAAGCATAAAGCAATCCGAATCTCCTGTAAGTTGAACAGGTAAGGTCAATGTAGCCTCTAAATTTTCAACCGCTGTAATTGGTGTGCCTGCTTGTACTGTACCGATAAGAGGAACTTGTTTCAATCCCGTACCAAGGAATTCAAAATTATCTGAACTAGTAGTCTCATTGTTTTCCTTAGATATAGAAACCTTCGGTTTTCCCTCATCTAAAATCGTAATAGCACGGTTTTTATTAGGATCGCGTTTAATATACCCAAATTTTTCTAATGTATTTAAATGTGATTGAACAGTGGACGTAGAACTAAGACCTACATAAGCACAAATTTCACGAACAGTAGGGCAACGATATTCATTATGTAAAGAATCTCGAATAAACTCTAATATACGACGTTGTTTTGTATTAATATCAGTAGCTGGGCGTCTCACAGGAACCTCCATATATGTACTAAAAATTGGATATGTAAAAGTGTATACTATAATTATTTTCTTTATATTTCTATTATATAGATATTTTTACACTTTTGCAAACATTTGTTCTTAAAATACTTGACCGAACATTCGTTTGTGTGCTATTATCTTATTGTAAACAAACAAACGTTCTGAATTTTATGTTCGATATATAAAAGAGGTAATGTATTATGAAACACATTATGATTATGCTTGCTATCTGTTTTGCAATGGTTATCGGTTATCAACAAACAACTCCTGCTATGGAATCACATAGTGTTCAAGAGATTACTGTAAAATCTGGAGATACCTTATGGGATATTGCATCACGTTCAACTGCATCTAATGTGGATGTTCGTGAGGTAGTACATACAGTAAAGGAATTAAATAATATTTCTGATTCTGGTAATTTAACACCAGGAACAAAAATAAAGGTTCCTGTATATAAAACTGATAGTCCAACAAGAGCTATGGACTATATGGCTCAAAATTAAATATATATGAAATGGCTAGTATAGATGTTCTTCAATGAGAAAATCATCTATACTAGCCATTTTCATTATATAGTATTATTTTAATCGTTTTTCAAAAATTGTTGAGATAGGATTATCGACGAATTTATTTGCCTCATTAATATAACGGCGTACCATATTTACACTGTGATGTCGCGTCTGACGCATGATATTACGTTCCTCGACGCCATAAGCGGCTGCAGTCGTAGCAAAGCCATGCCTTAAACTATGAGCACCATACATGGCAGGATTAAGACCAATAAGAGAAATATATTTTTTTACGATCTCTGCAATAGACTTATCAGAAATAGCAGTTTTTCGTAAAGACATTGATTTAGTAAAACCTCTAAAAACCGGTCCAGTTGTAATACCACTTGCAGATAACCATTTTTTCAAAGCTCGTACGGCATCTAGAGGAGAACCTAGAATACTCGGAATCGCTACAATGGCACCTTGACCTTCTTGGTCAGCCTTGGATGATGCAACAAATATCTCTAAACCTTGTGAAGAAAACTTTAAATTTTCCACTGTTAATGCTGCAATTTCACTACGGCGGAAGGCTCCCATGAATCCAATGAGTAAAATTGCTTTATCCCGTAATTTCTGTATCTTTGGAATATCACTACCATCGATACACTCTAAAATATCTTCAATATCATCCAATAAAATAGGCGTCTTACCTTGTTGAAAGGTTCCTTTTAGACGACGTATCCCTCGCAAAGCTTGTTTTACAAGAGGAGACATACATGGATTTTCTCTAGCCCCAGAAGCATTGTAGTTTTCTGATATGGCACTAATGCGACGAGCAATCGTATTAGCCTTTGCATAATCTGCTAAGTCATTAATATAATTGACAATTGTTTCTGGTGTTGCTGGAAAATAGGATGTCTTTTGGTAATTACACCAATCAACGAAGTCATCCCAATCTGACTCATAGGCATTTACCGTATTTTCAGCCTTTGAAAGTAAAATACTTTGTTTTGCTTTCATAGATAATTTTGTACTGTTCATTAACGCATCATTATGGCGTAAATAGAAATGTTTTTTCTCTTCTTTAGACTGTGACATATTTAATCCTTTTACTAACACTATGCTATTATTGTATCACATAGAAACATGGAATTATGCTATAATTAGGTGATTTTGAACGAAATTTCTCGAATTTTATTTGAAAGATATAATGATGAACTTAAAACAATTATTATGTAGCGTATTAATCAGTTCTTGTCTATTTACTAGTGGTTGCAGCTTAATTCCTACGGATGGCACAATTACATATGGCCTGTATTATGAGGATCAGGATATCTCCGGATATTCTAGAGATGCTGTTAGCACCTTAATTCATACAGAGGCTAGTAATAATAAAACAATTACTATAACAATTCCAAATCAAGGTACGCGACAAGTAAAAGTAAAAGATTTAGGAATTACGCTTGATACAGATAGTACGGAATCTAACATTTTTACCTACGGTTATGAAGATGATTTAAAAACGCTCATCTTGCATAGGATTACTGCTTTTATCTATAAAGTACATATAAATCCTGTATATAAACTTGATGAAGTAACAGCAAAAGCATATTTTACAGAATTAGCAAAGCAAATCGATGTATCAGGTCATGATGCGTTATTAACGGTTGAAAACGGTCAAGTCAAGATGACGCCTTCAAAAGAAGGAAAACGCGTTGATATTGATGAGACAATTAAACAATTAAAAGCTCAACTAGAAGAAAATAATTTTGATAATATTTCTATAGAATTTACATCTAAAGATACAGTTCGTGTTACAAACGATGACGTAAAACCATTAACTGCCATTCTGGGCAGTTATACTACAAATTTTGATGCATCTAACACCAATAGAACACATAATATTGAACTAGCATCAACCAAAATTAGCGGTACATTAGTCAAACCTAGTGAGGTCTTTTCCTTTAATGATGTTGTCGGTGAACGTACGGCGGAAGCTGGCTATGATGATGCACCGGTTATTATTGATGGAAAGTTAGTACCAGGTATTGGTGGCGGTATTTGCCAAGTTAGCTCTACATTATTTAACACTGCATTACTATCTGGTATGAACATCATTGAGCGGACACCTCATTTTGAACCTGTTAGCTATATTCCTGCAGGACGTGATGCAACCGTTGCATACGGATATTTGGACTTTCAATTTAAAAATCCATATGCTCATAATATCTATGTATTAAGTGTTATGAATAATGGACAACTAACAATATATATCATAGGTGTACCAGAAGACGTACCGAAGTCTGTTTCCATTAGTGTTGGCGACCGCACGGATATTCCAAATCAAACGATTACCAAAATAGATCCTTCTGTCAAAGAGGATAGTACAGAAGAAGGTCATATTGGATTTAGAATTAATACGTATCGTACAATAACATATGGTAATTGGATCACTACAACAGATGTATTTGAGTCTACATATGATCCAGTAGATACGATTATTACTAAGAAACCTGCAGCACCAGAATCTGCAAAAAAAGACTCACCAAAGAGTAAAACAAAAAGATAAATATTAACATTCTATTAAATATGGCCTAATCTATTGACCGAATGTATAGATTAGGCTATTATTTTAACTTGTAGTAAGATGTTTATACCTGAAAACGCTAAAATTACACATTTCATTCTCAATAATTATCAATTAAAATCATAAGTTGAGGTTCACTATGGATACAATTTTACAATTTGACCATACAGTCATATTTTATATACAACAACATTTTATTAGTTCTTATTTAACACCAATCATGTACTGGTTATCAAAAATAACAAGTGCAGGTGCTTTATGGATCTTAATTTCTATTATATTAATGATTCAAAAGAAATATCGCGTTATTGGCCTTGGAATGTTCATTTCCTTAGTCTTAGTATTCATCATAGGCGACCAAGGGTTAAAACCTCATGTAGCGCGTTTAAGACCATTTGTAGATTTCCCTAAAGTACCATTGGTAGCACCACCACCAGCAGCAACGACATATTCATTTCCATCAGGGCATAGTTTTGGATCATTTGCGGCTGCAACAGCATTATACTTAGGATTAAGTAATATATGTCCAACAAAGAGATTCTTGGGAGTTATAGCGTTGATTGGTGCATGTGTAGTAGCATTTGCACGAGTATACTTATTTGTACATTATCCAACAGATGTATTAACTGGATTAGTATTAGGTATCATCGTAGGTTGCATTGCATGGAAAATCGCAAAAGCCTTATGGTCTTGGTGGACAGGTCGTAAAAACGAAGTAGAATATGAACCATATACATTTAAACGTAAAAACTATTAACCTTGAAAGTATTTATTGGGCCTGGCTTGGGCCCAATTTTTACGTTATAAATTACTTCCGATAAATTATCGTTATCGGAAGTAATTATATAAAAAAAGAAAAACTAGCCTATATTTCTTTCTATAAGCTAGTTTATTTTTTTACAATAAATTAATCATCATGTTCCGATAAGTATTTCATATAGTTATTGAATATAGGCTCATCAATAGTAACTTTATTAAACTCAGGATTAACTAAAATTTTACCATACATATTCATAAGACCATATGTATTACCAGATTTAACTACATATAAATTATCATAATACGCCGTGATATCATCAATTGTTTCTGGCAATGTTAATATTATATGACCATCATTAGAATCAATTACATATTTTTTATTTTCCAATGTGGCTACAGTAAATTTATCAATCATATAAATAGGTTTTGATGTATCAATCGTATCATAAGCCTTATCAACTAACATTCCATTTTCTGCATTAAAAATATACGCTTTTTCAGCTGTTCTTAACACAAAACTACGATCACTTAATCTTTCAAAGGATTTGAATTTAAATGGTATTACTACTTTGTCTACAAGATTTATAATACCATATTTTTTATGTTCATCAGCCGCAACAAAATACTGAAAATGATCTCCTAAAGGCTCTATATAATTGTATTTAGGAGCAATTAATACATTATCATTCGATAATCTAATACCATATAAGGTTTTACCTTTTTTATCAACTATAGAAAATGGTATGAATTGAGTAGATGGTTCTCGACTATATTTAATTCCATTATAACCATGTCCATATCCAGTACCATCTCCCTCCATGAGTTCATAATTATATTTATTTATAGTATGAGTCGCAGTATCCTCATCTATTTCTATACCATCATTAGTTACATATTTGACATATCCGTCTGCTGTCTCTATTTTTAATAATACAACCGCTCCAGATCCATTATAATATTTCTTTACATTTTCCCATGTACTTGTAATAGGATTATCTATAACTAATGAACCTGTACTTATATTATAAAGATACCAAAACTCACCCTTTTTACCGTATATTAAATTATCCGAACAATAATAATAAGCACTAACAACATCATTTATAGCATATGTACCATCAGACTTTACTAACTTAAATCCATCCTTTGTCAAAGCCTTTGCATACTCATAAGAAAACTCGTAATCATATCCTGCCGGTAAATAAACCATCGTATTTAAATTTATATAGCGTTTTTGACTATTATCATAAAATGAAGCGTACGCATACCTCTCTCCAAAGTCAATAATATAATTTACATGTAAATCTTTATAAGGACCTAAAATCCACTTACCTGTTTCATCAACAATTGTATTTCCTGATGGCGATTCTAACGTAATATAGTTTTTAGCTTCAGCCGTATTGCCTAGTGCAAGAAGTATTGCTAAAGCAATAAAAATTCTCCTCATAAAATATACCCTCTTTCATATATTACAATAATAATAATAATTATTATTGTATCATAATTTTTATTTTCTATATTGAAATTTATCGAATATAGTTGTAAAATGGTCATATAAACTATGTATATTTCTCATATTACTCTCAAGGGAGGATAATTATATGTGCTGGTGTGACATCGTAAGTAAAGCTAAAATTGGTAGTTTAAAAAACCTTGGTAATGGAATGGAACATTCCTTACGTTTTCTCGCTGAAATCGTTGTAGGTCTCAGTTGTTTACGTGTTGTTATCAACTGGATTTTTGGCATCTAATAATCAAATATATATTAATATACTAAAGGCGCCTAGCATTGCTAAGCGCCTTATTTTTGTATTCATAGATCTATATACTATTTTGATTACTAATCATTAGAGCTACAGCTAATGAATTCAATAATGATTTGGCATTTATCACCGGCTTCGTCAAAAGCCCAATATACAGGATATAAACCATCACCAAAGCCAGATTGTATCATTGGTACATACAAATCGGTGTTTGGAATTTTAAAGTTAATCCAATCGCCACCAGGTCGTTGAAATTTAGGATAAGCGATAGCATTTAATTTAAATAGCTCGTCAAAGTAATCATCATAAATATTGCCATTAGGATGTTGTTCATACCAATGACGGTCAAATTCTCTATACGCAGTTACAGTTGCTTCATCAACAATGGTGGCCAATCCTGCATCTACAGGAAAACCAATATAACTTTCATCATCTTCTAACTCGCTTAAATCCTCATGACCTTTAAGGGCTAATTCATATTGTACAGGCTTTGTATTCTTAAACAAAACTCTTGTTAACACATAACGATAATAATCTGTATCTAGTTCAGCTACTTTAGTTTCTATTGGATATGTTCCCGGATTTATGGTACGTATATATGTCTTATTATCAACAGCAGCTAAATGTGTTAATGGATCACACGCAAATATACGACCTGTTGGTAAAGTTATATATCCCATCGGCAATGTATATAGTTTTTTACCAAATAGTTCATCAGCTTCGAATATGGCATGATAATCAACAGGTGCTTTTAATTTCCCCTCACCGCCTAGATGATTAAATGTGTCTATCCATTCTTTTGATATATCCTGTTTATTCATTATAGAAACTCCTATCTATGTGATTCTGCTTCATGCTTATTACGTACATATTGTTGTTCTAATGCTTCATAAGCCGCTGTTTTCTGAATGATTTGTTTAACCACAGTATCTAAATCAGAACCATCTGTATAATCAGCCGATGCATAATAACGAATGCGATGATGTTGCATCATTTTATAAACCTTATCCTTATTCTTGCTATCTGGATCATATACACCGATTGAATGCCCTCCATTGACATTGACAAGGCTCATGCAAGGAATATCTGTATCACTATCACCTATATAAATCATGTTGCGGAATGGTACTCGTTGCTCTTCTGGGCGGATATAATCATTTACACCGGGATCATTTATATCTAACACGCCCTTTTGTATACGGAATAGGAACTGTGTTTTATTCGTGTAATTGATGGCTTGTGCAGGCCACACGGCTACGCCTTTATCATCAAACATAAATGCGCTAGCATAGATTTTTTTGAAAGCTCCATTCTTTGCCATTTCAGTGCCTTCAATCATCTCTTTTAAGCCAGAAGATATGATGTAATGTTCAATGCGTACACCGTGTTCTAAACCATATTCACGAATACGTTCAAACCAAGTGCGAACACCTTCATATAGTTCTACTTGATTGCCATATTCCATAAGCCTTTCTCGAGTTACATAAAAACGGCCCACTGCTTCTTGAATCATTTTGTACATATAAGCCAAGTTATTATCCATATCATTTTTCTTAGCCAGTTGATTAGATTCTTGCCAGAACTGTTTGATTTGCTCTTCATCATAGCCAACAGATTGAATAAAGCCTTGTGCCTGCATATCATCAGGTGTTAAGGTCTTATCAAAATCATAACACATGGCAAGAACTGGCATAGATGATTCTAGTGATTGTAATGAATCTTTACTTTCATTCTTATAGGTGCTCATACTCCACCTCCTTGTAATAATAAAATAATAAACAAAAAATAGGCTTTACACCCTCTTATATTCCTGAGATATCCCTTTGACAACCCCTTTTTTCTATATTTTACACGATACGTCAACGCTATAGGCGTAAAAGCAGGTTATAATTCTCCTTAAAATAAAGAATCTTGTGTGTAATTTGTATCTACAATCCAGCTTTTTTCCGCACTCTCTTTAATAATTGCTGTTTTTGAAAGTGTACCTATAAGCAAGCTAGAGTTCGGATCATGTAATAAGCGATTTTGATGAACTGCAGCCTGATTCCTATTAGCATAACAATAGCGACAAAAATGGCTACAAGTATCATAGGCACCTATATCACCATGTAAATAACAATTACACTCAGGTCTAGCTGGTGTACGTTTAGGAGCTTTTAATATAACATTCCAGGCCCGTTCATAACAATCTAGCGTAAGACAGCCCTCCGCATTAACACCTAATTCTTTGAAAACGTCCCCTTCTCCACAGGTTTTAAGTATCATATGATGAGAATGCGCTATAGATACTAATTCTTTAATGATCTTCTTTTGAATATCTAAACTCGGTCTATAACCTTCAGGAAAATTATGAGCTACCTTATCAAATATATCTATGAAACTGACAACTACAGTATCTGTGTAGCCTTCTAGAGACTTAGCCATTTTATAAAAGCTTTCAAAATGAAAATCAACTGTATAGTTATGGGTTAAAATAATAGGATCATAACGCCACACCATGGACTGAGGATTACATTTTGTAGATATTCGTTTAAATCCGTCTATTACTAAATCTACTTGTGGTACATTAGTCTCTATATCTGCTCCATATGGAGTTATAATCATATGCCAATACTGTCTATAATCATTTATTTCATGTAAGAGCGGAATGAAAGGCAACGGATTCTTTGTACAAAACGCAATACCATCTACAACCTCATGATTGATAGGATATCGTGTTATCTGTATCGGATTATAGGGATTGCGTACATCTACAAATCCTTGGCGGACGCGATTAATTAACCATTGTCCATAAAAGGCAGGAATATCCGTACGCTGTCCCGTCTGTAAAATCATTACCCTATCCTTTCATAAAACAAAAATATAGATGTATTATATCATACTCAATATTAATTATTTATGGAGTAAGTGTGATATTTATAGTATGGCACATTCTCATTTTATGGTACTATTAAGTGTATTAAAAATGAGGAGAACTGAAAAATGAATGATATATTTGAAAAAAATCATCCTATGAAGGATGATAAAAAGTTTATTACCTCCTATTGGAGTGACCGAGCTCGTGATTTTGGCTCTTTACGAGCTAAAGAATTAGAAAGCCCTAAACTTAAACTTTGGCGTGATGAGTTAATGAGTCATATTTTTGATTCTGACCGTTCACTACGCATTTTAGATATTGGTTGTGGCGCTGGATTTTTTAGTATCATTCTCTCTGAATTAGGTCATACAGTACATGGTATTGATATTACCCCAAATATGATTGATGAAGCTAACCAACTGGCCGAATCACTAAATTCTGATGCTACATTCTCTGTGATGGATGCAGAAAATCTTAACTTTGATACTAATACCTTTGATATCGTTGTATCTCGTAATGTAACATGGAATTTACCACATCCAGATAAAGCCTATGCTGAATGGTTGCGTATCATCCGTCCTGGCGGATTAATTCTAAACTATGATGCGGAACATGCACGCAATCATCATAATTTACCACAATCTGTACATCATGCACATGAACATGTGAGTAATGAACTGAAGGAACGTTGTCATACCATTTATCATATGCTCGATATTTCTTCCTTTACACGTCCACAATGGGACATAGAATTGCTCACTAAGATGGGGGCTAGTTCTGTATCTATTGATTCAACTGTAGGACCTCGCATCTATGCAGAAGAAGATGAATTTTATATCCCAGTGCCTATGTTTTTGGTGAAAGCTATTAAATAGAATTCGTATTACGCTAGACAACACAAAACCCACTCTATGAACTATATCATGAGTGGGTTTTCGTTATATGTGGTATATGATCTTAGTTTTTAAAATACTCTTGAGCCTTACCGATTTCGCTACGCAATTTTTCTTCATCGATAGTCAATAGTTCTTTATTTTTCATAAGAACCTTGCCGGCTACAATAACTGTATTTGCATCAGAGCTATTAGCTGAGTATACAAGTGCTGCTACATCATTATATCGAGGCATCCAATGCATACCAGATACATCGTATAATACGATATCGGCACGTTGACCTACAGCAATTTTACCGAGGTCATTATATCCAATAGCTTTGGCCCCTTCTATAGTCCCCATATTCCAAGCCGCTTGTGCAGGAATAGCCTTTGGATCATAGAGACGAGCTTTATGTAATGTAGCTGCTAAACGAACTTCTTCAAGCATATCCGCATTGTTATTTGATGCAGAACCATCTGTACCAAGACCTACAGTAATCCCTTTTTCTATCATTTCAGGAATAGGCGCAATACCGCTAGCCAGTTTCAAGTTAGATTGTGGATTATGAGCTACAGCTACATTATTTTCAGCCATAATAGCCATATCTTCTTCTGTTACATGTACGCAGTGAGCTGCTAATGTAGTATTCCAGAACAAACCTAAATCATGCATATGAGCGATTGGTGTCTTACCAGTCGCTTTTATAACATTTTCCACTTCCCCTTTGGTTTCGGATAAGTGCATATGAATGCCACAATTTAGTTCATGAGATAAAGCAATAACCTTTTCCATATACGCATCTGGACAAGTATATGGCGCATGTGGTCCTAATAGGACCTTGATGCGGTCATTATCATAACCATGATAGGTACGGAACAAATCTGCATTTTCCACAAGCGCTTGATCAGCTGTAGGAGAAACACCAGCAAGACCACGGGACAATACAGCACGAATACCGGTTTCTTTCACAACATCAGCTGTTGTATTCATAAAGAAATACATATCGCTAAATGTAGTCGTACCAGAACGTAGCATCTCTGCAATACCTAGTTGTGTACCCCATTTGACAAGATCGTCATTCAATTTGGCTTCCGTTGGCCAAATCGCTGTTTCAAGCCAATCCATAAGTTCTAAATCATCAGCATAGTTACGGAATAATCCCATCGCTATATGCGTATGTGTATTGACGAGACCTGGAGCGGCCAATTGACCTTTACCGTCTAGTATTTCCTTTGATTGTGCAGATTTTGCTTCTTCTCCGGTTAAGATAGCAGTAATATAACCATTTTCGATTGCAACAGCATGATTTTTTAATGTTCCATTGTCGGTAAGAACATCTACATTGGTAATTAATAAATCTGACATAATGCCTCCTTGTATAGGTATAACCGAGCCTATATAGACTCGGTTAATAAGATGTTCAAGTTAAAGATTATATTAGTTTACCTTTGTTAAGTAATCGATTTGATCTTGTGTTAATGAATCTAAATCGTAGCCCATGGAGTGTAATTTAATTTTTGCTACTTCTTCATCAAGTTCACGAGGCAATACATACACTTTTGGCTCCATGTTTTTACCATTGTTTAATACATGTTCAGCAGCCAATGCTTGCATAGCAAAGGACAAGTCCATAATTTCAGCAGGATGACCATCGCCTGCTGCTAAGTTTACAAGACGACCTTCAGCCAATACATAGAGTTTACGACCATCAGCCATTGTATAGCCTTCGATATTTTGACGAACACGTTCATGGCTAACCGCTACTTGTTCTAAATCGTGAACATTTACTTCACAATCAAAATGACCAGCGTTGCAAAGAACGGCTTTGTCCTTCATAACTTCGTAATGTTCTTTTACGATAACATCTTTACAACCTGTTACAGTACAGAAGATATCGCCAATTTTAGCAGCTTCTATCATAGGCAATACAGTGAAGCCATCAAATACTGCTTCAATAGCTTTAATAGGATCAACTTCTGTAACAAATACGTGAGCGCCTAAACCTTTAGCACGCATTGCAACGCCTTTACCGCACCAGCCATAACCAGCAACTACAACGTTTTTACCTGCTACTGTAAGGTTGGTAGTACGCATGATACCATCCCATACAGATTGGCCTGTACCATAGCGATTATCGAATAAGTATTTACAGTTAGAATCATTAACAGCAATCATAGGGAATGTCAATTGTTTAGCATGTTCCAATGCATACAAACGATGAACACCTGTTGTAGTTTCTTCACTACCACCTAACAAACGTTCTTTTGCATCAGTACGTGTTGTGTGTAATAAATTAACAAGGTCACCACCGTCATCGATGATAATATGAGGTTTATGATCCAACGCTTTGTTGAGGAACATAAAATATTCTTCATCAGTACAGTCGTACCAAGCATATACAGTAAGACCCATGTCAACAAGTCCCGCAGCTACATCATCTTGTGTAGAAAGAGGGTTTGAGCCTGTAACGATGACATCAGCACCACCGCGCTTTAACACAGTTGCAAGGTATGCAGTTTTAGCTTCCAAGTGAACGGAAACAACAATTGTTTGGCCTTTGAAAGTTTGTTCTTTTTCAAAACGATCGCCTAATGTATTTAGTGTAGGCATAAAATTAGAAACCCAATCGATTTTTTTACGGCCTTCAGCAGCGAGATTGATATCTTTAATTAATGATTGCATATGTACCCCTTCATTCTTCAATTAATAATATACAGGTTATGAAAAGAACTTACTTTAACATGATAAGTTTTATATACATCCGTAATGACATCTACTTATTGTCAACAACGGATTGTAAGCGAGCAATAGACTCTTGATAGTTTGGTGTTAAAACACCTTCTTCAGTAATAATAGCTGTTAATAGTTCATGAGGTGTTACATCAAAAGCGGGGTTTAATACATGAATACCCGTAGGCGCAGATGGCACACCTTGGAATGTCAACACTTCATCATCAGCGCGCATTTCAATAGGAATATCCTTACCATCTTTGAGTGTAAAATCAAATGTACTATATGGAGCAGCTACATAAAATGGAATATTATGGAATTTTGCAAGCACTGCTAATCCATAAGTACCAATTTTATTAGCTACATCACCTTCTGTTGTAATACGATCGGCACCAACTATAATTGCATCGATTAAACCTTGTTGCATTGCATAGGCCGCCATATTGTCTGTCTCTAATGTAACAGGAATACCATCTTCATGGAGTTCAAAAGCCGTTAAACGTGCACCTTGTAATAAAGGACGCGTTTCATCAGCATATACCATTTCTAATTGGCCCTGTTCATGTAGTTTACGAATCACACCAAGTGCAGTGCCAAGACCACCTGTAGCTAAAGCACCAGCATTACAATGTGTTAAGATTCGTAAATTTTGTTTTCCTTTAAATAAAGTGGCCCCATTAATAGCCATGCGTGTGTTAAGTTGTACATCCTCTTCATGGATAACAATGGCCTCATGCGTGATGCGGTCTATAATTTCATGCATAGACGCAAACGGACCGGCTTTCACAATCGCTATAATACGATTAACAGCCCAAGCTAAATTAATCGCCGTCGGTCGAGTTTCCTTTAATTCTTCACTCCACTCATAAAAGGTTGATAGCTGTTCAGGAAAGGGAACCTCTAAACGATTTGCCTCCACAGCCGCTAAAATAAGACCATAACCAGCAGCAACGCCGATAGCAGGAGCTCCACGGACACGAAGCATCTTTATCGCCTCGGCCACTTGTCGCCAATCGGTACAATGTATATATTCCACATGAGTTGGCAATTTTGTTTGATCTAATAAAATGAGCGTACCATCACGCCATTTAATATTGTTCATGAGAACTCCCTCCATATTGTCATATCAAAATGGATACGATCTCTTATAATTTAAATCCGCCGTATTCAGCCATACGATGATGAGCAGCATAGTCTGCATTCATATCAATAGCCTCAATTGTGCCTAAAATAAGAGCTTTCAATTGAGATGCCATTTCTCCCATCATTTCAACTACTTCGCTGTGGGTAAGGGCATTTTCAGAAATGCCCGCAGCGTAGTTCGTAATCATAGAGATTGTTGTGTACGCCATTTCCGCTTCGTTTGCAAGATTAACCTCTGGTACATTCGTCATACCTACTGTATCGCCACCAAGCATATGGAACATTTTAATCTCTGCAGGTGTTTCAAAACGTGGACCTTCTGTACATACATAGGTACCGCCATTATGAATAGACAATTTTTGTTCTTTACCTACAGATTCAATGATTTGACGAAGCTCAGAGCAATATGGATTTGTTACATCTAAATGTGCTACCGGACGATTGCCACCTTCATAGAATGTAGTGACGCGATTTTTTGTAAAATCAAGAAATTGATCTGTTAAAACAAAGTGGCCAGGTGCAAAATTCTTATTCAAAGAACCTACGGCAGTCGTGGAAATAATGAATTTAACGCCTAGCTTTTTTAGGCCCCAAATATTGGCACGATAATTAATTTTATGTGGAGGAATCGTATGGTCTTTACCATGACGAGCCACAAAAATTACAGTTTTACCTTTATATGTTCCTTGAACATAATCAATCTCTCCATAAGGAGTCATCAAGGATTCTTCATGAATATTTTCAAATATAGACGGATCATAAACACCTGTTCCGCCAATTACACCGATTGCACTCATAGTTGCCTCCTATTAAAAATACTCTATCTTTATATTTTCGCACATAATGATAAAACAATCTATAGAAAAAGTTTTATTATTGAATTGGTCCTTTAGGTGTAAACATATCTTCTAGTTCTTTTTTAGAGAAATGATACTTTTCGTTACAGTAATGACAAACTAGCTCTGTTGTTTCGTCTTCTAAAAGGGATTTCTTATCATCTTCACGCAATGTCATAAGAACGCCAGCGAATCGATCACGACTACAACGACATTTAAAAGATACTGGTTCGTTATAGACTTCATTAACAGTAAGGCCGTCTAGCACTTTCTCAACAAGGCCTTTGCCATCAGGATGTTCTTTTAAATATTCTGTAACAGGTCCTAATTCATTGATATTCTTTTCTACCATAGCCAATGCAGCATCGGTAGCATCAGGTAAAGCTTGAACAATAAAACCACCAGCTACAATGGTATGATAATCTGGGTCTACGAGAACGCCTAGGCTAATCGTTGATGGCACCTGTTCAGATGTATAAAGGTAATACGCCAAGTCCTCTGCTACTTCACCGCTTTGAATAGAGCTAGTAGATGTATAATCTTGAGCCAATTTAGTGAATCTTGTAACTTGTACTTCTCCATGGTGTCCGACTGCAGCACCAACATCGAATTTTCCAGCACGTTTTAATGGCACATCCACATGTGGCTCATCTACATAACCGCGAACAGTATTATCGGAAAATGCATCGACATGTACAACACCAAGCGGGCCATCACCTTTAATGCGAAGACTTACATTCTCATGATTTTTAAAATCACCAGCCAATAATAGAGCGCCCGTCATGGCACGTCCTAGAGCAGCTGTTGCGACCGGCCATAAATCATGACGTACACGCGCGGTCTCTACCGTATCCGTTGTAACGGCTAATGACATACGAACCCCCTCACGGGTAGTAAAACGTTTTATATAATCCATTCAATCATTCCTTATATATTATCAAATTATTATGTATTACACTCTTTAGTGCCTATATAGTATAGCATGATATATGCATATTTTCCATTATATAGGAACATATGTTTGTTTGCATGATTTTTCTACTAAAAGAACATATTTTCGATATAAAAAACACTCAGTATCATACGATACCGAGTGTTTTCAAAGGTTGATTTAGATTTGATCGATAAGATTAACCATTTCGATAGCACCCATAGCGCAATCGTAACCTTTATTACCCGCTTTTGTACCAGCACGTTCGATAGCTTGTTCAATATTTTCGGTGGTAACTACACCGAACATAACAGGGATACCGGTTTCTAAAGAAACGTGAGCAATACCTTTAGCTACTTCATTACAAACATAATCATAATGTGTAGTAGCCCCACGAATAACTGCACCTACACAAATAACAGCATCATAACGACCAGATAAAGCTGCTTTTTTTGCAATCAAAGGAATTTCATAAGCACCAGGAACCCAAATGACTGTAATATCTTCTTGTTTAACATCATGACGCAATAAACAATCTTCTGCGCCACCAATTAATTTAGATGTAATGAACTCATTAAAACGAGAACCGATAATAGCAAATTTTTTACCAGTACCAACCAAATTACCTTCTTGAACCAGCATGTTATAGCCTCCTATGAATGATTAGTTTACATATCTAAGTTAGTAAAGAAAAATTAGTCCTCTAACATATGACCCATTTTTTCTTCTTTTGTTTTCAAATAGCCTGCATTAAATTTGTTGGCAGGAATAATAAGAGGTACACGTTTGTGTACATCAACACCCCAATGTTCTAATCCATGGCGCTTTTCAGGGTTATTCGTCAATAAACGGATACTATTAATACCTAAGAAACGAATAATTTGAGCCGCTAAAGAATATTCGCGCATATCTGCAGGAAAACCTAATTGTTCATTCGCTTCTACTGTATCAAGACCTTGTTCTTGCAATGCATAGGCCTTAATTTTATTTGTTAAGCCAATACCACGGCCTTCTTGACGCATATAGACTACAACGCCTTTGCCCTCTTTTTCGATGGAGCGTAATGCATTTTCTAATTGTTCACCACAATCGCAACGTTTAGAACCAAATACATCCCCTGTTAAACATTCGGAGTGAATACGTACAAGCACATCTTCACAATCTTGTACATCGCCCTTAACGATTGCCAGATGCTCTTTATGATCTAAATCATTTTTAAATACGAAGATATTGAAATCACCAAATTTTGTTGGTAATTGGGAACAAGCGCCTAATCCGATCATATCTTCATGTTGTTTGCGGTATTCAATGAGTTCAGCTACGGACGCAATTTTCAAATCATGTTCCTTAGCAAATTCGATTAGATCCGGTAAACGTGCCATATCACCATCATCTTTAGTGATTTCACAGATAACAGCAGCCTCTTGCAAACCAGCAAGACGACAAAGGTCAACAGATGCTTCAGTATGACCTTGGCGTACGAGAACGCCACCTTCTTTATATACCAATGGAAATACGTGTCCAGGTCGACGAAAATCAGCAGGTTTTGCAGTTGGATCTAATAGTTTTTGAATCGTATAGGCCCGTTCTGCAGGAGACACACCCGTTGTCGTATCTACATGGTCAACGGTAACAGTAAATGCTGTTTCATGATTATCCGTATTCTTTGTAACCATTGCAGGAATACCAAGGCGTTCCAAAGATTCTCGTCTCATTGGAGTGCACACGATACCACGTGCATATTTAACAAAGAAATTAATATTTTCTTGAGTAGCAAACTCTGCAGCGATGATTAAATCGCCCTCATTTTCGCGGTTTTCATCATCAACGATAATAACAGGTTTACCAACTTTCATATCTTGAAGAACTTCTTCAATGGTGTTCAATGTATAATTCATGGAGACAACTCCTCCTTTTACATAAATCCGTTCTCTACTAATAGAGATTCCATGGATTTTTGAGACTTACTTGTATGTGTAGGCTCATCTAATATCATAAAATGACGAATATAACGGCCTGTAATATCTGTTTCTAAATTTACCTCTGTACCAATCGATGCATATCCGAGCACAGTTTCGCTTAATGTATGCGGAATGATAGATACAGAAAAGGTCGATTCCGTTCTTTCCATAACCGTTAAGCTAATGCCATCGATTGTAATAGATCCTTTATAAATGACGTAATCCATTATCGGTTTTGGTGCAGAAATCGTGAAAATAATAGCGTTATCTGTACGTTTCATATTGACAATACGACCAGTACCATCTACATGACCAGCCACGATATGACCTCCAAATCTTCCATTAGCAGCCATAGCGCGTTCGAGATTAACGGGTTGATTTACCTTTAAATTGGTAAACGTCGTCATACTTATTGACTCCGGCATAACATCTGCAGTAAATTGGTGATTTCCAATAGATGTGGCAGTTAAACAAACGCCATTAACCGCTACAGAATCGCCAATTTTTAAATCGTCAAAAATTGTATTGCCACCGATCGTCAACACTAAGGATTGGGCACCCCTTTTAACGCTTACTATTTTGCCAACTTCTTCAACGATGCCTGTAAACATAGGAGCCCTCCCTTCCTGAACGATAGGATTCTATGCGAATATTATTATCTAGTATTCGCGAACTAGCAAATTCGAGAGTAGGCGCCTCATGTAATGTAGCAAAACCGGTACCGCCTACAGCAGATGTACTATTCGCGCCCCCTATGACAAGATTGCCTATATAGGTAACAATTTTATCAAAGGCCAACGATTCAACAAAGGAACTGATAATGGTGGAACCACCTTCAACAAGCACTGATGTGTATCCTTGTTTCCCAAGATGTTCCAAACACGCTTGAATATCTATCTTCTTAATATCTATAGCTACATCAGTGGTACGTCCTTGACGTACCGTTTTTGTTGGGATTTGCTCTACAATCGCTCCAACATTAGCCAAAGCAATTCTACGCTGCTCTGGACAACCTTTCGCTACATAAATGATAACCTTCCGATTTGGTATCGTAAATACCTTTGCATCCGTTGGCGTACGCCCCTGACTATCCAGAATAATAATATCTGGCTGATGCACCTCTAATGTATTATCTATCGATACATCATTACTATTGATAATTGCTTCATATAATTCATCTCTAGTGAGCCGACAATTAAGCAATGGATCATCAGCCAAGATGGTACCAATACCAACAAGCATCGCATCATGAGACGCTCGCAATATATGTCCGTCCTTACGGGAACTTTCATTCGTAATCCATTGAGATTGACCGGTGAAAGTAGCAATTTTACCATCTAGGGACATAGCACTTTTTATGGTTACAAACGGTTTATGTGTTTGAATAAATGTAAAGAAATGTTCATTCAACTGAATACATTCATCCACACATACATCTGTAGTTACCTCTATACCTGCCTCAGTAAGAATTTGAATGCCCTTACCAGCCACTAGTGGATTTGGATCAGTACTACCAATCACAACGCGAGCTATACCAGATTCAACGACACGCTTTGCACATGGCGGGGTCTTACCATAATGAGCACAAGGCTCAAGAGTTACATATAAGGTAGCCCCCCTAGCATTGTCGCCCGCAGCATCTAAAGCATGCACTTCCGCATGGGCCTCACCGGCCTTATGGTGATACCCTTCGCCAACTATTGTATTATTTTTTACTACGACGGCACCAACCAAGGGATTGGGCGATGTATGTCCAGTTGCCATTTTCGCTAGAGAAATGGCACGCTTCATATATAATTCGTCGTTCATCATAATACCTCAATAAAAAAGGACTATATACATAGTCCTTGGGTCATCATATATACACATACAAAATATATGTGCTATTGTCTTTTCTCATCCAGACTCTACTGTCGGTATCGGAATTGCACCGATTCATGCCATATAGCTCGCGGACTATAACCGCCGGTAAGGAATTTCACCTATCCCCAAAGACTTATCATATTAATTTATATGTTTATAGTACCACTTTTATGATACTTTCGCAAGATTATACATTTGTATATGAGAAAACTTATTAATATCCATCTCAATTATATAGCACTTTTAGAAATTGAACTTATTTTGTGATGTATACAATACATTGTGATAGAAGTCACATAATATGCAATCATAAGGTACTAGTATTTATAGTATACAATGAATTATATTTTTAAATAACATTAATTATCATATAGAGGTGATAATATGGCAAAAAAACGTATATCAGATGTACTCATAGAGGTATTAGCTAACGCAGGTATTGAAAGAATTTATGGTATTACTGGGGATAGTTTAAACTCGGTAAACGATAGTTTACGTCGTAATGGGAAAATTCAATTTGAACATGTGCGCCACGAAGAATCTGCAGCCTTCGCTGCTGGTGCAGAGGCGCTATTAACAGGTAAATTAACCGTATGTGCTGGTAGCTCTGGCCCTGGTAATCTCCATTTGATCAATGGTCTATTTGATTGTCATCGCAATCGTGTACCAGTGCTCGCTATTGCCTCTCATATTCCACAATCTGAAGTCGGTCTCAACTATTTCCAAGAAACACATCCAGAAAATTTATTTAAAGAGTGCTCTTGTTTCTGTGAACTCGTTTCTAATCCAAAGCAAATGCCTGAAATCCTATTCCGCGCCATGAATGCCGCAGTTGGCAATCGCGATGTAGCCGTAATCGTTCTACCTGGTGATGTGGCCGTTATGGAAACAGAAATTGATGAATTACCTACATGGCATGCGCCTAAATTGCCACGTGTAATTCCTCAATCAGAGGATATTCTTGAAATGGTCCAACATATAAACAATGGCAAACGCATTACACTTTTCTGTGGTGCTGGTTGTGCCGGTGCTCATGACGAAGTGGTTGAACTTGCTACTAAATTACAAGCCCCTGTTGTACATGCTTTCAGAGGCAAAGAATGGGTCGAATGGGACAATCCTTATGATGTCGGCATGACAGGTTTGCTTGGTTATACATCCGGTTACCGTGCTATTGAGCAATGCGATACACTAATCATGTTAGGTACCGATTTCCCTTATCGTCCATTCTATCCTGAAAATGCTAAGGTAATTCAAGTAGACATCAATCCATCTGCCCTAGGTGCACGCGTTCCATTAACACAAGGCATCATAGGTTCTGTGAAAGATACATTACACGAACTACTTCCTCATCTTACACAACGCGATGATACAGAATTCATTGATACCGTTCGTAAAGCATACACTAAATTCCGCAATGATTTGGACAGCTATGCCGTTGCTGAACCTGATGACGTAGCAATTCACCCTCAATATTTCGTAAATCGTCTTAATAAATTGGCTGCTGATGACGCCATCTTTACATTCGATGTGGGCACTCCTGTTATCTGGACAGCACGCCATATCAAAACAAATGGCAAACGTCGTATCATTGGATCCTACAACCACGGTTCCATGGCCAATGCAATGATGCACGCAATAGGCGCTCAAAATGCATGTCCAAATCGCCAAGTTATCTCCCTATCTGGGGACGGCGGTTTCACAATGATGATGGGCGAAATGTTGTCATTAAAACAATTAAATCTTCCTGTGAAAGTATTCGTATTTAACAATGAAGAACTTAGCTTCATTGCCATGGAAATGAAGGCTTCTGGTTACCTAGATTATGCTACAGACTTTGTAAATCCTGACTTTGGTAAACTTGCCGAAGCAGCTGGTATCAAAGGTATTAGCATTACAAACTCTAGCGAAGTTGATAAAAAAATTAAAGAAGCCTTGAACTATAACGAAGGTCCTGTCATTATCAACGTTCGTGTAGATAAACAAGAACTTGCTATGCCTCCAAAAATTGCATATCAACAAGCAAAAGGCTTTAGTAAATACTTGATTAACGCCATCCTTGATGGACGTGGTACAGAACTTAAAGAAATGGCTAAAACTAACTGGATGAAATATAAATCCTTATACTAAAATCTGCCAAAATAATTAAACTGCAAAACTTTTAAAAAAAGGTGTCATCAAGCGATGACACCTTTTAATTTTAATTAAATCAGATGCATTAGCCAAATAACGACATTTGTTCGTCTTCTGGCAAATCACCACAGCATTTAAGTTCTTTCATTGTTTCAATGATGGTAGCAGAAACCTTACAACGACGTTGCAAGTCTTTTAACGATGTAAATGGTTTTGTGTCCCGTTCTTCTACAATTGCATCAGCAACGGTTTCACCAAGTGAATCGATAGCCAAGAACGGGGGTAATAGTGCGCCGTCCTTAATGCTAAATCGGCGAGCACCGGAATGTTGAATATCTACGTTGATAAATCGATAACCCCGTTGATACATTTCCATAGATACCTCCAAGGCGGACATCAAATCCTTTTCCTTAGGGCTGGCACCACGGTCAAGAGCTTTAATACGATTAAATTCTTTCAATTGTGTATTCAAATCACCGGTCATAATCCGTAAATCAAAGGCTTTTGCACGTATAGAGAAATAGGCCGCGTAAAATGCCAACGGATGATATACCTTAAACCACGCAATGCGGAAAGCCATCATAACGTAAGCAACCGCATGGGCACGAGGGAATAGATAGGAAATCTTTTTACAAGACTCAATAAACCATTCAGGAATATTATTTTCTCGCATTTCTTTTTCAAATTCCGTAGTCGCTTGGCCTTGTTTATTTCTCTTTTCAATGCCCTTCCCTTTACGAACATTTTCCATGACGAAGAAACTGTTTTTCTTATTCATGCCACGATGAATTAAAAAGTTCATTACGTCATCACGAGTAGAAATAGCTTCATTCAATTTACAAGTACCATTTTTAATGAGTTCCTGTGCATTATCGAGCCATACATTCGTACCGTGGGAGAAACCAGAAATACGAACAAGATCAGAGAAAGTCTGCGGTCTAGAATCTTCTAGCATGCCCCGTACAAATTTCGTACCACATTCCGGTACGGCAAGGCTAGCTACTTGGTCCCCTTGCAATTGTTCAGGCGTCAATCCGATACCCTCTGTTGATGAGAATAGGCTTAGCGTTCTCGGATCATCAAAAGGAATCGTCTTCGCATCAATACCGGTCAAGTCCTCCAACATACGAATAATCGTCGGATCATCATGACCCAGAATATCGAGTTTTGTCATACGCCCTTCAATAGAGTGATAGTCAAAGTGAGTGGTTAATACGCCACTCTCTTTTTTATTGGCCGGATGTTGTATCGGCGTAAAATGATGCACGTCCATATCACGAGGACAAACCATAATACCACCTGGATGTTGGCCTGTCGTATTTTTTACATTTGTAAAACCTTTTGCGAGATGTTCAAGGAATCCACTGCGAGCCTGAATATTTCTAAGCTCTGCATATTTCTTTACATACCCAAATGCAGTCTTATCTGCAATGGTACCAATCGTACCGGCCTTAAATACATTATCACGTCCAAACAGTTCTTCCGTGTATTTATGAGCCTTCGCTTGGTAGTCACCAGAGAAGTTCAAATCGATATCTGGAACCTTATCGCCTTCGAAACCAAGGAAGATAGCAAATGGAATGTCATGACCATTCGTTTGTAATGGATGACCGCAATTAGGACAGTCACGACGCGGTAAATCGAATCCACCGGCGTATTCACCATTTTCATAAAATTCCGACCACTTACATTCAGGGCAAATATAATGCGGTGGCAATGGATTAACCTCTGTAATCTCCGACATGGTCGCTGCAAAGGACGAACCTACAGAACCACGAGAACCTACGAGATAGCCATCATCTAGTGATTTTTTTACCAGCTTATGAGCGATATAGTAAAGCACGCCATAACCATTGCTGATAATACAATCGAGTTCATAATCTAGACGTTCCTGTACAACACGAGGCAATGGATCACCATAAATCTTCTTCGCATTTACATAACACATTTCTGTGAAAGCTTCATCGGCCCCTTCGATTTTAGGTGAATATGTACCATCTGGCACTGGTTTAATGTCTTCAATACTATCGTTGATGGCCCGTGTATTCGCTACAACAACCTCATAGGCCTTTTCTTCACTCAAATATGGGAATGAAGCTAACATTTCATCAGTAGTACGCAAATGTAAATCCGGTTGTTCATCCGCATCAGGGAACCCACAAGCGGTTAACATAATTTCGCGATAAATCTTTTCTTCTGGCGTTAAATAATGAACGTCACAGGTAGCACATACGCGTTTATTGAGGGCTTCGCCCAATTCAATAACCGTCTTATTCATATCGATCAGAGCTTGTTCATCTGGCACGATACCCTTGCGAATTAAGAATGTATTGTTGGTATGTGGTTGAATTTCAAGGTAATCATAGAATGATGCAATCGTTAATAGCTCTTCTTTGGAGGAACCTTTAACAATAGACTGCATCAATTCTCCTGCTTCACAGGCAGACCCTATAAGAATACCTTCACGATGTTCTTCAATGATAGAACGAGGCAAACGAGGTCTCCGTTTATAGTATTCCAAATGGGATATGGAAATCATTTTATACAGATTACGTAAGCCCACCATGTTTTGAGCTAACAAAATAATGTGATATCGAGGCGCCTCGTCTTTTCGTTTTACAACGTCTAAGGATAATTCTTTTTCTAAATCCGCATCATCAACGAGATACCCTTCAACGCCATAAATAACCTTAACACCAAGTTCTTTACCAAGTGCTTGTGCTTCAGGAAAGGCTTGTACAACACCATGGTCAGTAATAGCGACCGCAGGATGGCCCCATTTTTTGACAGTTTTAAATAAATCCTTAATCGATACGAGTGCATCTTTATCACTCATCTTAGTATGGAGATGAAGCTCAACACGAGAATCTGGTCTGTCCTCTGTCCGTTCATTTGTATTGTCTTCTTCGATAGCTTCGATACTACGTATAGATAAAATATAGTCCTTATCAAATCGATCATCAAAGTTGACACTACCTTGAATACGCACCTTCTGCAATTTCTTTAATTGCTTTAATAAGGCATCCCCTTCTTCTGGACTATTCGTAAATTTTATAAACTTCATACTGTTCGTATCATCTACGATACTGCCATTAACGATACTTTTACCAGTCCTAGTATCGCGTTTATCAAGGCCAACGAACACACCTTCAAAAATAACACTTGGTGTTTCTACAGTGCCCATGATGCTGGAGGTCGTGCCCTCAATCCGTGGACCTAAAATCATACCCTCATCAGTTGGTGCATCCTTAGGCACGTGTTGTGGATATTTCTTACCACCTTTGTGTTGATGTCCGCTATTAGCTGAAGTTGTAGATGATGAGCTACTAGATACAGATGGATTTCTTGTAGTTACAGACTCATACGATGTGGGGTCTGGATTAAAATAGTCCAATTCCACCGCATCCATAAATGGCACAAACTCATCTGCATGATCTATTTCATCATCGTTATTGCCAGCAAAGGACTTTCCTCTCTCTGGCATGTTTTCTTCCTCTAATTTCTGACGATGCGCTTCAACATCTTCAATAAATTCACCTACACCACAACCACCAGCATAGTAGTATGGTGCAAATTCTTCATCATCGTCATCTACCTTCCATGCAAAGCAGCAAGACGTAGTTGCATTGGTAGGAATAGTATCAAAGGAAATATTTTTTTCTTTGTACCAAGCAGCTAATCGTTCTTGTAATGACACTAATGTTTTAAATGCTGAATCTGCGGCTTGTATGGTTACCTGTTTATCATTACAGTTCACATAGAAAGCAGGTTTACTATTCTGTTTTGGTACTACTCGATAACGTACTTTCATTTTTATCCCTTATACCCACAATAGGTCAAACATAAATCCCTAAATCGCCACATATCTCCTTTGCTTGTGCGACTATCTAATATTACCTCATATAATCCTTTTAAGAGTGCTTTTAAAGCCTTTATAGAAATACAAGAACTTGCTTCATAGGCCAGTTTTATAGGGTACGGCTTATAAGAGGCCCCATTTTCTTTACAAAAATTTTCTACCTGTTTAGCTGTCATACCTGCAGCACGACATTCGCTTACCAATAATTGGAGCCGCAATTGCCCTTCGATATAGCCCATAGCGCGGTCGATTTCTTTATAGCTAAACATAAACGGAAATAATTCTAATAAGGTATTCACATCTTGTTTTAATAGAGCTTCTTTAAAGGTAAAGATATTTTTAGCTCCATAATTACTGCTATGTTCCATTAAAAAGGATCTATCAATTTTCTTATGATTCCCTAATAACAGAAAATATCGATCAAACTCGGTACGCATAAACGCAACCGGCACATCTTGCCATAACTCCAATAGGTGAGATAGATAGTCGTGCCCATCATGCGTCAGCGTATATCCATTAGAGGTGCAATACTGACGAATCCACATCAATAAATCGTCACCTTCTAATCGCTTACATTCCTTATTAGGAATAGATTCTAATATCTTTTTATTTTGTTTTAATTGTTTATCCACCATATCGTGATAGATAATAAGTACTGGATTATCACCGGTATAATTCATCAGTAACTCGGCCAGTGCATTCCATTCTTGACTCTCTTTTTGGCCTACTTTTTTCAAGATAGGTAGATTGATAAGACAAAATACCTTGGCATCGCCAAATAAAGAATCCTCCATCAATTGTTCTGATATTTTGGAAGGACCTGCTTCATCATGTAATACGCGCACATCTAGATTTTTATGAGATAAGAAAAACTTTTGTTTCTCTTCTTCTATGAGTTGTGGTTCATTACCATAGATTAGATATACTTGATTCATCGCCAGTCCTCCTTTCATAATCGATAGTCCGGAATATATTGATAGCCCCATAAATGAACATGTTCTGCATCGGGATCAATGTCTCGCATCGCTCCTCGAGGCATGCTAACAAGCACAGGACGATTCGAATGTAATGCTACAATTTGATTCACCATATACGACTGAGAAGTAATCAAAATAGTGTTCCTCATATCACTTAATTGTAGTTTTTTTTCACCATTTTGTCTATTATAGACCATCACAGACAACATATCATTTTTGTATAAAACAGTATTTTTGCCCGTCGATTGAAATCGTTGAACATGAGCATTTTTTAATGAAATACCAAAACTTTGGAGTCCATTTCTTACGCGAATTTCACTAGCTTTCATAGGAATAGCATCAGGCGTATCAATATATACCATAGCCGTTTTATCATAAGGCTTAACAATGAGGAATGCATTTGACTGTTTCATAGGTACAATATGCAAAATCGTTTCATTCCTATATAAGATGCCACTATAAGCAATAGCAATTATACCGATTCCCATAAGTACAATTCCTTTTGTGAAAGTTCTAAATCTAAGCTTTAATGAGACTAGATTAATATATAGTAATCCCACACACCCATAGTATAACACCCCTAATGTGGAAGAAATTGTACCTATCCACCATAGACATATGGAACTGTTAGCGAGGTGCGCATTTGCATATAAACATATAGTTAATACCCAGTCGATTACGTTCCACACCATACCTATTGGTATAAATAAAGATATTATGGTACAACCAAATAACATAACAATAGCTATATCAAGTAAAGGTGTAATAATAATAGCTGCAAAAAGACTTGCTAAACTCAAATAGTGAAAGTAATAGAGCTGAAATGGTATCAATAAAAGCTGTGCACTGATGCAGAGTACTAGTGGAGCTTTTACAATCGGTGGCAATACTGTGATCCATCGATATAATGGCATGCCAAATAATAAGAGCCCATAGGTAGCTCCAAAGGATAGTTGAAAGCTCACATCTAATATAAGTAACGGATCATATAGTAAAAATAGTATAGCCGTCACTGCTAATCCTTGCTTCGCCGTATACATACGGCCCTTTAAATAGGCTAAAGCAAGCCAAATCCCCATTATGGTAGAACGCACAACAGGTGCACTGAAACCAACCACTATACAATAAAAGATAGATATTATAATACCACCCATCATAGCATAACGTTTCCTGATACGACATACTCTGCATAGGCCATATACGATAGAAAATAACAGTGCAATATGGGAACCCGATATAGATAAAATATGAATGATTCCAGTGTAGCCAAATTGACGCAGCACATCTTGGCCTAATTCTCCATAGTGACCACCTAGAACTAAGGCAATTCCGAGCCATTTGGTTGTATCCGATAGATACTGTTGCATCAATCCTTCAACAGCATTACGCATCGAATCAATTATATACAGCCACCGTTGATAATAACCAATATAAGAATTTATCTTATACTGTGCAAGAGCATGTAAGTCAACCACCTTATAGGTACCATCAAATATGGCACCCATCTCTTCATTACGAATTGCCTTATTTCGTTTATCAATAGTGCCTCTCTCTTCTGTCAAATAGAGAGATTTAGGCGTACCATAAACGATAATCGAATCTCCCATATGAAGATGTGTGGAATTTTCTTGTATTGTTACTCTAATATGCCCATCGGCCTTAATATGCACGCCTTTTGCCGTATCCTTGTGTGGCACTAACCCTAACAATATAGCACTAAATGATCTATATTCTTTCCCATCAATCACTTTTAATTCTACCGGAGAATCAATGAGTAGTGCATATTCGCCTTCTTGTGATAAAAAGAATTTAGTGTGCCCTACATACTGATTAATTTGATGGTTTACATGTAAAAATGATACTCCACCTAATGCACATGAGACGATACAGGTTACAACTATATATTTAATTGACAAAGACGGTTGTAACCTATAGCGAACCACAGCTTTAACCAATGTATATAGTAGATAGCCAGCAGCACCAAACATACAATACCAACTTGTATCGAGCAATACATAATGCGAGCTATAGGCACATAAAATGCCTAGTATGATACCACTTAGAATATAATGGGCTATCTCCGAATAGGTGATTAGCATATTCAGTGTCAAATAAATAGGTAAATTAGACTGTAATTTTATCACGTATCTTCTTAAATAATCCATCGCCGATACCTTTGACGTGCTTAATATCCTCTATAGATGTAAAAGCGCCCTTACTTTGACGATACTCTTCAATCCGTTTTGCCATGGTTGGCCCAATTCCAGGCAGTGAATCGAGTTCTTTAACGGTAGCCGTGTTAATATTAATCTTTTGATTTCGTAGTAATGATTCAGGATTCCCGTGAAAGTTAAATTTAATGTGAATATGCTGTCCACCTGTCACGGTCTCTGCTAAATTGATGGACTCTATATCTCCATATGGTAGTGCACCTCCAGCCCCTTTTATAACATCGCCAATTGTCGAGTTAGATGCCACCTTATAAAGTCCTGGTGATTGAATAGCGCCGGTTACATATACAATACTATCCTTACCATCCTCTTGATGTGTTTCTCGCTGCGCTGTATCACCATTCATAGAAAAGGGTGTATTATCCTGTTGTTCAGTTGTAGTCCCCTTTGTCGTATCAACGGCTAATACAGATGAATCTGGCATTATGGGGCTTCCTTCTGTTATAATAGGCCATAGGAAATAAATTCCTACTAAAATACACAGGATTATTACAATCCACTTATGTGACATAATAAGTTGTTTCATATGGTCACCTCCTACTACTAGAGTTTCCATATGCAACAAAAAACTCCTATATGTGACTCTATTAGTCACATAAGCAGGAGTTTTCAAAATTATATCGAATTAAAGGAACATACTTTACCGGTATATCCTATTACTATGTTAAGGAGTCTATAATGAATCAAGAATTATTACATAAATACGCCCGTACTTTATTGCAGTCTGGCGTTAATTTACAAGAAAAGCAAACACTCATCGTATCTGTTGATGTAGACAATAAAGATTTTGCAGTTATCGTTACGGAAGAAGCCTATCAATTGGGTGCCAAAGAGGTTATCATCAATTGGCGCCATACCCCAATTACACGACAACGCTTATTACATGCTGATGCGTCGGTTCTAGAAACACCAGCTAAATGGATTCCTGTATATTACGAACAATATGTAGAAGAAAAAGCTGCCTTTTTATCTCTTATCAGTGCTGACCCAAAGGCGTTAGCAGGAATTCCTGCAGAGCGCATTAGCCTAAACTCACGCAATCTTAATAAGGTTCTGTCATTCTACCATACAGCCATCATGAACTCATCCGTAACATGGTGTGTAGCCGCTGTACCAACAGTACTGTGGGCTGAACTTATTGGCTACGAAGGATCTGATGAAGAAAAAATTGATCAACTATGGCTTACATTATTAAAATTATGCCGTCTCAACGACGTAGAACCAAAAGAAACATATGCGCATCATATGGCTAAGCTACGTCATCGTCGCGAAGCATTAAACGCTCTTGATTTAAAAGCATTGCGATACACATGTGAAAATGGCACAGATTTACTTCTCGAATTACCAGAAGACCATATTTGGCAAGGTGGCGAAGAGTTCTCCAAAGAGGGTATCAAATTTAATGCCAATATACCTACAGAAGAGGTGTTCTGTGCACCTCAATGGAATGGTGTAAATGGTAAAGTAGTTAGTACAAAACCACTTATCTACCAAGGCAATCCTATTTCTAACTTCTCCTTTACCTTTGAAAACGGTAAAATTGTTGATTACACGGCTGAAGAAGGGTTAGATATTCTTAAAGAACTCATCGAAACAGACGAAGGATCTCAATATCTTGGTGAAGTAGCCCTCGTGGATTACTATAGTCCTATTAGCCAATCCAATAGAATTTACTATGAAACATTATTTGATGAAAATGCATCCTGTCATTTAGCAATTGGTGCAGCATATCCAACTTGTCTAAAAAATAGCGACGGTTTATCTGAAGATGAACTCAAAGAACGTGGTCTCAACCACTCTCTCGCTCATGTGGACTTTATGATTGGTCATGAAAACATGAATATTAAAGGCATTACAAAAGACGGCCAACAAGTAGATATCATGATCGACGGCCGCTTATTGGTATAACACACAACATATAAAAGGGATGGTACATCCTCCGTAAGCTCCACCGGCCGGGTCTGACTCCGGCCTTCGGCCTCCGCAGGGCCAAAGTCGCTTTCGAAGGATACACCATCCCTCTTTTATCTATTATAGTGTTATTTCCAATACACGGCCCGTCGATTGATATTCAATAATATCTACACCGGCCGTCTTTAGCATACGTTTTGAAGCCTTAACCTCTTTAGTATCTTTGTACAAATCATCTCGATAAATAACGGCCTTTATGCCGCTTTGAATAATAGCCTTTGCACATTCATTACAAGGAAACAGTGTTACATAAATCTTAGAACCTTCTAGAGAACCACCGCGATAGTTTAGAATCGCATTTAATTCACTATGAACGGTATAGAAATATTTATTATCATCCGCCGTATCCCGTTCCCACGTAAAATCATCATCACTACAATTTAAGGGCATGCCATTATAACCGATGGATAAGATCTTATTATCATTGCTGACGATACAGGCCCCCACTTGTGTATTAGGATCTTTGGATCGTTGCGCAGCCAAAATAGCAACGCCCATAAAGTATTCATCCCAAGAAATATAATCGCTACGTTTTGCCATAATAACCTCTCTAGATAATAAAGCCCCCTTCTACCTATGTAGTTGGGGGCCTTCATTATATTAACAAATCATATATAGAAATATTATTTTACAACGATATTCACAAGTTTACCTGGTACGTAGATAACCTTAACGATTTGTTTACCTTCTGTAAATTCTTGAACACGGCTGGATTCTTTAGCCAATGCTTCCAATTCTTCTTTCGTAATATTCACAGAAACAGTTAATTTATCGCGAACCTTACCATTAACTTGGAGAACCACTTCTACTTCGTCTACTTCAAGAGCAGATTCTTCGTATGTTGGCCAGTTCATAGTATGAACGGATTCAGTTTCGCCAAGTTCATGCCACAATTCTTCTGTAATATGTGGCACGAATGGAGCTAATAACAACACGAGATTATGTGTTAACTCATTAGCCAAATCAGCATTTACGGATTCCGCTTTATCCTTATGTGCATACATGGCATTGACAAGTTCCATAATCGCACTGATTGCCGTATTAAAGTTGAAGTTATTATCTAAATCTTCTGTAACCTTTTTGATAACACGGTGTAATTCGCGGCGTAATGCCACTTCATCTTTTGTAAGGTCACCCGTATGATTTTCTTTTGCTGCTTGGTCATAGGCATCAACAATACGCCATACGCGACCTAAGAAACGGTAGGAACCTTCAACACCTTGGTCACTCCAATCAAGATCGCGGTCAACTGGTGCGGCAAACAAGATGAATAAGCGCGCTGTATCTGCACCGTACTTATTGATAATTTCTTCTGGAGAAACCACATTGCCTTTAGATTTAGACATCTTGCTGCCTTCTTTAAGTACCATACCTTGTGTCAAAAGACCACGGAATGGTTCGTTAGCTTCGATGAGGCCTAAATCATGGATAACTTTCACAAAGAAACGAGAGTATAATAAGTGCAAGATAGCATGTTCAATACCACCGATGTATTGGTCAACGTTCATCCAGTAATTAGCAATTTTGGAATCGAATGGTGCTTTATCGTTCAATGCGTCAGTGTAACGCAAGAAGTACCAAGATGAATCGATGAATGTATCCATAGTATCTGTTTCACGACGCGCAGGGCCACCACATTTAGGACATTTAGCGTTCATGAAAGCTTCGGATGTTGCCAATGGGGATACAGCACCGGATTCAAATTTAACATCTTCAGGAAGACGTACAGGCAATTCTTCTTCTGGTACGAGTTGTTCACCACATTTGTCACAATATACAACAGGAATTGGCACGCCCCAATAACGTTGGCGAGAGATAAGCCAATCGCGAAGGCGGAAATTAGTTTTACCTTCACCGATACCGCGTTCATGGAGTGCAGCCGTAATATTTTTACGAGCCTCTTCAGATGTTTGACCATCAAATTCACCAGAATTAATCAACACGCCATCTTCGTGGTCAGATTCTTCCCACGTATCGAAATTGTAGTTTTCACCATTGTGAGAAACAACAGGTTTAATAGGCAAATCGTATTTATGAGCAAATTCCCAGTCCCGTTCGTCATGAGCAGGAGAACCCATAACTGCACCAGTACCATAATCTACGAGAACATAGTTAGCAATCCAAATAGGCACTTGTTCACCAGACATAGGATTTACTGCATAGGAACCGGTAAACATACCTTCCTTAGGTGCTTCTGTAGACGTGCGGTCGATGTCGCTCATGTTGCGCATACGCGTGATAAAAGTATCTAAATCAGTTTTGTTAGGTGCTTTTTCAATTAAACGTTCTACATATGGATGTTCAGGAGCCAATACAACGTAACTTACGCCGTAGATTGTATCTACACGAGTCGTATATACAGAAATACGTTCGTTAATGGATGGCACATCAAAAGAGAATTCTGTACCTTCAGAGCGACCGATCCAATTCTTTTGCATCAATTTAACGCGTTGAGGCCAACCATCGAGTGTTTCGAGATCATCTAACAAGCGATCTGCATATTCAGTGATACGGAGGAACCATTGAGATAAATCTTTTTTCTCTACAGGATTATCACAACGCCAGCAAAGACCATCAATAACTTGTTCGTTAGCTAATACAGTGTGGCATGTTTCACACCAGTTAACCTTTGCTTCTTTTTTATACGCTAAACCTTTTTTATAGAATTGTTCGAAGAACCATTGTGTCCATTTATAGTAATCTTCCTTACATGTTGCAACTTCACGGTCCCAATCATAGGAAAGGCCCAATGCTTTTTGTTGTTTTTTCATGTTCTCAATATTATCAAGAGTCCATGTTTTAGGTGCAATACCATGTTTAATAGCTGCATTTTCTGCAGGCATACCAAAGGAATCCCAGCCCATTGGATGCAATACGTTAAAACCATTCATTTTCTTAAAACGCGCTACTACGTCGCCGATGGAATAGTTGCGCACATGGCCCATATGCAAATTGCCAGATGGATATGGGAACATTTCTAATGCATAGTATTTCTCTTTACTTTCGTCATATCCAGTTTTAAAAGTATGGTTCTCATCCCAGTACTTTTGCCACTTTTTCTCAATATCTTGGGCTACATATTTTTCGTTCATGTAGGTGCCTCCTCAAATCTGTTTGTGATTCTAATTAATAGTATTATTGTACTACTTCGTACCATAAACCGTCAATTTATCTACTTTTTTACTACTTGAACAGCGGGAACGATAGACTCTATATCATTATCAACCTTTTGCTTTTCATTCACAGTCTTAGCATTCGCTTTTGTACGTTCTTTAGATGCTTTAGCTTCGGCTTTCGCCTTTTCTTTTGCAGCTTTAGCTTCTGCTTTTGCCTTCTCCTTAGCTGCTTTAGCTTCTGCTTTCGCCTTTTCTTTAGCTGCTTTTTCAAGAGCCTTACGTTCAGCCTTTGTTAATGTTTTTTCAACAACTGGTGCTGTGTTAGGTGTACCTTTACCTAAATCAACGCCTTGAATCATTGTAATCGTATTATCATCTTCAAAGCCTTTACGCCATGCAGCAAAGCCGGCCAATTGTAATTCTTTCACTAGGTTTAATTTATACCCTAAGGATTTATTATCTTCAAACCAAATCTTATCGGTACCACTAGTTGTTGGAATAGCTGCATAATAAGATTTTAACGTATCATTCCAAATAATATTCGATGCGTGATTTGTGAAATAAGATGATTCATTTTTAATGGCCAATGTTTCCCCCTGTGCCACACCGCCTGATTCATGCCAAATTCTAGTGTAGAATGGAATGCCAAGAACAAGCTTATGACTTGGTACCTCTTGCAACATCTTCTCAGCATGATCGCGTACCCACGGATAACTTGCAACCGGTCCTGCCGTAGTACTCTTGGCCCATGTTTCGTCATAAGCCATCAATACCACATAATCTACACTGTTGGCGAAGGACTTACGGTCATATACAAGAGACCAATTTGGACTATTAGAATATCCCGTTACATCTACAGAGGATTGAATATTATACTTATGTAATTCGTCAGCTAAGTATGCTACGAATCTTGTCAATTTATCACGGTCAGAATAGTCTACATTTTCAAAGTCAAAATTATATCCATCAAATCCATAAATATAAGCATATTGAATGAGATTTTGAGCGTATTTCTTCCACACTGCTTCATCGGCTAAGATACCACTCGTAAAATCTGGATCAAAACGATTTGTAATAAGCGGCCACACATGATATCCGTTGGCCTTGTATGTTTTCACATAGTCCACATTAATATTAGGGCTAGATTCTAAACCAAGGCTATGCAATTTGAACCAACTTGGCGAGATGATGTTATCTCCGCTGGCATTCAATTTTTTCGCATACGGAGCATCTTGGTTAGGCCATGGATCAAAGGCCCAAGATAGAGGACCTTGGACAGGTTTATTTTGCAATACTTGCATCGTCTCTGGTGCAGCGGTCAATTGAACGTGGTCACCATCCTTAGTATAGGTGACGCCTATCAACGGTGTTGCATTTTCTACATCAACATACTCGGCACCATCCCGCTTGGTAATCGGCAATTTAACCGGCTCTCCAACGGCTTTAGGATTCATCGTAATAGTTGTACCATTCAGTTCTAGCTGTGGCACATAGATTGTATAAGATGTCTTATACTGATTGGCCTCATAATTACGGTTGGTCGTATTTAAATATTGTTGTAATGGCACCAACACCTCAGCCTGAACAGTATTACCAGAAATACTAGATAATACAGCGGCTGTTAAGGCAGTAACCATAGCAAATTTACGTAACATGTATGTCTCCTATAATTTATGCTGACTAGCTTTTGTTTACATAACAATTTCTATATTATATCATACATATATCGACACTTATAATTTCTATGCTCATAAAAGCATGAACGTTTATTCATAAAGGAGTTCATATGCATCAATATCTATTTTTCATAGGCGATTTCCCGATTAGAGCCTACGGGGTCATGTTAGCACTAGCTATCATTAGCGGTGCCTCTGTAGCCTATTTCTTACTCAAAAAGGACGGTCGTGGGTGGCACGAGCACATTGTTGATTTCTCCATTACAGTCGCTATAGCAGGTCTTATCGGCGCCCGCTTATGGGACGTATTTTTCTTCGATTGGCAATATTACGGCAATCATCTCCTCGAAATTCCTTTCGTATGGCAAGGTGGTATGGCCATCCAAGGTGGTGTTGTACTCGGTACATTAGCAGGTTATTGGTATCTAAGAAAACATAATATCGATTTCTGGGCCTTTGCCGATATTTTTGCGCCAGCCCTCATTTTAGCTCAATCGGTTGGGCGTATGGCTAATCTGTTTAACGGTGATGCCTTTGGTCATCCTACGGGTGGAAATTTTGGTATTCTCTATCCTGAAAGCACCCTTGCATACCGCACCTATGGTAATCAGCCATTGTGGCCAGCTGAAATTTGGGAAGGCCAAATCGATATTCTAATCTTCGTGATTTTACTACTCTTTAGCTCATTCAAACATGCTAAAGGACAAGTGTTCGTTCTATACGCTATCTTGTATTCCGCAGCGCGATTCTGCTTAGAATTCTTACGCGGTGATTATGTAAACCTCACAATGGGACTTAAATCAGCACAGATGACGAGCCTCATTGTTATGATTGTAGGTATCTGTTTATTTATCTACTTTGGTTATCTAGATAAAAAGCAACAAGGTGGGGCTGAAATAGTACCAGAAGCACCACAAAAACAAAAGAAACGTAAATAACAAAATCCTTCATTCACGGATACACAACATCCATGAATGAAGGATTTTTTATATCTATTCAATTATTCTACAGATAGACTATGAGCGACAACCATCATTTACAGTTGCTCTTGTGCCTTTAATGCATCAAGTTCTTCTAATGCACGATTGGCAATGAGAGCATTTTTCTCTTTTTTCTTACGAATCCGTTGAGGCCATGATTCCATAATACCAAAATTAACATTCATAGGTTGGAAATTAGATCCTTCATAGGAAGATATATAGTGGCTCAATGATCCGATAGCCGTCGTTTTAGGGAAGTTGATAAATGCATTATCATCAAGGTATCGTTTTACCTGTAACCCTACCATGAGTCCTGATGCGGCTGATTCAAGATACCCTTCTACACCTGTCATTTGACCAGCAAAGAATAGTCGATGATCAGACTGTAATTGGAATGCATGATTGAGCAATTCTGGAGAATTGATATACGTATTACGATGCATCACACCATACCGAATAAATTCTACATTTTCTAGGCCAGGGATTAAGCCAAATACGCGTTTTTGTTCGCCCCATTTTAAATGAGTTTGGAATCCTACGAGGTTAAACATAGTGCCCTCTTTATTTTCCTTACGCAATTGAACTACCGCATAGGATTCTTCATTGGTACGCTTATCCACTAAGCCTACTGGTTTCAATGGACCATAGCGCAATGTATCCTCTCCACGAGATGCCATGATTTCCACAGGCATACAACCTTCAAAATAGATTTCCTTTTCAAAATCCTTAGGCTGTACAGCCTCAGCATGGGTCAATTCGTGCCAGAAGTGTTTATACTCTTCTTCATTCATAGGGCAATTAAGATAGTCAGCATCGCCTTTATCGTAGCGAGACGCAGCAAACACCTTATCATAGTTAAGAGACTCTGCGGTCACAATAGGGGCCGCTGCATCATAGAAATAAAAACCCGTATTACCGGTTAATTCTCTAATGGCATTACCTAGTGTTTCAGATGTTAATGGACCAGAAGCAAAGATAACGGTTCCTTTTGTAGGGATAGATGTCACCTCTTCATGATGCACTGTAATGTTAGGGTGACTTTTTATCTTATCAGTTACCATAGCACTGAATAGATGACGGTCAACCGCTAAGGCACCACCAGCAGGTACAGCTGTTGCATCTGCACATTCCATAATTAACGAGCCTAATCGACGCATTTCTTCCTTTAGTAGACCAACAGCATTCTCTATATTACCAGCGCGCAAAGAATTGCTACAAACTAGTTCAGCAAATTGATCCGTTTGATGGGCCGGAGAACTCTTTACAGGACGCATTTCATATAAATCGACAGCAACACCACGATTGGCAAGTTGCCACGCTGCTTCAGAACCAGCTAAGCCAGCCCCTATAACAGTAACTCTATTTTCACTCACTCTTTGTATCCTCTTCTTTCTTTACTGAATCATCAGACTTTTTCTTTCTCGTTTTCTTAGGCGGTCTAGTTGGACATGTTTCATTGGAGCAGAATTTCTTCGTCGTACCATTTTTATATGATTTTTCAACGATAATGCTGCCACATGTATCGCAGAACTCATGAGTAGGCTTATCCCATAACGTAAAATCGCATTGTGGATAACGATTACAACCATAGAAGATACGACCACGCTTAGATTTCCGTTCTACGATTTCCCCTTCACCGCATTTAGGACAAGCAACACCGGTACCAATCGTAACCGGTTTAGTGTTCTTGCATTCTGGGAAGTTAGAACATGCTAAGAATTTACCATAGCGACCGAATTTATAGACCATAGGATGACCACAAAGCTCACAGGTTTCATCACTTTCCATGGATGCGATTTGAATTTTGTCTACATCGCTAGCATCATCCAATTCTTGCTTAAATATATTGTAAAAATCAGTCAATACCTTCACATACGTATCCTTACCATTAGCGATGGCATCGAGCTCCTCTTCAAGTTCTGCAGTAAACCCAGTGTTGATGATTTTTTCAAAATAGTCCACTAAAAAGTCTACTACTACAAAGCCGAGTTCTGTAGGTATGAATTGTTTATTATTTGTTTCTACATAGTTACGGCTAACGATAGTATCTATAATTGGCGCATATGTACTTGGGCGACCAATGCCTAATTCTTCCAATGTTTTGATAAGGCTTGCTTCAGAATATCTAGCAGGCGGTTGCGTAAAATGTTGTTCTGGGTCGATAAGTACAGTTTCCACCACATCAGATTTCTTCAACGCTGGTAATTGTGGCGTATCTTCTTTCTTACTATCTTCATAGACTGCACTAAATCCAGGGAATAACACACGAGAACCAGTTGCCTTAAAGGTATAAGTATCATCAATATCTAGTTCAATGGTAGTGGACTCATTTTGTTGTGGTGCCATTTGGCTAGCCATAAAACGATTCCAAATTAGTGTATATAACTTTAGTTCATCGCGATTTACAAATGGTTCTACCATTTTAGGTGTCAATTCAAGAGATGTAGGACGAATGGCTTCATGCGCATCTTGAGCTGATTCCTTCTTACCATATACATTCGGTTTAGCAGGACAATAGTCATCGCCATAGGTTCTCTTAATATAGACTCTTGCCTGTTCTTGCATATCTTTGGATATACGTGTAGAGTCTGTACGCATATAGGTAATTAAACCTACATGACCATAAGAACCGATTTCCAAACCTTCATATAAATGTTGAGCAATCATCATGGTCCGTTTAGCCCCAAAATTAAGCTTACGAACACCATCTTGTTGCAATGAAGATGTGGTGAAAGGCGGAGCTGGTTTACGGCTTCGTTTACTTGTCTTAACAGATGTAACAGTAGCCGTATGGTCCGCAATAGCCTTTTGGATTGCTACTGCATCTGCTTCACATGTAATATCTAGTTTATCGCCCTTTACATGCGTTAGTTCAGCGGTAAACTCTTCATTAGTTTTTGTCTTAAATTGACCCTCAATAGACCAAAATTCTTGAGGTACAAAAGCTTGTATTTCACGTTCTCGTTCACAAATGAGACGTACAGCTACGGATTGAACACGACCAGCGCTCAAACCTTTGCAAACCTTTTTCCATAATAGAGGGCTTAATTTATACCCTACAATGCGGTCTAGTACACGACGTGCTTGCTGTGCGTCAACCATGTTCATATCCACAGTACGTGGATGCTCTAAGGCCTCTGCAACAGCAGTTTTCGTAATTTCATTGAAGGTAATACGACAATTAGATGTGGTATCCACGTTTAGAATGTATGCTAAATGCCAAGAAATAGCTTCTCCTTCGCGGTCCGGGTCAGTTGCGAGCAATACGGCGCTACTTTCATCGGCATGGGCCACCAAATCGTCAATCACCTTTTTACGTGCTACCAGATTACTATATCGTGGGGTAAAGTCATGATCAATATCGATACCCATTTGAGATTTAGGCAAATCCCGAAGATGGCCCATACTGGCTTTCACAATATAGTTAGGGCCTAAAAATTTTTCGATAGTCTTAGATTTCGCTGGTGATTCCACGATGACAAGGATTTTACCATCCGGATTATACACGCGCGGTTTCCGTTGCTCTGGCGGCATCGATGTAGCAACAATCGATTTGTCGCGTACAATACCAACTGGTGTTAACGCTTCTTTTGCTACCTTTTTATTAATCGTAGTCTTTTTCTTTTTTGTTTCTTGTTTTGGTTCTTTCGGTTCCCCAATAACGATAGATCGTTTAATGGACAAGTACATCACTCCCGATTATGTTAATATAGCCCTTAGAATGAACCTTCTCAATCATATGTTTCATTTCAAGGTCTAATAAAATACTTTGTAATCGTTGTAATGGAATGTGTGTTTTCTTGATTAAATCGCCTACACTAATACATTGATCGGTAGGAATTGTACTCAACACGACCTCCCATTCTACCTTAAAGCTTAACACATCGGGCCCTTGCGTATCAACTACACGGGGCTTTAACTCATAATCCTCGATTATATCTTGTGCTTTCGTCAATATATTAGCCCCTTGGCGCATGAGCCAGTGATTGCCCTCCGCTACATTGCTTAAAATACTGCCAGGCACCACATAGATTTCACGGCCTTCATTGGCGGCCATATCAGCCGTTATCAGAGACCCACTGCTCGCCTTGGCCTCTACTACGATGATGATTTGTGAAAGCCCACTAATAATGCGATTCCTTGCGGGAAAATGGACTCCTGATGGCGGTGTACCGGGAGGATATTCTGATACTAATAAACCATTGTTCTTAAGAACGGCATCAAATAACCGTTTATTCTCCGGTGGGTATACAATATCTAAACCGCATCCCATAACAACGATTACTTGTCCCTTTGCCGCTAAAGCACCTTCATGGCTATGACTATCTATACCCCGTGCACCACCGCTGACTATGGCCACATTATACGCAGCTAGTTCCTTACCTATCCGCAGTGCCACATTACGACCATAATCAGAACATTTTCGAGCTCCTACCATGGCAATTTTCATCGTCTTATCATCTAATAGCGATACATTTCCTCTCACAAATATGACGGCTGGCGGATTGTATATCTCTTGCAAATGCCCAGGGAATAATACGTCAAGGTACGTAATATATTCTATATGCCAGTTCTTAAGAGCCTTATAGATAGTCTGTAATCGTTCGTCAGTCGCCTCTTTCTCGATTTGCCTATATTTTGTGGACGGAATGCCTAGTATTGTCGTTAGATTCTTACGATTTTGTAAAGCACACCATGCCTTATAAGGATCTCCAAACTTTTCGACTAAATCACGTATCGTAGCCGCCCCTAGTGAAGAAATACTCTGCATGGCGGCAATGTAAAAATTACTTTCATACTGTTGCTCCATCATGAACTCCTATCCTCGACACATGATATGGAATGTGCCGATACATCATCGCTTCTGAAATATGTTCGTTTTCTATATATAAGGACCCATCTAAATCTGCAATGGTTCGACTCACCTTCAGCAATCGATCAAAGCTACGCCCTGTAAAATGAAATCGTTCATATACGTCTCCTAACAAGCCCCAGCAATCATCGCGTATATTACAAAGTTCACGAATAGCGCCATGTGGCAAGGCACCATTTGACTTAAATGGTTGGTCTTGGAAACGTTCTAATTGCATCTGGCGCCCTTGCTCCACGAGTTGTTTCATAGCTGCACTGCTCATAGAATCAGAATCCATACATAACATATCGTTAAAACTAGGTCTCTCTACAAGGATGAATAGATCTATGCGGTCCAATATAGGCCCAGATATTTTATGCTGATATCTTTCTAACTCTGTAGAACTACAAACACACTCCTTATGGGTGTCCCCATAATATCCACAAGGACATGGATTAGCGGCGAGTATACATATAAAATCTGCTGGATAGTCATAACTATTTTGTAAACGATTCACAGTAATCATATGAGATTCTAATGGTTGCCGTAACGCATCTAATACATAGCGCGGAAATTCTGGTGCTTCATCAATAAATAGCACCCCTTTATGGGCTAATGTAATTTCTCCCGGTTTTGCATTACTACCGCCCCCTATGATGCTCGCCAAGGTTGCTGTATGGTGAGGACATCTAAAAGGCCGTTTAGCAATCAGCGTATTCTTTTCGAGCAACCCTGCCACATCATGAATGCGTGTTGTTTCTAGCCGCTCCTCCCAACTTAAGGGTGGTAAAATGGTTGGTAATCGTTCTGCCAACATAGTTTTACCAGATCCAGGCGGACCTATCATCATCACGTGGTGAACACCAGCAGCAGCAATAACCATGGCTCGTTTTCCTAGCTCTTGGCCTTGCACATCCTTGTAATCAATGAGGCTGTTGACTGCGTCATTACAATCGTCATCAACAGTGTCTATACGATATTCATCCGGTCGCATTATAAGTTTTACAACATCCTCTAATGTATGTGCACCATAGGATGTAATTACTTCTATATTGTGCAGCAATGATACATTATCTTTACTGGTAAAGATTGTAAGTAGCTTATCATCAAGTGCTTTCATAGCCATACTAAGAATGCCTTGTGTCTTTTTCAGACTGCCATCTAAGGATAATTCGCCAATAAACAGAGTTGATTGTAATAATTATGTTAGTTTAGGTTTGCTTAATCTGATTTGACCTGATGCGGCTAATACACCTATGGCTATGGGCAAATCTAATCCAGAACTACTTTTTCGTACCTCTGCTGGTCCTAAATTGACGACGATGCGTCGCATAGGAAAATCAAATCCACTATTTTTAATGGCCGCCCGTACGCGTTCTCTCGATTCTTTTACAGCTTGATTGGGGAGTCCCACGATGTCAAAGACAGGTAGCCCTTGGGATATGTCCACCTCTACTGTTACAACGACGCCATCTAAACCATCTATGGTAGCACCATAGACCTTTGCATACATAATGGGCCTCCTACATGAAACACTGAGGCATATAGTGTACAGTGGCCTTAAGGTCCTCATGTACATATACCTCAACCACATCAAAGGACAGTTCCTTCCATTTGCGGTTCTGGGCCCGCAAATCCCGTATAAAATACATGGCTGCCTGCTTAATATGTTTCTGTTTACGTTTGGAAACTGCTTCCCGTGGCAATCCATGGGTGACACCACGACGCGCCTTAATTTCAATAAAATGATAGGTCAGCCCATTTTTGGCGATAATATCAATTTCACCTACCTTTGTTTTGTAATTGGTCGTTACAATTTTCAATCCTTGTTGCTCAATATACTGTCGAGCAATATCTTCTCCCCAATTACCAAGAGCTTTTGCATCTAATAGGTTACAATTTTGTTCACAATTCATCGTATTCATGGTTACCTCCTTATGTATATAGATGCTTTCGAATACTTATATATACAACATAAGCCGGTCTGACCATGAATATAAATAGAAAAGAGGTTCCTAATAGTCACCTAGGTGACCAATAGGAACCTCTTTTTCATAGATTTTTCATTTTTATTTCATAATTAAGTATATTATCTATTTAATTTTCTTCTCGATGCCATCCAACAATTGATTTAATCGGTTCAAAGCTTTTTCTATGCAATGGTGTCACACCTTGTTGCTCCACAGCTTCTTTATGAAGTTCTGTATAATATCCCTTATGGATACCAAAACCATAGCCAGGATACTCTTCATCGAGGCTCTTCATATATCGATCCCGCGTAACTTTTGCAATGATAGATGCTGCTGCAATATTAGCACTTTTGCTATCGCCCTTGATGATGGATTCAACAGGAATTGTTAAATCAGGTAATTTCATCGCATCCGCTACAACAGCCTCTGCCGGTACATCTAAGGTGCGAATAGCCTCGTACATCGCTTGACGTGTAGCCTCATAAATATTGAGCTCATCAATTTTTTCTGGACCATAAGAAATACAGCTAACCGCTACAGCTTCATCCATGATGATATCATACAATGCTTCACGTTTCTCTTCGGTTAGCTTTTTAGAATCATTAAGGCCTGGAATTAATGTCATAGGAGGTAAAATGACCGCAGCTACGGTAACAGGGCCTGCAATGGGACCGCGCCCGACCTCATCGACGCCAGCCACATAATATATCCCTTCATCATAGAATATACCTTCATAATCGTACATGCTCATCAAGCGTTGTTGTTCTTTTAGCTCTTTTTCTTGACGTTTAATATAAGAAGCTGCTAACTTTTGAACGGAACTACGAGTATCCTCTTGTGCTAATAGTAAAATTTCCAAAGCTTGTTCCGTTTCAAAAAGGGCCTTAATATCAGCTACCTTTAACTTAGCAAATATATCCTTATCCATTATGTGTTTCCTCACCATCTTCTGGATAATAAGGCTCTTCATCGACTTGGTCTAGCGTAATTGTACCAAGCTTTGTATTGCGATAGTCTTGCAAAATAATGCGACGCGCCTTATCAAGGTCAACAACACCACCGCTTACAAGACAGCCTCGACGACGGCCAATGCTTTCAAGAATTGTATCCACATCGGCCATCTCTTCTTCTTTTAATTTGTAGCGTTCAACTAAAATATTAGGTGTATTCGTCAATAGATGGTTTAACAATTGCTTAATTACATGCTCTAAATCGTACACATCATCAGAGATAGCACCTGTCATAGCAAGACGTGCGGCAGCCCGTTGGTCCTCTAATTTAGGCCATAATACGCCTGGCGTATCGAGCAATTCCATATTCTTACCGATTTTAACCCATTGTTGACCACGCGTGTGACCTGCCTTATTAGCCGTACGAGTTGCTGCAGAACCAGCCAAGGAATTAATTAATGTAGATTTCCCTACATTAGGAATGCCTAAGATGATGGTACGTATAGAGCGACTACGTATGCCCTTGGCTACCCAACGATCTATGATAGGTTTGCTGAGACGTTCTACAGTAGATACTAATTTTTTATTGCCCTTCCCAGATTTGGAATCGATAGCTAATACAGTTATGCCTTGTTTTGTAAAGAATTCTGTCCATTCCTTCGTTGCTTTTGCATCTGCTAAATCTACCTTATTTAACAGTACAATATGCGGTTTTTGACCAACTAACTCTAAGATAACTGGGTTCGCACTAGAACGAGGAATACGCGCATCTAATAACTCGATAACAACGTCTACCTTTTTGATGTACTCCGTTATCATACGCGTCGCTTTTGCCATATGCCCAGGGAACCAATGTACGATAGGTGAATCTGCCATAATGTCTCCTTTCTATCTATCTTATATGAATATATTTATATCTATATTTTAGCAAAAATAAAAGGCTGCCAACGGCAGCCTTTTAAGAACATTAGCGTTTTTCGCGAATACGAGCAGCTTTACCAGTAAGGTTACGTAAGTAGTACAATTTAGCACGACGAACAACACCACGGCGCATAACTTCGATTTTAGCTAAGCGTGGGCTGTGAAGTGGGAATGTACGTTCTACACCTACACCGGATGCAATACGACGAACTGTGAAAGTTTCACGTACGCCACCGTTTTGACGTTTAATTACCAAGCCTTCGAATACTTGGATACGTTCACGGCTACCTTCCACTACTTTTACGTGTACGCGTACTGTATCACCAGCACGGAAAGTAGGGATGTCTGTACGAAGTTGTTCTTGTTCAAGTACGTTAATAATGTTCATTGTTTCCTCCTGTTTGCAGACATTCAATACCTACACCTTATAGGCAGCGGACTGTCTCAAATTAACAGTAATATATTATCACAAGTCAATGTACAATGCAAGAGGTTGCACACTATATCTTGTATAGATTTATATACCCATTTCACCACAACTATATAAGTATATAGCTTAATCAATACGGCCTAATAGGTCATACAAATCTTGTCGATCCTCTGGCGATAATCGTCTAAACCGATGAGCTAACTGCTGTTCCCTATGTTCAACTAAACTATGTGCTTCTTCTTTCCCTGCATCGGTTAGTGTTACAACAGTTGTCCGCTTATCCATCGTATCGATAGTCTTTTCTACAAACCCCAATTGTATGAGTACATCCAGTTGCTCTGATACGGTAGCTGGACGAATCTGTAAACTATCCACTAATACACGTTGGCTCGTTCCCTTACCGATAGTATATAATTCCATAAGTATTCTATAACGTGAACCTTCACGCTTAGCCGTCACATTACGGAGGGCATTGAATAATTCAACATTTGTAATCATAATGACATCTCCTTACAACTTTGTATACTTTATGTATTCGACATAGATGCCAAAATTCCTGCATAAAGAAAAGGCAACCACAGTTGCCTTTCCTCAGTTTCACATAGTTAAGACAAATGTAATTTCCTAACTATATAAAATATATGTTATTTTAATGCACTAATATCGCCGATAATAGCCATTACGCTATATGCCAAACGAACAAGTTGTAAACGGTTAGCTTTAATAGCTTCATCTTTGTCCATAACCATAACATCTTCAAAGAGTGTATTGATGGCAGGCACCAATGTAGCAGGTACTGCCACAACAGCGTCATAGTCATTTTTATCCCATGCATCGATACTTGCTTCAGATGCTTTCGTAGCCATTTCATACAAGGCACGTTCTGCATCTTCTTTCAATAGGCTTTCATCAACACCAGAATATGTTACATCTTTCACAAGATTATACATACGTGTGAAAGCTTGTACTAATTCAACATTTTCATCAATGCGGTTTGCCAAGAGAGCTTTCACAAGACCTTCAGCATCGGCAACGGACAATTCATTGTTAGATAACAACAAGTCGATTACGTGATAAGGCACTTCACGATCAAGGAAGATATTTTTCAAACGCAATGTAATGAATTCTTCTACTTGGCCAAGCAATTCATCTTGTTTATCTGTAGGCACATTAAGAAGATTCATAGATTCCACGATGATTGGACGCAAGGAAATATTCCATTCGCTGTTAAGCAATATGTTCAAGATACCAATTGTTTGACGGCGCAATGCATATGGATCTTGGGAGCCTGTAGGAATCAAACCACGGCTAAATGTTGCAACGATATTATCAATTTTGTCAATAATGGACAACACTTTACCAGCTTCTGTTTGAGGCAATACGTCGCCTGCAAAACGAGGTAAATATTGTTCAAAAATAGCTTCTGCTACTTCTGGGGATTCACCGTCAAGTAACGCATATTCTTTACCCATTACACCTTGTAATTCGGTAAATTCTGTAACCATACCTGTTGTAAGGTCTGTTTTGGCAAGTTCAGTAGCACGTTCTAATACGACGCGCGCATCTTCGTGTAATTCACATTCTTCACTGAACACACGGCCTAATGTTAACAAACGTTCAGTTTTGTCAGCCAAGTTACCAAGACCTTCTTGGAACACGATTTTTGTCAAACCATCTTGACGGTCGATAAGAGGTTTCTTGCGGTCTTCATTGAAGAAGAATTTAGCATCATCAAGACGTGCGCGCAATACACGTTCATTACCAGCTTGAACTACTTCAATAGAATGATCGGAGCCGTTGCGAACAGTTAAGAACATTGGCAATAATTTGCCGTTTTGATTAACCAATGGGAAATAACGTTGATGGTCTTTCATTGGTGTGATGATAGCTGCATCTGGAAGTGCCAAGTAGGACTCTTCAAAGCCACCACATAATGCTGTAGGCCATTCAACAAGGTAGTTGATTTCTTCTAACAAATCATCATCCCAAACGATGGATGCATTTTTAGAAGCTGCAATATCATGTAATTGTTTGGAAATCAATTCACGACGCACGTCTTGATCAACCATAACAAAGTTTTCTTTTAATGTATCTACATAGGATGCTGCATTTTTGATAGAGATTTCATCAGCACCTAAGAAACGATGACCACGTGTTACATTACCAGATTTAACAGTAGCAAACTCTACAGGAATTACTTCTTCATCAAGTAAGGCTACAAGCCAACGTACAGGACGTACGAATTTAGCATCTAAATTGCCCCAATGCATGGATTTAGGGAAGTTAAGACCTGTAATCAATTGTGGCAACATATCTGTGACGATATCTTTTGCAGGTACGCCTGCCGTCTTAGTTTCAGCGTAAATATAGCCGTCTTCTACAACGAGATCAGCTACATCAAGACCTTTACCACGGGCAAAGCCGATAGCTGCTTTTGTAGGATTGCCATCAGCATCATAGGCGATGGATGCGGAAGGACCTTTATGACGTTCGCTGATTTCAGCGGATGTATCAGCAAGACCTTTCACGATTAGAGCCAAACGACGTGGTGTGCCGTATGTTGCGATGCTTTCAAAAGGAAGATGGGCATCATTTAATTTTGTTTCAGCCAATGTTTTCAATTGACCTAAGATATTTGGCATAAAGCCGGCAGGAATTTCTTCTGCACCGATTTCAAATAATAAATCCTTGGCCATCTTATTTATCTCCTTTCAAAAGTGGGAATCCCAATTCTTCTCGTTTAGCAAGGTATTGTTGTGCACAAATACGAGCTAGTGCACGTACGCGGCCGATGAAAGCAGTACGTTCGCTGATGGAAATAGCACCACGGGAATCAAGCAAGTTGAATGTGTGTGAACATTTCAATACATAGTCGTAGGCTGGTAATACATAACCTGCGCCGCAAACGCGTTTTGCTTCTGCTTCGTACATATCAAACAATTTGAAAAGCATATCTGTATCAGCTAATTCAAAGTTATAAACGGATTGTTCAACTTCGTTGGCATGCCAAACATCACCATATGTAACATGTTCATTCCATTTAAGGTCATATACGTTTTCTACGCCTTGAATGTACATAGCCAAACGTTCTAAACCGTATGTAATTTCTACGGAAACTGGTTTACAGTCGATGGAACCAACTTGTTGGAAATATGTGAACTGCGTTACTTCCATACCGTCGAGCCATACTTCCCAGCCAAGGCCCCAAGCGCCCAATGTTGGAGATTCCCAGTTATCCTCTACGAAACGGATATCGTGATCTTCAGCGTGAATACCGAGTGTTGCCAAGGATTGTAAGTACAATTCTTGAATATTATCTGGAGATGGTTTCACGATAACTTGGAATTGATGATGTTGGAACAAACGGTTAGGGTTATCACCATAACGACCGTCTGCTGGACGACGAGAAGGCTCTACATAACATACAG